>JAHHRR010000015.1 GCA_020025655.1 Oscillospiraceae bacterium
TGACCTCTTGAATGCCATTCAAGCGCTCTCCCAGCTGAGCTATACCCCCAAATATTCTGTTTGCTTCATTCAGCTTGATTATAATAACAGACGAATTGAAGATTGTCAATAGTAATTTGAAAAATTACTGTAATTTTATAGATAAAGCCGTAGTAAGGACAAACCTCACTACGGCTTTAGCATTACAGCGGCCAGGTGGGGAGCCAGCCCAGAAGAGCGGTTCCCAGCTTATTGTCTATCAGAAGTCCTGTCAGTGCAGGATAAAACATGATAAACAGAACCACAGATGCGGCTGCAACGGGAATTGCCTTTTTGAGCCAGCCTCTGCAATTCAGCCTTAAAACATCAAACACATATCCCATGGCCAGCACAAGGAAAACTGAGGATGGGAAGTAGTGATACTCAAAGGTAAGCCTCTTTATAAAGAACCACGGCACCAGCTGTGCCAGATATCCAACCAGAATAAATGCCGCTTTCTTATCTCTGCGGAATGCAGCCTCATAAATGACTACAAACATACTTAAAAGACCGCCCCAGCAGAGAATCGGATTGAGAAATGCGGAAATTGAAGAGCGGCTGCCGTCATCAAAGTATTGCAGATAGTACAGTATCGGCCGTATATCAAGCATCCACTGATACCAGCGAGAAGCATAAGGATGCTCAGCCTGCACGTTAACATGATAGTTCAGCATAAACTCCTGATTGTGAATTACCATGTCGAAGTATTCCTTACTGAAAGGCCCGCAGTCAAGGGCGATACCGTAGGGAATATATGAAAGATAGTAAATCACGCAGGGGATTGCCACAAAAAACAGCAGGCAGAAAAGACAGTTTATTATAAATTCTTTGAACGGCAGGGGAGTTTTCTCTTCCGCCCTTGAAGCTTCAATAAAGCTTCTTATCCAGTACATGAGCCACAGAACCGCAAGTCCGGCACCGGCATAAATGCAGGTCCATTTGCTCGCTGCGCCAAGACCGAAGAAAATACCCGACAGTGCCAGATCCCGCCGGTTTCCGTGGGCATAGAAGCCGTACATAAACAGATACATGAGCAGTATGAAGAAAACCGCATAGCTGTCTATGGTAGCAATTCTGGTCTGAACAAGGTGCATGAAATCTGATGCAAAGATGATTGTTCCGAGGCCTGCAACGGTTTTGCTGCCGAATATCCTCTTGAGGAGAAAATACATGAGCGGCAGCATTAAAACTCCGCTGAGCGTACCTGCAAAGCGCCAGCCGAAGGGTGTCATGCCGAACATGGATATGCCCGCTGAGATTATGAGCTTTCCAAGGGGCGGATGGCTTATTTCATAGGGCCAGATGCCGTGAAGATGCTCCCATGCGGTGCGGACATGATAAATCTCGTCAAAGTAGGTGGAATTCAGATAGTTACTGAAAAGAGGGCAGTATTTCTGCTCATCTGCAAGCTGCGGGAAATTATCCGACTGGAGAGGAAGCTGCTGATGATTCTCCTGCGCAATACAGACCTCGCCGAGATAAGGGGAGCCGTCTGTGCAGGTGATTGAGATGAAGCTGCAAGACTCGGGCGCTTCGAGAGCTATATCATGCCATTTTAAAACCGTATCATGGCTCTGCTTGAAGCTTGCAACAGTATGAAAGTCCTTTCCGTCCTGAGAGAAGGCTATATCATAGCTTCCCGTACCTATTCCTGTGTACAGCATAATGTGTGCAGGAACGCTTTCAGATTCAAGGCTCAAAACAGCAGTATTGCCCTCCATGGCTGAAAAGCTCTGGGGGGCAGAAGTGTTGCCTAATTTAAAAAAGGCCGCAAAACCGTACACGGCGCAGAGCAGAATCAGAAAAACTGCCTCACCCCGACGGAAATTGCTTTTGTTTTCGGGAGAAATCTGCATCTTATCCCCGGGAATGACACAATACTTCAGGTTTGGAAGTGCCATAAAAAGCAGGATAAGAAGCAGCGCTGCCCCTATGGGCAGCGCAACTTTAAATATACTCATAAATTATTTCTTAAGCTCGTCGTGAAGCTCCTTAACGGAGGGAAGAATATAGTCGGGCTTTCTCTCAGCCTCGTCAACCATGGCCTGAGTAGTCTCGCCGGAAAGAACCAGAACAGAAACGGAGCCTGCGTTCTGAGCAACAGCGATATCGGTGTAAAGTCTGTCACCGACAGCGCAGATTTTCTCGTTGGGGATACCGGTCATCTTGGAGATAACGTCAATCATGTTGCGGTTGGGCTTGCCGATGTATTCGGGCTTTACGCCGGAGGAAGCGGTAAGCAGAGCGCAGATGCTGCCGCAGTCAGGCAGAACCTCGTCGTGAGGCATGGGGCAGACCCAGTCGGGGTTTGCGGCAATAAACTTGGCACCACGGCGCAGGAAGTGGCAGGCCTTATTGAGCTTCTCGTAGTAAAGCTCGGTGTCAAAGCCGACGACAACGACGTCTGCATCTTCCTCAACAAGATTGATGCCGTAGCTCAGAAGCTCACGCTGGAAAGCTCTTGTACCTACCAGATAAACCTTTGCACCGGGGTAGTTCTGATTGAGATACATACCGGTAGCCATGCCGGAGGTGAAAACATTTTCACTTTCGCAGGGGAAACCGAGGCGGTGCAGACGGGTAATGTAGTCAATACCGGCACGGGAGGAGTTATTAGTGAGGTAGATGTACTTCTTGCCTAAGGCGGGCAGATTTTCCATGAGGTCTATTGCGCCTTCGTAAACATCATCTCCGAGATAAAGGGTGCCGTCCATATCAAAAAGAAAAAGCTCACAGGCTTTCAGTTTATCGTAATTCATGTTGCCTCCTAAAATTTTATATATTTGATTTAATTAAAAAAACCGGCGGGACAGGCAAATCAACCTGCCCGCCGGGGGGAAGAAATCAATCTTCATTTGCCCACATAAGGGCGCACTTTACGGCTTTGTGCCAGCCGTGGATAAGCTGTTTGCGCTTATTTTCATCCATGGAGGATGTGAAAATCTTGTTGACCGCCCAGTTGTTGCGGATATCATCAAGATTAGTCCAGTAGCCTACTGCAAGACCTGCAAGATAGGCGGCACCGAGAGCGGTTGTCTCAATGCACTGGGGACGGAAAACATCAGAGCCGACTATATCGGACTGGAACTGCATAAGGAAGTCGTTGGCGCAGGCGCCGCCGTCAACCTTCAGTTCGGAAATCTTAATGCCGGAGTCCTTTTCCATGGCTCTTATAATATCATAGGTCTGATATGCAACGGCCTCAAGGGTGGCTCTTATCAGGTGAGCTCTTGAGAAGCCTCGTGTAACACCGACGATAGCGCCTCTGGCCTTCTGGCTCCAGTAGGGAGCGCCCAGACCTGTAAAGGCAGGAACCACATATGCCCCTGCGGTATCGGGAACACGCTCGGCATACTGCTGGCTTTCAGAAGCGGAGGAGATGACATTAAGCTCATCTCTCAGCCACTGGATAGCAGCGCCTGCCATGAAGATACTGCCCTCAAGGGCGTATTCAACATGATCGTCATAGCCCACAGCGATAGTGGTGACAAGGCCGTTTTCGCTGCGAACGATTTCTCTGCCGGTGTTCATAAGCAGGAAGCAGCCGGTGCCGTAGGTGTTTTTAAGCTGACCGGGTTCAAAGCCGCACTGACCGAAGAGAGCGCACTGCTGATCACCGGCAGCGCCGGCAATAGGAATATTGCCGCCGTAAAGCTCAAATGCGGTTTCGCCGTAAACGCAGCTGGAGGGCTTGACCTCAGGCAGCATACACTCAGGAACATCCAGAAGCTCCAGAAGCTCCTTGTCCCAGCACAGGTCTTTAATGTTAAAGAGCATGGTGCGGGAGGCATTGGTGTAGTCGGTTACATGAACCCCACCGTTTGTGAGCTTCCAGATAAGCCATGTGTCGATGGTACCGAAAAGAAGCTTTCCGGCGTTGGCTCTTTTTCTTGCTCCGGGGACGTTGTCCAGAAGCCATTTGATCTTGGAGCCGGAGAAATAGGCATCAGGTACAAGACCTGTTTTTTCCTTTATCGTGGAGCTGTAACCCCTATCGACTAAATCGTCGATAATATCGGAGGTACGGCGGCACTGCCATACAATGGCGTTTGAGATAGGTTCGCCGGTGTCCTTGTCCCAGACAACGGTGGTTTCACGCTGGTTTGTGATACCGATAGCGGCAATGTCGGATGCTTGTACCTGAAGCTTTTCCATTGCGGCTCTGGAAACCTCCAGAGTGGTGTCCCAGATTTCCATTGCATCGTGCTCAACCCAGCCGGGATGGGGGAATATCTGACGGAACTCTTTCTGGACACTTACGCAGATGTTGCCGGTTTTGTCAAAAAGTATGCAGCGAGAGCTTGTAGTGCCCTGATCAAGGGCCATTATATATTTCATTAGTTAAATCCTTTCGCTGAAAAATCAGTCAGCAATAAGGCGCATCATACGAACAAGAGTAAGTCTGTTTCTGATAGCGGCGGAGATGGGGAGAACGTCGTGTCTCATGCTCTCGTCTATACCCAGATCGCTCAGCTCATGCTTTGCGCCGATCTTTTCGTAGAGGTCAATGATCTCCTGAGCGGAGGGAATGGTGGCAATGATGTCACGAATCTCCTGCCAGTGAGTCTTGATGTTTTCGGGGTCAAAGGTAGCAAGAACATCGTTCTCGTTCTCTTTGAAGATACCGTCAGCCAGATCGCCGAAGATGTATTTTACCCATTCAGGATCGAGGGGCTGGAAGGGCTTGACTTCGATAGTCTCACGCTCAGCCAGCTTGTGATACTCCTCAGCGCAGATGATAGTGCCCAGACCTACGCACTCGCCGTGCATACCGTGAGCATTTTCAAATCCACGGGGCTTCATCTCTACCAGATGAGCAATCAGGTGCTCAGCACCGGAAGCAGCTCTGGAGTGGGAAAGAATCTGCATGGAAAGACCGGAGAGCATCTGAGTGTAAGCAAGAGCCTCAAAGTCAGCGGGCTTGCCTTCTGCCATGTCGTGAGCGCACTTAACCATGGTGTCAAGAGCTTCCTGAGCCATGCCGCAGACCTTTTCACAGAAGTATTCACCGGAAACCAGGTGAGCGATCTTCCAGTCGGCGATAGAGATGTACTTAGCCATAATATCCTGTACGCCTGCAACGGTCAGGAACTTGGGAGCACCGGAAACGATGTCCAGATCGCAGACAACAGCATCGGGAGCCTGCATGGGGATGGACTTCTTCTGACCGTCAATAATGATGGAGCAGATGTTAGCAGTGAAGCCGTCGGAGGAAACCAGAGTGGGGATAGCAACAAAAGGAATACCCAGATGGTAAGCGCTGTAACGGGCAAAGTCCATAAGAGTACCGGAACCGACAACTACAATGTAGTCAGGAGTGCGGGTGAGCTGAGTCATCATGTTTTCGATAAGACCCTTTTCACTGTGCAGACCCTGAGCCTCAAGGATGATCTCCTGATCGGCAGGAATATGAGTCATGGAAGGCAGGTTGTAGGTGTTGGTATCGTAGATAACGGTACGGAAACCGGACAGACCGCAGTCGCTCATGTATTTGTCAAAGTTTTTGAGAGCGCCGTATTCGCATACGACAAGCTTTGTACGAAGTTCATGGTCACGGCCGCATTCGCATTTGCCGGTGTATTTTGAAGTGTCAAGAATCATTGGAAAAATCCTCGCTTTCTATATTATAAATAAATATTAAAAACAATACAATATTACAGCAAAACTGTTATAAATGCAATTGTGTTCTACAATTATATTTACAAAAAGAAATTATTGCCTAAAATAGTGAAGCCACCGCATAAACGGAGGCTTCACAGATGTAAATTTAAGGAGTGGTGCTTTAATTAACCAAGAGTAAGGGTGTTGGTTACGGAGATAATGCAGGCGAGTATACCCATTATGATACCGCCGATGTAGGGGTTGTTGGTCTTACGGTAGATCTTGTTGCAGACAAATGCAGCAAGGGGAAGAATGATACCGATGGGGTAGAGCCAGATGCCGATGATGCTGCCGCCGAAGCCGGTGAGCTCGGTCCACAGGTAGCCCTTAGACCAGAAGGTAAGGTACTGAACTGCAATCATGACGATAGGTCCGAGGAATACGAAGAACATCTGGAGAGCAGTGCTGCCCCAACCATTCTTGCCGATCTTTACGAAGTTGAAACCGTTGGTTGCAACAGACAGAACGATGTAGTAAACAAGCCAGAATACAAGGTACTTGGCAATGGTTGCGAAGTGGAAGGGAGCGAATGCACGAATGGTCATCCAGCACCAGAGGCGGAAGTCTGCGAGGCAGAAGTAATCAGCGATAAATACCAGAGCGTAAGCACCGGCAGAAACGCAGAGGGCGAGAAGAATGGACTTCCAGAGCTTGCGTCCGCTGATCTTTACTCCACGCTCAGCAAGGCTGAGACCGTTTTTCTTGCTGTAGCAGTAGTAGGTGATGACAAGAACCAGAATTGTGAACAGGCCGCAGAACAGAGTCCACAGACCGATGTACCAGGTACCTGCCTGATTGAAGAAATCGGGTTTAATCTTGCCGGCAAACTTGTAAATGCCGGGATAGCTGATGATGGCAAAGATGGTGCAGACTATGAAGCCGCCCCAGTACCAGAGCTTGCCCTTGCCGGAGGGAGCGGGCAGAGGCTCAACATCCTTTTCTGCCTTCAGTTCGGAGAAGAAGCGGCAGTCAAGAAGAGCGATAGCGAAGTAAATTACGAACATGAAGAAGCCGACAATGCCGAGGGCATTGAAGAATGCCTTCCACTGCCAGATCTGATTGTTGCCGTCGATCTTTACAGGAGCGTCAAGAGCTTTATCAAAGAAGTCGACACCGTCTGCAACTACTCTCTTGGAGAAGTGAGCCCAGGGGTGAGTGAAGTTGGGGTTATAGATAACACGGATTGCTTCCTCGCCGTCTATTTCCTGAGTGTACATGGTCTCTGCCTCTCTGGGCTCGAGACCTTCGGGATCAACACCGAAGTTCAGGAAGGACTGAGCGGAGGGCTGCTGCATGAAGTCACGGGGAGAGGTGTGAGTACCATCCTCGTTCCAGGTGCGGTGGAAGAATTCATCATACTGACAGGCGACAACACCGACATCACGGCTGCCGAAGGGGTTGGCGAAGTTCTTTTCCTCGTCGTAGTATACAGAGTCGTTGGAAACGATAAGAGCTGCGGAGATAAGACCTTCTTCATCCTGCAGCATAGCCTCACGTGAAGCAAGACCGCCGTTGGAGTGACCGGTGATACCTACACGCTGAGGATCAACAAAGGGAAGTCTGCTTATATATCTGACGGCATCATACATACCGTTGGCGTTGTTTTCATCGTCCCACCATGTACCGTTGGCTAAAATCTCGGAGTCACCGTGACCGTACATACTGATGGCCATTACGACATAGCCACGTCTTGCGTACTCAACATAGTTGAGGTCCTGCATTTCACGGTTGTTGAACCAGCCGTGGCTGACAACGATAGCAGGTGCGGGAGTTTCGGGAGTTGCGTTTTCGGGGACAAGCAGAAGGGCGTCAAGTTCATGACCGCTGTCTGTTACCATTGTGACATCGTGATAGGTAACATGACCTCCGCTGGACTGAACGAGGCAGGCACCGACAGAGCTTATAATACATATAACCAGTGCGATGGCAAGCCAAAACTTAGCGTTCTTTTTTGCTTTCATGTTTCTGTTCCTCTCTCTTTTAAAATTGTTTTATTTTCGGAAATAATGTTTTCTTCCGATACAGTAATTTTATCCTAAGATAAGGGACGTGATTTGTCCAGATTGAAGATTGTTGCTAAATACGAATAAAACGCACTAAAAATAAGTCAAAGGTAAAAAAAGTCGCATATGCAAAAGACAAAAAAATAACTTAGACAAATTACTGAAGGATTTATTGTGCAAAAGATATAAGCAGTGATTTTAAATTTAATACCTGAAATGGACAAAATGTTTAAAATGCACATAATGTCAGTGACATTCTGACAGAAGTCTGGGACTGAAAAAACGGCATTTGACAGCAAAAATACAATGTAGAATTATGGCAAACTACATTATAGTTATATTTTTAACACTTGCGGTATTTCAAAATCACGGGATATAAACGGAGCGCCGAAAAGACGTTTTAAGGAGAGGACAGACCATATGCGGGGCGCACAAAAGGCAGGTATGCATTATGTGAAAAGTAAGCAAGGCAGATAATTTAACAGAAAAAAAGGCAGCCGTAAGGCTGCCTTTAAATAAGCTTATTTATATTTATGCTGTCTGTAAACAAGGGGAGTGATACCCTCAAATTTCTTGAAAACATTTATAAAGTAGCTTGAATCCATGTAGCCCAGATCAAGAGCGATCTGGTTTACGGAGTCGTTGGAATTGCGCAGTCTGGATTTTGCCCACTGCACCTTCTGACGGTTAACATAGTTTATAAAGTTTTCGCCCAGCTCACGTCTGAAAAGACGGGAGAAATAGCTGGGGCTGAGATGGCACAGCTGCGCCATGTTGTTCATGGTAACCATCTCATGCTGATGATTGTTGACGTATGCAACAGCGGGATAAACAGGGCTGCTCTTAGGCAGATCCGGCTCGAAGGAGGAGGCATCCGCCGAGGCGGGATCTCTCAGCTCCTGAATATCCTGAAGCACAGAACCGGAGGAATCAGTGGTGTTGTGCAGCAGGAATTCGTAAGTAAGAGCCTGATTTTCGCTGTTTACAGCTCTGTCGATAACGTAATTAACAATAGAGCTGATAGTTTCGGCAATCTGAACGATACGGCTGTACTCCATTTCGGGCAGCTTCTCATACTTCTGCATCAGCTCCTGATGGGCTGTATCACACTCGGTCTGGAATGAGCTTATCTCGCTTACAAGACGCTCAACCTTGGAATCAGTATCATCATTCGGGATTCTGATCTGACCGAACATAACAGCGCCCAGATAGCGTTCTCCCACCAGAACAGGTACAGCCACATCAACAATGCCGCAATGGCACAGATAGATATAAGGTCTACCCATACGTACGGCCTCAAGACCGGCGAGAGCATCACAGCGGAAACAGCGTTTTCTGGATACCGGATTTTCACGAATAACAGAGCAGAACTCAGTTCTTCCACTGTGTTTGGTGATGGGATTACCCTTAAAATCTATAGTAATGATGGCAGTTCCTGTAAGTTTAGCCAGCTCATCCTGAACTTTTTCCCAAAGGGGGATATCAAGCAATGATTTTAAATCAAATTCTCTTCTACCCAACTTACTCAACCTCCAAAATTATTATGCAAAATAACAGTATATTATATTCATATTTTAGTATACTTGAAAATTGGAAAATTTCAACTATATTTTGCTGACCAAAATTACCAAAAATTTGTGGTAAAAATGGTAAAATTGATAAAGCAGATAAAAATAGCCTTGTAAAAATATGATAGATAATGTAAAACATGAGTTTTATGACTGCATCTTTTATCGTGCAAATCTATCCTAAATGGAAAGAATTTTGCTTGAAAACTAAGCACTTAAACGATGAACAGCCGTGAGTGCATAGAAAATAATTGCTATTAACATAAATGCAGTATGTAAATATCGTCAAATTGCAGAATCAAAATTTACTTTACTGTATTTTACAAATTGATAATTTTGTTGTATAATGCAAGATAATCTTTATCAAGGTGGTTTAAAAATGCTTGAATTTATATTGTTTTTCACCGCAGCCTTAGTGTCTGCGATTCTTTTTGGAGTTTTCGGCGGAGCTGCATTCTGGCAGGCTTTGCTGCTGTTCTTCGGCGTGTTCGTGGGACTTCATGTCATATATGTTCTGTTCTTCTATTTCGCAGCCCTGACTGTGGATAAAACAAAGCCGCTGGAAAAGCAGAATAAGATATGCCGGTACGGCTGCGCACATATCATCGGCCTTGCAAATGTCTACATGAGCATCAGAGCACATATTATAAATGAAGATATGCTCCCCAAAGACGGCCGTTTTCTTCTTATCTGCAATCACCGCTCCAATGTCGATCCGCTGATTGTTATGGATAAGCTCAGAAAATACAACATTTCTTTCGTATCCAAGCCCTCAAACCTTGAAATTCCTTTAGGCGGACGTATCGCTTACGGCGCAGGCTTCCTTGCAATCGACAGAGAAAATAACAGAAATGCACTGAAAACCATTATTAACGCTGCCGACTATATTAAGCGTGACCTGTGTTCTATGGCAATTTATCCCGAAGGCACCAGAAGCAAAACCAAAGAGCTTCTGCCCTTCCATGCAGGCTCCTTTAAAATTGCCCAGAAGGCAAACTGCCCCCTTGTAATCTGCTCTATCTGGGGAGTTGAGAAGGTCAAGTTCTGGAAGTTCATCACAGGAAATGATGTATATATGAAGGTTCTTGAAGTTATTCCTGCCGATAAGGTCAAGGAATTGAGCACCGGTGAGCTTTCAGAATACAGCAGTCAGCTCATTGAAAAAAGTCTTGCAGAGGTAGAAAATGTATAAAAATGCGGTAGTTACAGGCTCTTCAAGAGGTATCGGCGCAGCAATCGCCGAGGCTCTTGCAAAAGACGGATGGGGAGTCTGCATAAACTATATTGAGCAGCAGGAAAAGGCGGAAGCACTGGTGCAGAAGCTCAGAGCGCAGGGCTGCCGCTGCATCTGTGTTAAAGCCGATGTATCGGTTAAGGAAGAGGTGGACAGAATGTTCGCCCTTGCTCAGTGCGAGCTTGGAGAAATCGGACTTCTGGTGAATAATGCAGGTATTTCCTGCCATCTCCAGTTTCAGGATACAACAGCTGACATCTGGAAAAGAGTTATGGATGTAAACTTAGGCGGCTGTTATAACTGCATTCAGGCGGCTCTGCCGTCCATGCTCCATGAGCATGAGGGAATTATAGTGAATATGGCTTCAATCTGGGGCCTGCACGGCGGCTCCTGCGAATCGGCCTATACCGCTTCAAAGCACGCTGTGGTGGGACTTACACGCTCCCTTTCTGCGGAGCTTGCACCGAGCCATATCCGTGTTAATGCAATCGCCCCCGGCGTTATAAGAACCGATATGATGGCTCAGGAGCTGGATGAGGAACAGCTTGAGGAGCTTATGGGCGAGATGCCGCTTGAGCGCTTCGGTACACCGGAGGATGTGGCTCAGACCCTTATGTACCTTGTGAAGGCAGAATATGTAACAGGTCAGGTCATAAAGATTGACGGCGGATTTATGATTTAATTCAATTTAAAATGAAACTATCCCGAAGCTTTTGCTTCGGGATTTTTTGTTATCTGTTAACTAAATTACGTTAATAATATTAAGTAAATTATATTAAGTAAATTATATTATGACAATAAAATTATGTTGAATAAATTAAGTAAACGGCATAGAAACGGGGATTTGCTGCCCGCAGATGCAGAAAAATCCTGCCGGTGCGTGATTTACTGCGGACAAGGTATAAAAAGTAAAACAATATGGGACAATAGTAATAACACCCTACATAGTATGTATTGGGCGACAATTTCCGGAGTGTGAAAGAAATGGTCAAACGAGGAGATATTTATTATGCGGATCTGAGTCCTGTTGTAGGCAGCGAGCAGGGCGGTATGAGGCCGGTTTTAATAGTGCAGAACGATACGGGGAACCGACACAGCCCTACGGTTATAGCCGCTGCCATTACAAGCCAGACAGGTAAAGCCAGACTTCCGACCCATATTCAGCTATCCGGCCACAGTGTAGGGCTGAATCGGGACAGCGTAATTCTTCTGGAGCAGATACGGACCATTGATAAATCCCGATTAAGGGAGCGAATGGGCAAGCTTGATGAAGGCACAATGAATGAAGTTAACAATGCACTGGCCGTATCCTTCGGTCTGGGCTCAGAATAAATTACAGCACCCTGTTCATAAGCTTGAACAGGGTGTTTTTATATAGGAGGTGAGGAAGGTGAAATTTCCAGTTTACATAGAAAATTCAGTCTGCGGAGAGCTGGAGCTGTATACTGAGGGGCTGTACACGGTGTTTGAGGCAGAGGTGCAGGATGCGGATAAGCTTCTGCGGCTGTATCTTGCAGGGGAGGGGAGCTGCTGCCCCCTTGGGCTTATGAAGCCGGAGGGTGAGCGGGCGGTTTTAAAAAGAAGGCTTTCGAGGCTTGAGGTGAAGAAGCTGCCTGAAAAAATCGAGAGAGCTTTCGTGCTTGATGCAGCGAAAAGTCCGGATGAGGTTAAAGCAGACGGAGTGAAAAAGCCGGAGAGCGGGCAGGCTGAACAGTCAAAGAAACCGGAAGAAAAGCAGCCTGCACAGGCTGAAAATAGTGCAGTTAAGAAAAACGGGGAAGTTAAGAAGCAGCCGCAGGGCAAAGCTGTGCGTAATGTGCGGACGGGGGCGGCAGGCCGGAAATCATTCTGGCAGGAATTACCGGACGGATGCCTGCTGGGGAACATAAATAACTGCCGTTATCTGGCCCTTCCGTCGGAAATTCGTGAAAATGCCAAAGGAATTCGTCGAATCAGATACAAAAAAAGAGAATATATTGTATTCCGCTATTGAGAAAGATGAAAAAAGATGTTATAATTTTATCCCGTATATTGGGTATGAGAATTGACGGAGGCATTTAATTATGCAGATGACAGATATAATAGCTAAAAAACGGGACGGCGAGGAGCTAAGCACCGAAGAAATAGCTTATATGATAAAAGGCTATACCAAAGGAGATATTCCCGATTATCAGATGTCCGCAATGTGCATGGCAATACTGCTGCGTGGCATGAGCGACAGGGAAACTCTGGACATGACCATGTCTATGACAACTTCCGGAGAGAACCTTGACCTCAGCCCCATTGAAGGAATCAAGGTCGATAAGCACTCCACCGGCGGTGTCGGCGACAAGACAAGCCTTGTGCTTTGCCCCATGGTTTCAGCCTGCGGACTGAAGGTAGCCAAGATGTCCGGCAGAGGTCTGGGCCATACCGGCGGTACTATTGATAAGCTGGAGAGCTTCCCGGGTTTTAACACCAATATTTCCGAGGAAAAATTCTTTGAAAATGTCAATAAAATCGGCATTTCCATTATGGGTCAGACTGCTGATCTGGTTCCTGCCGATAAAAAGATATATGCACTGAGAGATGTTACAGGTACTGTACCCTCTATTCCTCTGATTGTAAGCTCTATTATGTCCAAGAAGCTGGCCTCCGGATCTGATGTTATAGTGCTTGATGTTAAGTGCGGCAGCGGTGCATTCATGAAAACCAAGTCTCAGGCCAAGGAACTGGCTAGGGGCCTCACAAGAATCGGCAGACTTGCCGGAAGAAAGTGCGCTGCTGTTATTACTGATATGGATCAGCCCCTCGGCTATGCTGTGGGCAATGCTCTTGAGGTTAAGGAAGCCATTTCCGTGCTGAGAGGTCAGCAGAAGGGTGATCTTCTTGAGCTGTGTCTCACACTCGGTACCTGTATGCTTACCGAGGCAGGCTTTGCAGAAACCAAGGACGAGGCAAGAAAGATGCTCCGCAAGACCATTAAAGACGGCAGTGCTCTTAAAAAGCTTGCACAGATGGTTGAGGCTCAGGGCGGCGATGCAAGGGCTGTTTATGATACAAGCCTTCTGCCTGAGGCAAAATACAAGCTGCCTGTTTATTCTACTGAATCCGGATATGTACGGGGTATTCAGGCCGAGCAGGTTGGACTCGTGTCCATGCATCTGGGCGGCGGCAGAGCCACCAAGGACAGCGTGATTGACCTTGCTGTGGGTCTTGTACTGGATAAGAAGATAGGCGATCATGTGGATGAGGGTGAACTTCTGGGCACCATTCATGCAAATGATGAGAAGAAGGCAAAAGAGGCTGTGGAGCTTCTTCGCCGCTGCTATCGTTTCTCATCCGAGAATCATGCCCGCACTCCCTTCATTAAGGGTATTATCTGAAAATAATTCATTAAAATCTTTAAAAGACCGCACTTTTGTGCGGCCTTTTGAATTTCTGCAATAGTTTGCAGTTGTCAGCAGAATCTGATATTTAAAAGGACAGGATGGAAGCCGAATGGATAATAATACGCTTGGAAAGCATTTTACAGCAGCAGATTTATTAAAATTTGCTCTGCCGAATACTATAATGATGGTTTTCCTTTCCCTTTACGTTATAGTGGACGGAATGTTCATTTCACGCTATGTGGGAGAGCTGGCGCTGTCATCGGTAAATATGGTTTATCCCATACTCAGCCTGCAATATGCCGTCGGCGTAATGCTGGGAACAGGCGGCAGTGCTGTTATTGCCTGCAAAATGGGCATGGGTGCTATGCAGGAGGCAAGGGAAGATTTCACTGTGCTTGTGCTTGTGTCCGCCGTTGCGGGACTTGCCTTTACCTTAATTTGTATGCCGCTTATGAACCCGCTTCTGCATATTCTGGGTGTAAGCGCCGCACAGATGCCGTACTGTCGGATTTACGGCGGCATTATGCTTCTGTTTTCACCGATCGTGCTGCTGCAGACGGTTTTTCAGATGTATTTTGCAACCGCCGGAAAGCCCGGTCTTGGAATGTGGACTGTGGTAATCGGCGGAATCAGCAATGTGGTTCTGGATGCGCTCTTTATGGGCCCTATGAAAATGGGCGTTGCAGGAGCAGCCATTGCAACAACTATCGGTAATGCCGTGCCTGCGGTTGCGGGAATATTCTACTTCCTTTTTAACAGGAAGGGGAGCCTGTATTATGTGAAAATCCGAAAGCTCAGGTGGGGCGTGCTTCTTAAAAGCTGCACAAACGGCTCGTCGGAAATGATAAGCAATGCAGCGATTGCGGTTACGACCTTTCTCTTTAACCTGATTTTCATGCACTTCTGGGCGGAAAACGGCGTTGCAGCAATTACAATCATGAGCTACTACCAGTTCGTGTTCAGCTCCATATTCATGGGCTTTTCTATGGGAATTGCGCCGGTTGTGAGCTACAAATACGGCAGCGGAGACAGGCAGCAGCTAAAAAGTATTGTGCGTTTCTGCCTGATCTGCATAATATGCGCCTCCATAGCTGTCTACTTGATTTCAAGACTTACAATAGGCTCCAGCCTGAAGCTTTTTACCGACGTGGGCAGTCCTGTATACAATATTGCCATGGAGGGCTTCCACATATACGCCCTGCAATTTCTCCTTCTGGGGCTGAGCATTTTTGCCTCCGGACTGTTTACAGCGCTTAATAACGGGCTTGTTTCGGGCATAATATCCTTCGCAAGAACATTTCTGTTTCTGGTGGGCAGTCTGCTTTTGCTGCCGGCATGGTTCGGAGAGACAGGCGTATGGTTCGCAGTACCTCTTGCGGAGACGCTGGGCATTGTGGTTTCGGCTGTATTCCTGCTCTGGGGAAGAAAGAAATACCAATATTAAAGAGGTACTTCGTGCATATTGCATAAAAATTAACAAATTCACCTGTTTCCGCAATCTTTACACTTTTATCTCGCTACACTATGTGATATAATCAACAATGTTCGTTAATGATGAATACGTTTAAGGAGAAATAGAAATGCTGCGTGAAGTAAATCACAGGAAACATAAGGAGAATGCCTTTGACCTTTTCGGAAACTGGGGTCTTGTTGTCGCAGGAGACGAAAACGGCTATGATGCCATGACCATAGGCTGGGGTACTATGGGCAGAATATGGAATAAGGATATTGTCACAATTTATGTTCGCCCTCATCGTTACACCAGAGAATTTATAGATAAGAGTGAAAATTTCTCCCTGTGCTTCTTTGAAGAGAAATACAGAGAAACACTTGCATACTTCGGCACCAAGTCCGGCAGGGAGGAGGATAAGGCTAAGGCCTGCGGCTTTACCCCTGTTTTTGAAAACGGATGTCCTCATTTTGAGGAAGCCAGACTGGTTATTGAATGCCGCAAGCTGAGTGTTCATGAAATGGACCCCAGCGGCTTCATTGACGAAAGCCTGCACCAGTTCTATCCTGATAATGATTATCACCGTGTATATGTAGGTGAAATTACAAGACTTCTGGCAAAGTAAATAAACAGAAACTCCCGATACCTCGGTATCGGGAGTTTTTTTACTTATTAAGGAATTGTGTGGGTTCTCAGATATTCGAGAATCTTTGAAAGACCGGCGCTTGTGATTGTTTTGCCGTTGGAAGAGGCAAATTCATCCAGAAGTGTGCCGGAGGGGTCACACACAGCTCTTGCAATATCGGCATAGTAAACACCGGTATTGGAGCAGACAGTTTCAATCCAGCTCTTCAAGGCGTTGCAGTGAGCGATGGTAGTTCCGTCGATACCTGCGTAGCTGCTGATAACAGAAGTGGGGCTGCAGCAGACAATTGCTGTCTCAGGGCTTGCAGACTTAATGGAGTTAATAAGAGAAGTGTAGTCTGCAATGAATTTTTCCTCGGTTGTTTCGGTAAGACCGTCCATACCAACAGAAATCACAAGGATTTTAGGCTTGTTGGCACCGGCGGCAGTGGCTATGGGGGTAACAACACCGTCGGCAGGGTTTACAATGCTTATGTTGCCGATAGTGCTTGCGGGCATATTGCCGGCCTGAGTTGCCCAGAACTGAGTTGTGGCCTGACCACCGCTGAGAAGTGCATAGCTTTTAAGTCCCATAAGGGAAGTGTCACAGAGGAAAGTGAGGGAATCGATGTATTCCTGACCGCCGTCAGCGGTTTCGCCAAGCTGATTAAGGGAGGCTGCGGCGGCAGGTGTTTCAGCCACAGCATCATCAGCAGATTCAGAATCGCTCCTGACTGCATCGGTGGCAGGAACAGAGCCATCGGGTCTGTCGCTGAGATACAAAATGCCGTCCTGCTGTTCACCGTCATATTTCGGAATAGATGCGGCAATGAAACCGACCAGCAGGGCCACGAGGCATACGACAATGCAGAGTGCCCATATTATATTTTTTAGTATAGATAGTTTGCTTTGCATGAAAATGCCTCCGAAGCTTAATATTAAACAATATTATACAGCAAATCTGAAAAAATAAAAGGGCTATTTCTAAACAAATACAGGAAATTGTCATCGGGGAATGAGATTTGCCTGAATTTGCTGAAATAAAATCACCCGCAGCTTCCATGTGCGGGACTTGTTTCAATATAAATCAGCTGTAAATCTGCCGAATACAGCGTGAATCGGAGATTTTATGCTTTCACAAAAAATAACCACCGATATGTTTTACCATATCGGTGGTTAAAGCTTATAAATTATGCTGCGGAATAAAAGCGGAGGGAGCTTTTAGATGCCGCTGCATCAAAAACCATAAAGCTAAGCTTAAGCCTGTTCAGCGGCCTTGGCTTCTTCAATGATCTTCTGCTGGACGTTGCCGGGAGCCTCTTCGTAACGGACAAACTTGAGGGTGAAGGAACCACGGCCCTGAGTCATGGAGCGCAGATCAATAGTGTAAGTGCTCATCTCAGCCATAGGAACCTCAGCTTCGACAGTCTGCATACCGTCGTCTGCGGTCATACCCAGAACAGTACCACGGCGCTTGGAGCTGATATCACTCATGATATCGCCAAGGCTTGCGTCGGGGATAGTGACGTTCAGAAGGCCGATAGGCTCAAGAATGGTGGGCTTTGCCTTGGGAATACCGTCCTGATATGCAAGACGGGCGGCAGTCTGGAATGCCATATCGTTGGAGTCTACGGGGTGGTAGGAGCCATCGTACAGAGTGGCTTTCAGACCGACCATGGGATAGCCTGCCAGAACACCCTTGACAACTGCATTTCTCAGACCCTTTTCAACGCTGGGGAAGAAGTTCTTAGGAACGGAACCGCCGAATACTTCCTCTGCGAAGATCATGTCATCCTGCTCGTCCTGAGGCTCGAAGCGAATCCATACATCACCGAACTGACCGGAACCGCCGGACTGCTTCTTATGACGTCCGTGGGCCTCGACTTTACCCTTGATCTTCTCACGGTATGCAACTCTTGCAGGCAGAAGCTCAGTCTCTACATTGAAGCGGTGTTTGAGCTTGGAGCAGAGAACGTCAACCTGAATGTCGCCTGCGCCGGAGAGAACCATCTGGTGAGTCTCGGCATTATTTTCGAGAGTGAAGGAAATATCCTCCTCGTTAAGTCTTGCAAGACCGGCAGCAATCTTATCATCCTGACCCTTGACTTTAGGTGCAATAGCCATGGAGTAGCAGGGCTCAGGCATGGTGATACGGTCGAGAACTGCTTCGGACTTGAGGTCGGTAATGGTATCGCCGGTGGCCCAGTCCATCTTGCCTATTGCAACGATATCGCCGCAGCAGGCATCCTTAACCTCAGTGGTGTGCTTGCCGACCATGGTGTACAGGCGGCCCAGCTTGTCACGGTTGGAGGTGCGGGCATTGCGCAGGGTCATATCGGCCTTAATGTTGCCGCCCAGAACCTTAACAAAGCTGTACTTACCGAACTGATCGGATATGGTCTTGAATACAAAGCCGAGAATAAGATCGTTGGGCTTTGCGTGGCCTGCCTCTTCGGGGTCGGGAACATAGTCCATAACGCCCTGAAGGAGAGCCTCGGTACCGACGTTTGTAAGAGCTGCGCTTGCAAATACAGGGACAACAGTTCTGTCCTTAACGCCGAGCTTGATTCCCAGAGCGATATCCTCTTCGGAAAGCTCCATAGCCTCGAAGAACTTCTCCATAAGCTCTTCGCTTGCACCGGCGGCAGTCTCCATAAGACCCTCACGAAGCTCGTCAACCTTTGCCTGATCTTCTGCGGGAACGTCTATTTTAACAGTCTTTCTGTCGTTAGTCTGGTATGCTATGTTATGTACAAGGTCAATAACGCCGGTTCCGTCGGACATGGGGATGGTAACGGGGCAAACGATACTGCCGTACTTATCCTTCAGGCTGTCCAAGAGACCGTAATAATTGCCGTTTTCTTCATCGCACTTTGAAATGCAGAACATAACGGGCAGCTCTGCGTTCTTGAGATACTTCCATGAGCGCTCGACACCGACGGTGATGCCGTCTTTTGCGGAGGCCACGATTATACCGGCCTCAACAGCACGCAGTGCGCAAAGAACATCGCCTGCAAAGTCAAAGTAACCGGGGCAGTCAAGAATGTTAATCTTGTTGTTTCCGAATCTAACCGGTGCCACAGAAGTAGAAATACTAATCTGGCGTTTGACTTCTTCAACGTCATAGTCGCAGATGGTATTACCATCGCCGACCTTGCCCAAGCGGTCCGTAATATTGCAGCTGTACAGCATACTTTCGGCAAGGCTGGTCTTACCGCTGTTGCCATGGCCCATAAGGCAGATGTTGCGAATGTTTTTGGTTTCCATTTGTTGCTTCCTCTCTGATAGTATGAATTTCCGAAAATACTTTTCAGTACTTATGTTATACATTATACACTACTGGAAGCGGAAATAGCAAGCAATAAATTGACAAAATACACATAACGTAGAAAATTTTACAAAAAATTTCTCAAATTTGATAAGAAATCACAAAAAAATACAGGCAGAAGATCATCTTCTGCCTGCAAAAAAACCATATTTTGTTAAAATTTTAGAAAAGTGCTAACAATTACAACAGGAACGGCCCAGAGCAGTGCAGCGCCGAGCAAAAAGCCGGAACTGACGAAGCCGACAGTCAGCAATTTGACCACAACGGTTAAAAATCCGATTACACAGGAGAGGATGCAGAGCATAATATTAACTCTTGCAGCAATAAACATACTTCTTCCTGTATCTGCCATATGGATAAGCGGTGCAAGACCCTCACGGCAGACCACTGCGGCAATCTTGCTATCCTTGCCGGGGACTGCATCGGAGATTTTGAAGCGCTCAACATAGGGCGGGAAGTCATAGCCGTCGGTTGCAACATCAAAGCTCTCTCTTATCATTTCGGGAGTGATGTTAAAGTCACGGATTGCAAAAATGGGGTGGCGGTTGGACTTTATAAGACCAACCAGAGCCTTTTTGACCTGCTCCTGAGGAGTATATTTAAGGTTAAATATACCGTAAATAATACCGTCAACGGCCAGAAGCACAGAGCATTTATCAATGAGCTTGTACGGCACATGAACATTCATAAGGCGCATAAACTCAAGACCGCCGCAGAGGACGGTTTCGCCGTCGATGATACCCTTGAAGCCGCCGCCTGCCAGACACTCGAAGTTTTCAAGATGCTTGGGAGCGCAGTTGTTCTTTTCCATCAGATCACCGAAGCAGGAGGCAATTCCCAAACCGGAGGCGCCCAGCATGGTTCCTGCGTAGGAGATGATCTTTTCGGAGGGGATGTTTGAGAAGATGCGTATATCTTCAATCTTAACGCTTCCCTGAGGGAAAAGATCTCTGTCAGTGACCACAAGGTTTTTGCTTGTGCCGATATCACAAAGTCCTGACCAGCCCGCAATGGCGGCGCCGCTGGAGAAAATTCTTGCAGAGCCGACGAAGAAGGGGAGGCTGAAGCACAGAAGTGCGGTAAAGGGAATTGTGGGTGCAAGGCACGCAGTAAGTACAAAAAGGAAATTACCCCAGCTCTTCTGCACGGCACAGATGATAAGTGCAAAAAGGAAAGATGCCGCTAACATAAAGGGAGAAACCTTATTAAAGAAGGTCTCATCGGGGGAAGCCTCTTCACTGCGGTGCAGGAAACCGGAAGCGGAGCGTGGGGACTTTAAAAGTGTGATGCCCGGGCCTTTTATACCGGCAACACCGGTGACCGCATAGAAGGTTTTTGCAATGGCAGGAACTCTTAAAGCCTTTCTCATGCCTTTTGCATGGAAAAGTGCGGAAATAAGAATACCTGTGAGTGAAAGCGAGGAGATAAGGCAGAGGGGGAGGTGAATGTCACCGAAAGCCCCGAAAACTACTGCCAGAGAATCAAACGCTGTGAAAATGCAGAAAAGAACTGCCATAAAATCTGCGCCGAAGCGTCCACGGAGCATATTCATAAATGCGCCGGTGAAAACATCAAGGCTCAAAAGTGTGATTCCAAGCTGGAGGGCAAGGCACATAGCGGCCTGCACCTTAACTGTTTTCAGCATACCGGGAAGCGGCAGACCCAGCGAGATGTAAGCCATAAAGGCAAGCAGAACCAGTGCGATTCTGGTGCGGAGCTTGAGCGAACGAACAAAGGAGCCATAGTATTTTGTGGCTTCCTTGGGGTTCAGCTCCCGACCGAGATTTTCGTCACTGTCGGGCATTGTGGAGCCGTCGCCGTCGGCAGCACCCGGATTCCGCATACGATAAAGAACACCGGTTAAAAGCCCCAGAAGATATTCCCTGAAGGTCGGAAAATCATCGTCATCGTCCTGAATATGGGATGCGGCTTCGGCGTAATTATCGCTCTGGGCATAGCTTTCGTTGCCCGTATCGTTATAGCTGAAAGTAAACTCCTCATCCTCAGGACTGGGGGTGAAATCAGTCATCTCAGTCTCTAAGGTATCATCATCGGGAGCACTTTCTTTGGGAGCTTTGAATTTGAGCTTCTTTCTGCTCTTTTTATCTTTGTGCTTTTTAGGTTTACTGAAGATTGAACCCTTGAATTCAGGGTTCTTCTCATCCATGGATTCCTCATCATCGCCGTCATCGGGCATATCGGGATAATCGTCGGGACGTTTTGCGACAGGAATATAGTTGGGCTGATTGTGCCCCTTATAATCCTCGTCAGGACTTATATCAAGGGTTTTGCTGCCATAAGACAGCTGTGTTTTGCGCTTGCCGCCCAGATTGAAACGGGGGTCAATGTTTTCCTCGGGACTTTCAAAATCCTGAGGAATTTCCTCGCCCTCGTAATAACCGCCCTGAGCTTCAAAGTCCTGAGGGCCGCCGGAGTAATATTCCTGATCCTCGTCGTAATATTCCTGATCGTCGTAATAGTCCTGAGACTCATCACACTGATCGTATCCGTCATCATCCCCGGAATAATAGGAATCCCCGTATGTATAATCATCTGTATATTCATCTTCATACTCATTCTGACCGTACAGTTCATCACCGTATTCATCCTGAGCATAATCCTCGGGCTGCTGAGCATCGGGTGCAGAATCAGAAAAGTCATCATGGATTCTGCCCAGAACATAATCTCTGGCACCCTCGGCAATACCTGCAATTTTGGACTTAGGCTCGTAAAGTTTGACATCAGCTTCCTGCGCCTTGGGCTTATAGACCTTTACGCCGTCCTCATCGTCATCTGCATAATCTGCATAATCCGTTTGAGGAGATGCTGCATCTGCGGAATAAGACCCGGAGCTGTACGCCGGGTCGGTATATTGCGACTGAATGTCAAATTCGGCAAGGATATCGTCCACAGATACTTCGCTGTATTCATTTGTAGGGCTTGTATCTTTTGTGATGGCCATTTTTATCTCTGCCTTCCGGATTGTTTACTTATTTATATATAGAAGAAAGGGCTTTAAATTATAAGCTGCGCTGTCTCAGAACCTCATACATTGTAACTGCTGCGGCAGCGGATGCATTGAGGGAGGTAACCTTGCCCTTCATAGGCAGGCTTACAATGAAGTCGCAGCGGTCACGGACAAGTCTGCCCATGCCGTCGCCCTCGGAACCGATTACAAGAGCAAGTGCGCCGGTAAAATCAGTGTGCCACAGGTCGGAAGTGCCCTCGGCAGCAGTACCGTAAATCCATACGCCACGCTCTTTAAGCTCGTTTAAAACAGCGGGAATATTGGCAACTCTTGCAATGGCGGCGTGTTCGGCTGCACCTGCGCTGGCCTTGTCGACAATAGCGGTAAGACCTGCGGAGCGGCGCTTGGGGATTATGATTCCGTGAGCACCTGCACATTCAGCGGAACGGATGATTGCGCCCAGATTATGAGGGTCGGAAATCTCATCGCAGACAACAATGAAAGGAGCCTCGCCTCTTTCCTCTGCGATTGCAAAAATATCATCCAGAGAGCAGTATTCACGCAGACCTGCCAGCGCAATAACACCCTGATGAGCATGAGTCTGGCTCATGAAATCAAGCTTTCTGCGGTCGGCCTCAACAACGACAATACCCTTGTCTCTGGCTTTAGATGCAATAAAGCCCAGGGTGTTGTCAACTTCGCCTCGGGCAATAAAAATCTTATCTATGGAACGTCCGGCTCTGAGAGCCTCTATAACGGCATTTCTGCCTTCAATAAGTTCGTTTTTTACTTCAGTATCTCTATCCATGGGTATAAAACTCCAAATTCTATTTATTCATGTGCATGATATCACAATATTATGTAAATTAAAAGGTTTATTTTAATTTTTTACAAATTATTATAGACTTTGCGCTTTCAAAAGAATATTATATACGTAAAATACAGGGACAAATTTCCCTTTCAGGAGATAATTAGTAATGAGAGATCCAATGAATCACATAGAGCGTTTCAGCTATAACCATCCGCACTTCGGTATTCCGAATCTTATGCGCTATATTGCTATTGCAAATGTAGCGTTCTGGATCATGGGGGCGATAAATCCCGTATTTATGAGCTACCTTTACTTTGATCCCTACCTTATATTACACGGTCAGATCTGGCGTATCGTCAGCTTCATACTTATTCCGCCCAGCACCGGACTGCTTGCGCTTCTGGTCATTTACTTCTATTATTGGATAGGAAACACCCTTGAGCAGTACTGGGGTACACCGCAGTTTAATATCTACTTCTTCAGCGGTGTTATATTTACTATAATATACGGCTTTGTAATTTACTTTACCACCGGTATGGGAACCAGACTGAGCTCTGAGTATATTTATCTTTCAATGTTCTTCTCCTTCGCAACCCTGTTCCCCAATCTGGAAGTCCTGTTCATGTTTATTCTTCCGGTAAAGATGAAGTACCTTGCAGTATTTGATGCGATATTCTTCGTGTTCGGAGTATTCTCCTCAAGCTTCCCTGAAAACCTGCTTCCCGTTATCGCAGTTCTTAACTACTTCATTTTCTGCGGCGCAAGTCTTTTCAGACAGGTTGCACCTATGAGGGCAAGCAAGAATGCAGTCAATTTCCGTAAAGAGTCAAGACGGATAAAGCAGGAAGAGAAGCATAAGCTTTATAATCATAAATGTGAGGTCTGCGGCAAGACAGATACTGATTATCCCAATCTTGAATTCCGTTACTGCTCAAAATGCCATGGCTATCACTGCTTCTGCGAGGAGCATATAAACAACCACATACATTTTACAGAGTAAAAAACCTTGGAAAACCGGCCTTTTTTCGGCCGGTTTTCCATCTCTTAGAAAAAAATCAAAAAAATTTTAAAAAAATCGAAAAAAAAGCTTGCATTTTGAAAATCACTATGCTATTATAAATGAGCGCTGAGGGACAGCGCAAAACAATAAAACATCCGGGTGTAGCGCAGATGGTAGCGCGCTTGAATGGGGTTCAAGAGGCCGCTAGTTCGACTCTAGTCACTCGGACCAATCGAAGCAGGAATTTCCTGCTTCGATTTTTTTATATACCCGTGAAAAATTTAAGCCCCCTATGCTTTGAAGCATAAAAAAATAAAAACAGGAGAGAGCTATGAGTTTTCAGTATCGCGGCCTTAAAGCCGTCAAGAAGCATCACATTGTAACAGACGAAGAGGTTCAGCAGCAGCTGGAGCATCTTATTGCCACAAGACCCCGCCGCAGTGAGGTTGCTGATCGTGCCACAAAAAACGGCGATGAGGTAATTTTGGATTACGCAGGATTCAGCGAGGGCGTTCAGTTCCCCGGCGGAACCGCTCAGGATCAGGCTCTGGTGCTGGGAAGCGGCACCTTTATTCCCGGATTTGAAGAGCAGCTTGTTGGAAAAAACATCGGCGAGGAAGTTTTGGTAGATGTTAAATTCCCCGAGCAGTATCACTCTGAGGAGCTTGCAGGCAAGCCCGCCCAGTTCCGCTGCGTAATACATGAGATACACGAAATGCAGAGCTATGAGCTGGACGACGTATTTGCAAAGGAAGTGGGCCAGTGCGAGACTCTTCAGGAGATGCGTGAGAAGATGGGCCGCAGTATGCAGTACTACTCCGAGCAGGAGAGTGAGATGTCCCTGCAGGACGAGCTTTTAAAGCAGGCTGCCGCAAGCCTCGAGATGGAAATTACCGAAAAGCAGCTTAACGACAACATCGACGAGCAGCTTAATGACATGGCTCAGGAGCTTGCAGCTCAGGGCGCAACACTTGAGATGTACTGTGAGTTTATGAACACCACCATCGAGAAGCTGCGTGAGGAGGCCGTTCCCACCGCAAGAGCAAACATCCTTGCCGCTGCCACCATTGATAGGATTGCAGAGCTTGAAAAGCTGGAGGTAACAGAGGATGAGATGAAGGAGGCAAAGGAGCAGGTTTGCAGAAGCAACAATATAAGCCTTGACCTGCTTGCTTCCATGAACAATCCCGAGCTTAACGAGATGATCGCCCGCTCCGTAATCACCGGTAAGGTTATGGCCCTTATCCGTGAAAACGCAGAGATCACCGAGGAATAAGCAGAGCCTAAATTAAATATAAAAACACCTCAGTACCGACTTTGTGCCGGCGCTGAGGTGTTTTCTTTTATAATTGAAGTGAGCTATATTTTTACCGGTTCGAAAGTATTAAAAGCTTCAAAGGCAGAATCAGAGTTTGCTGCTGAAGCTTTTGCAGAGCCGGGTAAAGAAAAGCATATTGGGGGTCAGGTATTTGTTTTTGTGATATATGATATTGAAATCCCGGCACAGCGGGGGATTGAGCGGGAGCGCTACAATGTTTTTATCTGCGATATCCCGTTCCAGCAGCATGAATGGCAGAACTGAAACACCCAGACCCTGTGCAACGGCGTTTATTATAGCGTGGGAGCTGCTGCTCTCCCAGATGGGAGAAACGTTTATTTCGGCGGCGGTAAGGCAGGAGTCAAGAACGCTTCTGGCAGCGCTTCCATGCTCACGCATAAGGAAAGGATACCGGGAGAGCTCGGCAAGGGATACGGATTCTTTTCCGGCCAGAGCGCAGTCGGGAGGTACAAGGGCATACAGACTGTCCTGCATGAAAGGCTCCACACATAGCTCCGGCTGACGGGATTTGGTTTCTATAAGACCTATATCCAGACTGCCGTCCAGAATACGCTTTTCGATTTCTCCGGTGTTGGAGACAGTGACCTTTATATTAAGTTTTGGAAACTGTTTTTTGAACTGACTTACAAGAGTGGGAAGTATATGGGTTCCTATGGTTATACTGCTGCCGATGCTGAGACTTCCCAGGGTGTCCCAGTTTTTAAGGGAACTTTCCATCTCTTCGAAAAGATCCACAATGTGCAGCGCATAGCTGTAAAACTGGTGGGCGCTTTCGGTGGGAATTATACGGCGGCCTATGCGGTTAAAAAGTACCACGCCGTAATAGCCCTCAAGCTCCTTTATGGCGGTGCTGACGGAGGGTTGAACCATATGAAGAGCGTTTGCGGCTTTCGTGATACTGCTGTACTGATAAACGGAGACAAAAATCCGTATATGTCTTAAAGTCATAAGCTGCTCCTTATATAGAAAAGTATATGTATTTCATATTATAATACTATTTTTATTATATATCAACTTCATGTATAATGGGAGAAAAAGGAGGTTGGGGAATGAAGAAAAAGTCTGAAATTCTGAAAAAATTGTTTTTTTCCACGTTATACCTGAGCGCCTTCACCTTTGGAGGCGGTTATGTAATAGTAAGTCTGATGAAGAAAAAATTCGTGGATGAGCTGCACTGGATCGGCGAGGAAGAAATGCTGGACCTTGTGGCCATCGCCCAGTCGTCACCGGGAGCCATTGCGGTAAACGGGGCAATAGTAGTAGGCTACAAGCTTGCAGGGCTTGCAGGAGCCCTTACAGCCATCACCGCAACTATCCTGCCGCCCTTTATCGTTATATCTGTAATTTCTGCGTTCTATGCGGCTTTTCGTGATAATGCCGTAATTGGCCAGCTGCTTCAGGGGATGCAGGCAGGTGTGGGAGCCCTTATATGTACGGTGGTTTACGACATGGGTTCCGGAATCGTGAAGAAAAATGACACGCTTGCAATTTCTATTATGATTCTTGCCTTTACTGCGGTGTGCATTTTCAGAGTGAATGTAATTGCAGTTATTCTTGTGTGCGCAGGAATCGGAGTAATACGGGGCATCTGCAATAAAAGGAGGGCTGCCTGATGCTTTTTCAGCTGTTTTTAAGCTTTTTACAGGTTGGACTTTTCAGCTTTGGCGGAGGATATGCCGCAATGCCCCTTATTCAGGCTCAGGTTGTGGAAAGTCACGCATGGCTGAGTATGCAGGAATTTACGGACCTTATAACTATTTCCGAAATGACCCCCGGCCCCATAGCCGTCAATTCCGCAACCTTTGTAGGCATAAGAGTTGCAGGACTGCCGGGAGCTTTTGTAGCTACCATGGGCTGCATCCTGCCGGCCTGTATATTCGTAACCATAATTGCAAAGCTCTATCTTAAATACAGAAGTATGTCCGTTCTTCAGGACATACTCAGCTGCATACGTCCTGCGGTTGTGGCGATGATTGCCTCGGCGGGAATTTCGATTCTTGTCTCCGCCTTCTGGGGCGGAATGCAGAACATCTCCTTTGCAGATACAAGATGGATAATGCTTGTAATATTTGCAGTCTGCATAGTAATGCTTAAAAAGTTCAAACTGAGCCCCATTCTTGTAATGTTCTCGGCGGGAGTCATGAAGCTTCTTCTGTCCTTTGCGGGAATCTGAAATTCAATATTTAAAGCACCTGATTAAGTTCAGGTGCTTTTTTAGATTTATAAAGCAGAAGAGCCGTGTTTAAGCACGGCTCTTCTGCTGAAAGTATATATGCTGAGAATTTATTAAGGGCTTTTTAATTCTGCTTTGCTGCAAGGAAGTCTCTTCCCAGAGCATCTGCTGCAACAATTGCGCCTTTTATTACTTCCTCATTTACTGCAAAGGGCTCATGGTGGATGAGGACGTTTTTGTAGAGAGTATGCTCAGCGATGATGCTGAGGTTTTCGTCATTGAGCTCAATGCCTATCTGAGCCAGAGTGACGGGCAGGTCCACATCGTAGAGGAAGTTCAGAATCTTATCAATCAGTTCGTCGGGAGCGTTTTCGAGAATCAGCTCGCAAAGCAGACCGAACGCAACCTTTTCACCGTGGGTGTAAGCTGCGCAGCCGGGGATTTCAGAAAAACCGGCGTGCAGGCCGTGGGAGGCGGCAAGTCCGCCGTTAATGAAGCCCAGACCGCTCAGCAGTACATTTGCCTCTATGACGTTCTCCACAGCCTCGGTAGCTACGTGGGCCTTTACGGCTTTAAGAGCTCTTACGCCGTCTTCCATAAGAATGTCGAAGCACTCTTTGCATACAGCCATTGCTGCACGGGTGCGGCGGTAGCCTTTTACAACGCAGTTGGGGGTATAGGAATTTTCACAGGCCATTGCTTCAAACCAGGTTGCAAGAGCATCACCGATACCGGCGGAGAAAAGTCTTGCAGGAGCATTGGCTATAACGGTGGAGTCCACCAGAACAAGCTCGGTTGCACGGCGGGATCTGCGGCCGGTAATATGCACGCCTTCGGGAGTGTAAACAGCTGCCCAGTTTGCTGCAGGAGCGTCGTTGGAAGCAGAGGTGGGCAGAATAATTCTGGCCTTGTCAACTTCGTCGGCCACAAGCTTTGTGGTATCCAGAACTTTGCCACCGCCTACACCTACGATTACGTCGCAGTTTTTCTCTCTGAGAATATCTGCCAGACGGTACACTTCCTCCATGCAGGACTCGGCTGAGAAGGGAGTGCAGTAGTATTCGGGCTTATCCTCAATCTTATCCAGCATATCGTTTACCAGCTTGTAAACACCGGCATCGATTATGAAGAAGAAACTGCTGCCGTATTCCTTGCCGTATTCAAAAATATTATAAAACTCACCGGGACCCTGAATGTATCTCTGGGGAGTATCAAAAGCTCGGGAAGGGTTGGTTAAAAGCACATCGCTGCGGGTAACAGACATTTCATTATCCTCCTTAATCAGACCTGACTTAAATCATCATCTGCCATGCACAGATGTACTGCACCGACCTTGAAGGTCTTGGGCAGGGCCAGAATGTGAGGATTGGAACCCACATACTTGCGCTTTGCATCCTCCAGTGCCTCCTCGAAGGTGGCTCTGGTCTTAAGACCCATGCTGCGTGCAATGCCTGGCTGCTCGGCACCTACTATATAAATAGCAGAGGTGTTCATCTCGGCAATGTGGCCGCAGCTCATCATTGAAAAGCCGTGGAAGGGATGGAAAGCGTTGCAGAAGCGGTACTTTCTTATGTATTCCTGATTGGTGGCAAAATACTCACCGTAACGGTTCATATCAGCCAGAGTATTCATGTGGTCATGCTGGAACATTTCGAAGAGCTCACGGGCATAGGGCCAGCGCTCGTCGTGGAAATAGCCGTTGCATACGGAGGAGCAGATGATAACGCAGTTTTCCTTCATTACTCTCTTGTGACGAATTACCTGAGCGGAAAGAGCCTGCATCATCTGGATGGGGTTGGTGCCCATGCCTTCGCCGTAGTGGAAGTTCTGGGGCATACCGAATACCATGATATCGTATTTCTCTTTTGCAAAGGGGACATAGGTGCGCTTGTTTGCGAGCTTCCAGCTCTCAGGCTGCATTACCTTGCCGTAGCCGGAGTAGATTGCAATCTGGCGGGAATATGTGTCCAGAACTGCATCGCAGCAGAAGAAGGGATGACCCATGCACTTTTCCATGTGCATTCCGATCTCGTCGAACTTTGTTCTCATAAGGCTGTGGCCGGAAACAGGAGTGAAGTCTGCTCTGTGCATAACCTTGGGAACGTGATGGCTTGCAATGCTGCGCCAGTGGGTGATACCGGTGGAGCAGTGCTTGTAGCCGCCGGAATAACCGCCGTAGGGGTTGCCCTGGCAGTGGCCTATAAGAATAGGAATGTCGCAGTCAAAGACATATTTGTTCATTAAAACCCGGTCGCCTCTTTCGGTGGTACCCAGGTCTACCATGTGCTCGGGATCTTCGGAGTCATGGCTTGTAATCTGGTTGGTCCAGAAAAATTCGTTGAACAGCTCCTCACCCAGAATCTGACGCATTTCTTTTTCGGTTGCTCTGGGGTGCAGGCCGTTGGAGAAGAGCAGAAGAATGTCTTCCTTCCTGACTCCTGCGCTGTAAAGCTCATCAAGGCAGGCTCTTATTGCAACCTTGCGGTGGGAGGTTGGCTGGCAGCCGCCTTTTACGATATCGGGAATAATGAAAACAACTTTCTTGCCGGGGGCACCAAGCTCTCTCAGAGCGGGCATACCCATGGGCTCGCGAATGCTGCGCAGAGTTTCGTTATAAAGACTGTCCCAGTCCTGGGGCAGACAGGGGGGATCGGCTACTGTTTCTCCCGGAATAAAGACCTCAGTGTCATCCGGAAGCTCAGCACTCATAAGGCCGTGACCATACTCAAAATCCAGCTTCATAGAATTATATTCCTTTCGTCAATATGATGATTGATATTTGACCGTATATTACACAAACGTTTGGATAAACCGCATCCTGAATTAAAACCGCACTTTGTGGAATAAAAGTGACGGTGTAGGGAGAGTTTAACCAAATGAAGCCTAATAGCATGGGTATATATTATCATTTTTGAACATATCGTCAATTCCTATTTACACAAACGTTTGCCTAAGAAATTGAGTAAATAAAGTTACAAAATTGACAAAGAATAAATTCTAATGATAAAAAATCACAGAGAACAAAATAGTCGTATTCTTAAGCCTGATTTACAGCCTTTGAACGGAATTATTTGCCCCGATAGGGAGCGCAGGAATCACGTTCTATAATGGAATAGGGGATAACTATTTTCATGGGCAGCTTGTGGTCGCCGTTGATTCTGTCAATTAAAAGCTTGGCAGCCTGCTTACCCAGCTCCTCCACATGAATGTGAACGGCGGTAAGCATGGGGTCAAGATAGCGCACCATTTCCATATCGTTTATACCTATTAAGGATATATCCTCCGGAACCTTCAGGTCGTGTTCCTTCAGGGCACGCATGGCGCCCATTGCGAGAATATCGTTGGAGCAGAGAATGGCGCTGAAATCCGGATTTTCCTTTAAGATCCGGTTTATGCTGTCATATCCGCTGCTGGGGGAGAAGCTTGCAGTTGCAACCGGAGGCCTGCTTACTCCAAGAATCTCCCTCGAGCCCTGCAGGAATGCATCAAAGCGCTGCTCGTTCTGAGTTTCTCCCAGATAGCAGACCTTTGTGTGTCCAAGGGATTTCAGGTATTTTATACAATCCAAAGTAGCATCATATCCGTTACTAACCACTTGATCTATATATAAATCACTCATTTGCAGTCCCACATAAACAATGTTTTTATAGCGGGACTTCAAAATCATATAGGTTTCAGGCTCAATTCTGCCCAGAACTACTGCGGAGGACACATCATATGAAGGGAGGTTTATTTTGCCTGCCAGCATATCTGCTGCGGAGTACTGATAGCGGAGATGATAGCCGTGGGCGAAAGCCTCCACCTCTACGGAATGCATCATGGTGACGAAAAAGGGATCAATTTCAGAACCCACTGAACGGGAGTAAACACAGTCAATGTCCATGGAAACCTGGGGGGTATGGCTTTTGATTTTCTTGAGTTTCTGCGCATTTTCGTTTGGAACATAGCCCAGTGCATGAACTGCATTCCAGATTCTTGTCTGCGTTTCGGGGCTTGCGGCGTTGATGTCTCCGCTGTTTACAACCCTCGACACGGTGGAGGGGGAGACCCCTGCCATTTTTGCAACTTCTTTTATACCCATAAATCACGACCTCCGTAAATATGATAAATTAGACCTTTATTTTTGCAATATGGGAATAAATGTATGATTATTCGTGCGTTAATAATAAAACAAAATAGTATAAAATGTCAACACAAACGTTTGAGTAAATTCATGTTGACGCTTTATGTAAAATGTTGTATTTTCAAATACATAACCGACAATTAAACACTGAGTATTATGCATACTGCACAAAACGAATTGGGCGTTTTGCACAAGTTGATAAAAAAGTATTTCCAAAGCGAAAAAATATGCAAAATTTAAGCTGATTTGCAGAAAGTTTTACCCAAAAGCCAGTCTAAAGGACTTTTAAGCCCGGGACTCATTTACAATTTTTATTCAGTACATATTAGGAGCGAGATCCTAAAAAATAAATAAAAATTTACGAGGTGTGTAATGAAAAAAGTACTTGCAATGCTGCTTGCCATGTGTATGGTATTTGCACTGTGTGCCTGTGGTCAGACTGAGGCTGATGCCCCCGAGACCGTTGAGGGCGGAGCTGAACTGGTTAGTGAATGGGGACTGACCCCCTTTGAAGAAAGACAGACACTGCGTGTGGGCTTCTTCACCGGCTCCACCTTATCCTACCCCTTCCTGTGGGCAGATAAGCTGGGCGTATGGGATGCACTTAACATCGATGTTGAGATCATCTGCTTCACCGGCGGTCCTGCTATGATGGAAGCAAACTCCGAGTGGGATATGGCTTCCTGCGGACTGGGTGGTCTTGCAAACGGTATGAAGGGCTATAAAAATCTCACCATAGTCGACATCACCGACTACGAGGAAAACAACGCAATCTTCGCAAGACCTGATTCCCCCATCGCAAAAGACCCCACCAACCCCGAGGTATGGAAGGGTGCAGAGTGTGTTTATGCAACCGGTACTACCATTCAGGCAGTTCTTGCCATGTACCTGCAGAGTATCGGTCTTACTCTTAACGACATTGTAAGCACCAACATGGATAACGCCAATGCACTGACCGGCTTTAACGGCGGCACCGGCGATATTCTGGGCGTATGGCAGGCAATCGCTCTTGCAGCAGAAGATGCAGGCTTTGTCCGCATTTCCGATGCAGGTAAGCTTGGCTTCAAGATGCCTACCGGTACCTTCGCACAGAACGAACTTCTTGAAAACAATATGCAGCTTGCTGCTACTGCCGCAGCTGTATTCCATCTCACCGCTGAGTGGGTATACGCATCCGAGGAAAATGCAGCTCAGGCTGCCGAGTGGTACTACGACCACTGCGAGGAGGAAGGCTTCCTCTGCACCGAGGATGTTGCAAAGCGCTCCATCGAGTGGTACCGCTGCCCCACTGTTGATGAGTACATAGAACTCTTCACCAAAACCAGCCCCGACGATGCAGGCCTCTACACCGAGCGTGATCTGCTTCAGGCTGAGAAGGACATCCTTGTAGGTATCGACTTCTTCATCAGCGAAGGCAAATACACTGCTCAGGACCGTGTTGACTTCCTGGACAACAACCGCATCAGCAACGAGCTTGCACTGGCTGTAAAGGATATGCTGGGCCGATAATTGAAATCTGAATATCCGTTCCCTTCTATCTTCTATAATGATAAAAGGGGACGGATATAAAATTGATAGACAGAATATTTTACTGACGCAGAAAGTAGGAGTTTACATTGAGTGAAACAAGCCGTGCGCTGACTAATGAAGAAAGAGTACATTTAGTCCAGACGCAGAAAAAGAAATTAAGTTACAGAAACACCATGCTTTCCATTTCCGGTGTTCTGCTGTTCTTTATAATCTGGGAGGTTCTGGCTTTTTCAGGCATCATACCCCAGAATAAAATCTGTGATGTTCTGCAGATTTTCAAGCTCTTTATTGTAAAATTCACAGACCCCAACCCGGACGGCGCACTGCTTATGACCAACATCTGGTCCAGCCTTGAGATTGCACTCTGCGGTTACGGTCTGGCTGTGATAATCGGAGTTCCCCTGGGCTGGCTCATGGGCTGGTACAGAGGTCTCGACAGATTTATACGTCCTATATTTGAAATCATCCGTCCTATCCCTCCTGTTTCCTGGATTCCTCTTACCATTGTCTGGATGGGTGTAGGCCTTAAGGCAAAGGCATTTATCGTTTTCTTCTCTGCATTCGTGCCCTGTCTTATAAACTCCTATACCGGCATCCGCCAGACCAAGGAAGTTCTTAAAAACGTTGGCAGAACCTTCGGTGCCTCAAACTTCACCGTGTTCTGGAAGGTAGGTATTCCCTCATCTATGACCATGACCTTTGCAGGCATTGAGGTCGCAATCGGAAACGCATGGGCTACTCTGGTTGCAGCAGAAATGCTGGCAGCATCCAGCGGTCTTGGATACATGATCCTGATGGGCCGTTCCTACGGACGTGTGGATCTGGTTATGCTGGGTATCGTTGTTATCGGTGTATTAGGTGTAATTATTTCTTACCTCATCGGTAAACTTGAAAATATTGTATTGGGGTGGAAAAAAGCATGAGTAAAGAAAATAATGTTGTGCTGAGCCCTGCTGAGCTTAAAGAAAAGCGGAGAAAGGTTATTTACGCAATACTGCCGGTAATTTCCGTTGCTATGCTGCTGGGACTGTGGCTGCTTGCATCTCATTTCAGCACCGGTGCATTCGGCTTCCCGTCTCCTGCAGATGTTTGGGACCGTACTGTGAGACTGTTCCAGAAGCCTGTTAAAAAGCTTACCCTTATAGGCCATGTTATGGTCAGCCTTAAGAGAATCGGTATCGCACTTCTTTTCGACTGGACCTTCGGCATTGCCTTCGGCGTACTCATAGGCTGGTGCGGAAAAGCAAAGGCTTTCCTGAATCCCATGTTCAACGCCTTCCGTGCAGTACCTCCGCTTGCATGGATTCCTCTTGTTACTATCTGGTTCGGAACCGGCGAGTTCCCCAAAATCCTGATTGTTATCTTCGGTTCTCTTGCCTGCATTGTTGTTAACGTACAGGCCGGTATGAGCTCTGTTGATAAAAACTATCTGGATGTGGGTACCATTTTCAACGCAAGTCCCGCACAGAGACTTTTTAAAATTGCCATCCCCTCAGCACTGGATGCTATTTTTGCAGGTGTCCGTACTTCTACCAGCGCAGCATGGATGGTAGTACTGGCAGCAGAAATGCTGGGTGCAGACGCAGGTGTAGGTTTCCTTATTACCCGCGGTATGGACTCACTTGATATGCCACTGGTACTTACCGGCATGATCGCCATAGGTATTGTTGGCTCACTTCTGGCAATAATCACGCAGTATGCAGAAAGGTTGATTTGTCCGTGGACGAGAAGAAAAAAGTCATTCTGAACTTAGAAAATATAAGTCAGAGCTATGTTATAAAAGATAAAGTTAAGGATGCAGTGGAAAATGTATCCTTTGATGTATACGATAACGAGTTCCTTGTTATCCTTGGCCCCGGTCACTGTGGAAAGACCGTTCTTATGAACATCATCGCAGGACTGGAAAAGCCCGTAGGCGGACGTGTGGTTCTGGACGGCGAGCAGATTAACGGCAGCGACAGCCGCATCGGCATGGTTTTCCAGTCCCTGAACCTGATGCCCTGGCGCACAGTTATGGCAAACGTGGAGTTCGGCCTTGAAATTTCCGGTATGCCTAAAAAGCAGCGCAGAGAAGTGGCCCAGAAGTACATTGACCTTGTGGGTCTGCACGGATTTGAAAATTCCTATCCCCATGAGCTCTCCGGCGGTATGAAACAGCGAGTGGGCATCGCAAGAGCCTACACCAGCAATCCGGAAATCCTGCTTATGGACGAGCCTTTCGGTCAGCTGGATGCACAGACCAGATACGCTATGGAAGAGGAAGTTCTCCGTATCTGGGAAAAGGAAAAACGCACCGTAATATTTGTTACAAACAACATAGAGGAAGCAATTTATCTGGCAGACAGAATCGTTCTGCTTTCAAACTGCCCTGCACAGGTAAAGCAGATCTATGACCTTAAGGATCTGCCCCGTCCTCGAGAAACCACTTCACCTGAATTCCTGCGTATCCGTACGGAAATTTCAGACAACACAGACCTGGCGCTTTAAAATTGGGGGAGGAGCTATGGAAGAAAATCAGGAAAATGTAAAGGTAAGAGTTGAGCATCTTACCAAGTATTTCGGCGATCTGCACGTTTTGGATGATGTATCATTCAATATAAAAAAAGGCGAGTTTGTCTGTGTGGTAGGACCTACCGGTTGCGGAAAAACTACATTCCTTAACCTGCTTACAAAAATTTATCAGCCCACTAAAGGTGAGCTTTATATCGACGGCGAGCCCGCAGACCCCAAAAAGCACAGTCTGGCAGTAGTTTTCCAGGAGCCTTCATCTATGCCCTGGCTGACTGTTGAAAAGAACCTGCGCTTCGGTCTTGAGATTAAGAAGCTGCCTAAGGACGAAATCGACAGAAGAGTCGAAAATATGCTGGACCTGCTGGGCCTTCAGGAGTTCAGAGACAGATATCCCCACCAGCTCAGCGTTTCCACTGCACAGCGTATTATAATCGGCAGAGCATTTGCTCTCCAGCCTGACCTGCTGCTTATGGACGAGCCCTACGGTCAGATGGATATCAAACTCCGTTTCTACCTTGAGGACGAGGTTATAAGACTCTGGAAGGAAACCGGAACCACAGTTGTATTCATCACTCACAACATCGAAGAGGCTGTCTATCTTGCAGAGCGTGTACTTATTCTCACAAATAAGCCCGCCAAGATCAAAGAGGAAGTCAAAATTGATCTGCCACGCCCCAGAAATGTGGCTGACCCCGAATTTATAAAACTGCGTAATCATATTACCGACCAGATCAAGTGGTGGTAATAAAGCCTTAGACCGCATATTTCGCAGATAAATACAATTTGCGCTAAAAAGCGGAGCATATTAAATTTAATATGCTCCGCTTTAGTATTTTATTTAAAATTATCGAGGTAAAACATGAAAAAACAGGAGTTAATGGATATACTGAACGCAGTCAGCAGCAACAGCATGGGGGTCGAAGAGGCTTTTCTGAAAATCAAAATGGAACCTCTGGATGACCTCGGCTTTGCAAAGGTGGATATGCACAGAGAGCTCAGGCAGGGGGCCGCAGAGGTGATTTACGGTCAGGATAAAAAGCCGGAGCATATTCTGGAGATTGCAAAGTCACTTTTAAAGGCAGGAGAAAGCCCGGTGCTTATTACGAGAATGAGCAGAGAGGCTGCTGAATATGTTTCAAATGAGCTCGAAATCAGATACGATGAGCTTTCCAAGGTCGGCATAATAGGAGATATGCCGGAAATAAGCGGCAAAGGCGAAATAGTGGTTGCCACCGGCGGAACAACAGATATACCTGTTGCAGAGGAGGCCGCACTCACTGCCGAGGCCATGGGCAACAGTGTCACAAGACTTTACGATGTGGGTGTTTCCGGAATACACAGACTGCTTTCCCATGCGGATAAGATTATGAGCGCCAGATGCATTGTGGCGGTGGCCGGAATGGAAGGTGCGCTTCCCTCTGTAATCGGCGGCCTTGCGGACTGCCCCGTAATAGCAGTACCTACAAGCGTAGGTTACGGAGCCGCTTTCGGAGGAGTTGCGGCACTGCTTTCGATGCTGAATTCCTGCGCCAGCGGTTTGAGTGTGGTGAACATTGATAACGGCTTCGGCGCCGGCTACCTTGCAAGTATGATAAATCACCTGTAATAAAGAGCCTGCGGAAATTTCCTTCCGCAGGCTCTTAAAATTATCGGATTATATTATGCCTTATATGGAATTATGCTGAAGGGATTTATCTGAACTGGTTCAGCGCTTCTGCATAGCTGAAGCCTGCGGAACTGAGCTTTGCCGTAAGCTCATCCATATTCCACTGTCTGTCGCTGCAAAGGGCGTCGAGACTGTCGTACTCATCACGGAGATAGGTGTTGACGACGCTCAGAAGAAGCATCGGGTCCTGCGGCATCTGCATATAAATATCACTCCTGTTTCATTTTAGGTGTAAATATGATAGTACGCCCCGACGGAAAATGCAAGCGGGAAGTATTCGCAATAAAATCACACGGTTCAGAGCTGAAAAATCGGACTAAATTTTGAACTGATTGAAAATTGTGAAAATAAGACTGTTCATTTTGGCAAATACATTATATATTATACGTATCACAGAGCAGATGAATTGCTTGCTCCGGCTTTTGCAGCTTTAAATGCGGCAGAGGGCTTGAAATAAAATCTACTTAAAGAACGGAGAAAAAATATGGGACTTATTAGAGCAGCGGTTGGCGCCGTAGGCGGTACTTTTGCAGACCAGTGGAAGGATTTCTTCTGCTGCGACGCAATGGACGAGGATACTCTGGTTGTAAGAGGACGAAAGAAAACCGGATCACGCTCCTCCAACAGAAGAGGAAACGAAAATGTCATTACCAACGGCTCAGGTATTGCGGTTGCTGACGGACAGTGCATGATTATAGTGGAGCAGGGTGAGATTGTGGAGTTCTGCGCAGAACCCGGACAGTTCACCTATGACACCTCCCTTGAACCCAGCATATTCACAGGTGATCTGGGTGACAGCATCGAGCTTACCTTCAGAGAGATCGGCAGACGCTTCACCTTCGGCGGTGACGGCGGAAAAGATCAGCGTATCTACTATATAAATACAAAGGAAATTATGGGCAACAAGTTCGGAACTGCAAATCCCTTTATGTTCCGTGTTGTTGACAGCCGTATAGGACTGGATAAGGATGTATCCATCCGCTGCAACGGTATCTATTCCTACCGCATCAGCGATCCGCTGCTGTTTTATACCAATGTCTGCGGCAATGTGAGCGACCGCTTCGACAGAGCCGAAATTGACAGTCAGCTGAAAACGGAGTTCATCTCCGCTCTGCAGCCTGCATTTGCAAAGCTTTCCGAGCTGGAGCTGCGCCCGAGCCAGATTCCCGCTCATGCAGCTGAGCTTGAAGAGGCTATGGATGCTGCACTGAATAAAAAGTGGAGAGAGAAGAGAGGTATCTCTGTTGTCTCGGTAGCTATGAACCCCATTACTCTCAAGGATGAGGATATGAGGAAGATTCAGCAGTTCCAGGACAGCGCAGTTCTCACCAATAAAAATATGGCAGCAGCTACCCTTGTTGAAGCTCAGGCAGAGGCAATGAAGGCGGCGGCATCCAACCGCAGCGGCGGAATGATGGGCTACATGGGCGTGAACATGGCCTCTCAGGCAGGCGGCATGAATGCCATGGATCTTTTCAGTCAGGCACAGCAGGATGAGGAAATCTCCAGACCCTCCGGAGCTCAGCAGAAGTGGAAATGCTCCTGCGGCACACTCAATTCCGGCAAGTTCTGCATGAACTGCGGCGCAAAGAAGCCCGAAGCCGAAAGTGCAAATCAGTGGAAATGCTCCTGCGGAACTTTGAACACAGGTAAATTCTGCGTAAACTGCGGCTCTCCCAAGCCCGCAGATGACAGCTGGAAATGCTCCTGCGGTACTGTGAACAAGGGCAAGTTCTGCATGAACTGCGGTGCGCAGAAGCCCGCAGCAGCTCCCCGTTATCGCTGCGACAAGTGCGGCTGGGAGCCTGCCGACCCTGAGAATCCTCCTAAGTTCTGCCCTCAGTGCGGCGACCCTATAAATGAAAAGGATATTAAGTAAGTTTATATAATAAAAACGGCAGCGTTTCGTGTAAGCCGGATAAGGAAGTAATCAGACAACACGAAATACTTTTTAATCCAGCAATACCGAACAGATTTACACATAACCGTCTGACAGGGGCAATCCTTCGGAATTGCCCCTGATTTTTTCGTTTGATCCAACCGTGGGAAAAGGATAAAAGTGCTGTTTTTTGCTGTCAACAGGCTTTTGCGGAAGAATTCCTCCTTTTCACAACCGGTAATCACACGGTTCCTGAAAATGGTTAGCAAATTCAGCAGACTATGATATAATGCTGAGAAAGTAAAGTGTTAGACTTATCAAAATAATTCTAACAGATACTGAAATGAGGTAATTTATGAAGGCATATTCCAGTAAAGAAGAACTGAAAGACGAGATCAAGAAAACCTATTCCAAGTTCATTGCTGAG
>JAHHRR010000016.1 GCA_020025655.1 Oscillospiraceae bacterium
TGCGTGAGATGTCCGGTCGTCTGGAAGAAATGCCCGGTGAAGAAGGTTACCCCGCATATCTGGCATCCCGCCTTGCTCAGTTCTACGAAAGAGCCGGCGTTGTCGAGTGCCTTGGTTCCGATGAGCGCCGTGGTTCTGTTACCGCAATCGGCGCTGTATCACCTCCTGGTGGTGATATTTCCGAGCCTGTTTCTCAGGCAACCATGCGTATAGTCAAGGTCTTCTGGGCTCTGGACTCCAGCCTTGCTTATGCACGTCACTTCCCTGCAATCAACTGGCTGACCTCTTACTCTCTGTATATGGACACCCTGCGTGACTGGTACACTGAGAACTTCGGTGAGGCATATATGCAGCACCGTGAAAGAGCTATGCACATTCTGCAGGAAGAGAATGAACTTCAGGAAATCGTTCGTCTGGTCGGTCAGGATGCTCTGAGCCCCAGCGACAGACTTACTATGGAAACTGCTAAGATGCTCCGTGAGGACTTCCTGCAGCAGAACGCTTTCGTTGATGAGGACGCATACTCCTCCTATGCAAAGCAGTTCAGACTTCTCAGCATGGTTCTCCAGTATGATGATCTCTGCCGTGACGCCCTTGATAAGGGTGCCGACATGAACGCACTCTTCGTTATTCCCGCAAGAGAAAAGATCGGCCGTGCAAAGATGGCAGATCCCAACGGCTTTGATGCAGTCTACGATGAAATCGAAGCTCAGATGAAGAAGGAGATCGAAGAGGTCATTGCCGGAGGTGAGGACTAATGATTAAAGAGTATAAAACTATAAGAGAGATCGCCAGCCCTCTGATGGTCGTTGAGCACGTTGAAGGTGTTACATACGATGAGCTGGGCGAAATCGAGCTCCCCAACGGCGAAATCCGCCGCTGCAAGGTACTTGAGGTCGAAGGCGATAAGGCTGTTGTACAGCTTTTTGAATCTGCACAGGGAATTAACCTTGCAGAATCCAAGGTAAGATTCCTTGGTCATCCTCAGCAGCTGGCTGTTTCCGAGGATATGCTGGGCCGTGTCTTTAACGGTATGGGTCAGCCTATCGACGGCGGTCCTGAGATAATTGCCGAGGAGCACAGAGATATCAACGGTCTGCCTATGAACCCTGCAGCCCGTGCATATCCTGCAGAATTCATTCAGACCGGTGTTTCCACCATCGACGGACTTAACACTCTGGTTCGTGGTCAGAAGCTGCCTATATTCTCCGGTTCCGGTCTGCCCCATGCAGCACTCGCAGCTCAGATTGCCCGTCAGGCAAAGGTCCTGGGCGACAACGAGACCTTCGCTGTTGTCTTTGCTGCTATCGGTATCACCTTCGAGGAATCCGAATACTTCATTAACGACTTCCGCCGCACCGGCGCTATCGACCGTACTGTTGTATTCTCCAACCTTGCAAACGACCCTGCTGTTGAGCGTATTGCAACTCCTCGTATGGCTCTGACCGCTGCTGAATACCTCGCATTCGAGAAGGATATGCAGGTTCTGGTTATCCTGACTGATATTACCAACTACGCAGAAGCTCTGCGTGAGGTTTCCGCAGCTAAGAAGGAAGTTCCCGGACGCCGTGGTTACCCCGGCTACCTGTACACCGACCTTGCAACCATGTATGAGCGTGCAGGCCGTCGTCAGGGCAAGAAGGGCTCCATCACTATGATTCCTATCCTCACCATGCCTGAGGATGATAAGACTCACCCCATCCCTGACCTTACCGGTTACATCACCGAGGGTCAGATCATCCTGAGCCGTGAACTGCACCGCAAGGGCATTGTTCCTCCTGTGGATGTTCTGCCTTCTCTGAGCCGTCTGAAGGATAAGGGTATCGGTGAAGGCAAGACCCGTGAGGACCATGCCGGCACCATGAACCAGCTCTTTGCTGCTTACTCAAGAGGTAAGGATGCTAAGGAACTTATGACCATTCTGGGCGAAGCTGCTCTGAGTGATGATGATAAGCTCTTCGCAAAGTTTGCCGATGAGTTTGAAAAGGTCTACGTAAGCCAGGGCAACAACACCAACCGTTCCATCGAGGAAACTCTGAACATCGGCTGGGATCTGCTGAGTATTCTGCCTAAGAGAGAACTCAAGCGTATTAAGCCCGAGTTTATCGAGAAGTATATGCCCAAGAAGTAAGCCAATACCCACTAAATTATTACGGAGGTGATGCTTTTTGGCAAAAACTGCTGTAACCCCGACTCGAATGGTGTTAAACCAGCTCAAAGGCAGACTGAAAACCGCACGCCGCGGTCACAAACTGCTGAAAGATAAACGTGATGAGCTGATGCGCCAGTTCATGGACGTGGTAAAGCTCAACAAGCAGCTGCGTACCCGTGTTGAGGAAGGCCTTACCGGCGCTTTCGCTTCACTTCAGGTTGCAAGTGCCATCATGAGCCCCGAAATGCTGGAGCAGGCACTGCTGTATCCACGCCAGAGCGTGGAACTGGGCCTTAAATACAAGAACATCATGAGCGTTAACGTACCTGAGTATAGTTTCCAGACCAAAAACAATGACCCCACAGAGATTTATCCCTATGGTTTTGCCCAGACATCCGGTGAACTGGATGATGCACTGGACAAGATGGCCAGAGTATTTGAGGATATGCTGGAACTGGCACAGGTGGAAAAAACCATGCAGCTGCTGGCAGAGGAGATCGAAAAGACCCGCCGCCGCGTCAATGCACTGGAATACGTTATGATTCCTGAGCTTACTGAGAATATCAAGTATATTACCATGAAGCTCGAAGAGAATGAAAACGCCACCAAGGTTCGTCTGCTTAAAGTTAAAGAAATGGTGCTTCAGGACGCCCACGATTTTAAGTAAGCCAATAAAGCAAATAAAAATCCCAACCTTAACGGTTGGGATTTTTTTTATTTATTAAATTTTTGCCTGAAAAACACGCCGACTAAAAATGTAAGCAGGGATGGCAGGAGAAATTCATACATTCTTTTAAAAAGCAGTACGAAGAAGAAGCCCGGATCACACTTATAACATAGCCTGTGGTCTACGGCAAGCACCACAACAAAGGCGGTAAGAAGTATTGCGGAAATAATATAGAAAATGCGGTATATTTTATTTTTTGTCATAGAAACCTTTTAATTCTGATAAATAAAGCCACCGCCCAGAACCTTTTCACCGTCATATAGAACAGCGCTCTGGCCTGCGGCGGGAGCCCTGACAGGCTCTTCGCATACGATACGTACTTCATCGCCCTCGGGATAAACAGTACAATCGGGAGTTTCCCACTTGGTATGCCGCACACGGACAGAAGCCTTAATAGGCTCTGAGGGTTTATCTATGAGCCAGTTAAAGTCTCTGGCACGAACTTCTGTTTTGAATAAATCTTCCCAGAGAGAAAGCTCAATCTGATTGTTCTCAGGATTGATTTTTGAAATATAGACCTTGCGCTCGTTTAAAAGTCCGGGTCTGCGCTGGCCGACAGTATAGCGGTGTATGCCCTCGTGCTGACCGATAACCTCTCCATTAAATATAAAGTCACCGGGACATGGCAGTTCTGTGCGTCTGGAGAGCCAGCCAATATAATCCTTATCGGGGATAAAGCATATCTCCATGCTGTCGGGCTTGTGGGCTGAAGGTATACCGAAATCCTCGGCAAAGGCACGGATTTCCTTTTTGCTGTATGGGCCTAAGGGCAGATACATACGCTTCAGCTGCTCTCGCTTGAGCCGGCAGAGCATATAACTCTGATCGTTTTCAGGATGACCCTTGAACAGCTCTCCGTTTTCCACCCACGCATAATGACCGGTGGAGACGTACTCGGCACCGATTTCATCTGCATAGTCGATAAGCGTTTTGAATTTAACTGCGGGGTTACACATAATGCAGGGATTGGGAGTTTCACCACGGAGATAAGCCTCAGTAAAATATGAGCATACATGATCCTCAAGCTGCTTTTTGACATCTACCACTTTAAGGGGAATACCCATAACTGCGGCAGAATCCAGTGCGTAGTCTCTGGCAGCCTCATCTGCATTGTCCATATAAAGGCCGTAAACCTCCACGCCCTGCTGTCTTAAAATTATAGCTGATACGGCAGAATCAACACCGCCGGAAAAACCAAGTACGATCTTCATTTTCTGCTCTCCAAATATATCATAAGTACAGAAATATCTGCCGGAGAAACACCGGAAATTCTTCCTGCCTGACCGAAGTTTTCGGGTCTTATTTTCTTGAGCTTTTCTCTTGCCTCAAGCCTCAGGCCGATAACATCATCATAGTTAAGATCGGCGGGCAGGCTCTTGCTCTCAAGACGCTTGAATTCATCCAGCTGTTTGAGCTGACGCTTGATATAGCCTTCGTACTGCAAGCGTATTTCAACCTGCGAGACAATGGCTTTACTGAGTTCGGGACGCTCCGGATCAAAAGCGGTGAGATCTGCATAGGAAACCTGCGGTCTGCGGATAAGATCGGCAAGAGATACACCGGAGTTTGCAGCGGCTGTGCCTCTGCTTTCAAGCATTTCGTTCAGCTCTTTTGTAGGTGCGATATGCTTCTTTTCAAGACGGGCAATCTCATTATCAACAGCCTGATACTTTTCAAGTACCTTATTATACTGTTCCTCACTTACAAGGCCGATATCCAGACCGATTTTGCTTAAGCGCTGGTCTGCATTGTCCTGACGGTGCAGCAGGCGGTATTCGCTTCTGGAAGTCATCATGCGGTACGGCTCATTGGTTCCCTTAGTGACAAGGTCATCTATAAGCGTGCCTATATAACCGTCAGAGCGGCGGAGTATCATCGGCTCACGACCGAGAATTTTAAGTGCTGCGTTTACGCCTGCCACAAAACCCTGCACAGCGGCCTCCTCATAGCCGGAAGAACCGTTAAACTGGCCGGCACCGTAAAAACCGGAAATCTTCTTGCATTCAAGAGTGGGATAAAGCTCGGTGGGGTCGATGCAGTCATACTCGATTGCATAGGCGCAGCGGGTCATTTCAGCGTGCTCAAGACCCTTTATGGTATGGAGCATTTCCACCTGAACCTCCTCAGGCAGAGAAGAGGAGAAGCCCTGAAGGTATAATTCTTCGGTTTCAAGACCCATAGGCTCTACAAAAAGCTGATGACGGGGCTTATCCTTAAAGGTCATGACTTTAGTTTCTATACTGGGGCAGTAACGGGGGCCGACACCTTCAATAACGCCGGAATAAATGGGGCTGCGGTCAAGATTTGCCTTTATAATATTGTGGGTTCTTTCATTGGTGTAGGTCAGATAACACACAGCCTGATTTTTGGGAGCCTCTGTTGTGGAGAAGGAAAAACCCTCTGTCTCATCATCACCGGCCTGAAGCTCCATCTGAGAAAAGTCCACAGTTCTGGAATTTACTCTGGGAGGTGTTCCGGTTTTAAAGCGGCGCATATTGAGCCCCATCTGCCTGAGACGTTCTGCAAGAGGCACAGCGGCGGCAAGACCATCGGGGCCGCTGGAGGTAAGAACCTCGCCTACAATGGTGCGTGAGTCAAGATAAGTGCCGGTAGCCGCAATGGCAGCCCTGCACTGATAAACAGCTCCGTTCTGTGTGCAGACAGAGACAACTTTGCCGTCCTCAACACCGATATCGACAATCTCAGCCTGCTTAACACGAAGGTTCTCCTGCTTTTCAAGAGTGTGCTTCATAACCTCCTGATAACGGCGCCTGTCGGCCTGTGCACGCAGAGAATACACTGCGGGGCCTTTACCCAGATTCAGCATTCTGTACTGAATACAGGCCTTATCAGCAGCCTTTGCCATTTCGCCGCCCAGAGCATCCAGTTCTCTTACAAGATGTCCCTTGCCTGTACCGCCGATTGCGGGGTTACAGGGCATATTGCCGACGCTGTCAAGATTGACAGTAAAGCAGATGGTATCAAGACCCAGTCTTGCCGCAGCAAGAGCAGCCTCGATTCCGGCATGGCCTGCACCGATAACAGCTATATCACATTTTCCTGCATTATATTTAATCAATTTATTATCCCTCGATACAAAATAAAATAAGCTCAATCAAAATAATTATAGCAGATATACGTGAGATTTCAATATTTTTGGAAGCTCAACATACAAAAACATAACGAAAAAGGCCCCCGCTTATACACCGTGCAGGAGCCTTTGGAGATGACATAATTAAATTCTGCGCTGAGAACGCAATCTCCTAGCGCTATAATAGGAATTATAACACAGTCTGAGAAAAAGTCAATGATTTTTCCACTTTATGCCCGTAATTAAATCTGAGAGACTGACAGAATCGAGATATGAGTTGGTTATCTCGTCAAGCTCCTTCCACATCGGGATGGTCAGGCAGGCGGCGGCATGGTCGCAATGGATGCTTCCGGCTTTGATGCAGGAGACAGGGGCAAGATTATCTTCGATAGAACGGAGAATTTCACCCACGGAATATTCGTCCGCACTGCGCTTGAGCATATATCCGCCTTCTTTTCCACGGCTGGATTCAACAAGCTTCGCTTTTTTTAGTGCTCCAACAATCATTTCAAGATATTTCATAGAATATCCAAGACGTTCAGCGATAGTCTTTAAGGAAATAAAACCATCATCAGGATGCTGCGCCAGATCGAGCATTACCTGTAAAGCATAACGGCCTTTACTGGTTATATTCATAAAATACCTCCTTGGCAATTCCTATTGTGATAATCTACCATAAAACAACTAGGAATTAAAGCAAAACTTACAAAAAAAGCTGTGCAATTTATGCACAGCAAAATGATAAAAAAAGCTTGCTTTATCTAACTAATGTGTTATCATAATAGCACGGTAAATTATCCGAAGGAGGACTGAATCATGAAGAAGATTATAGCACTTTTGCTTTCAATTTCAATGATATTTCTACTTTGCGCCTGCGGCGGTGGAAAGGCAGCTGATAAAGAGGCTCCCATAGAAGGAGAGTCAGCTGAGAGTGACCTTGAATATGTACAGGGCAAGGGAAAAATGGTGGTAGGCATTACGGAGTTTAATCCTCTGGATTACAGAAGCGCTGATGACCCCACAGGCTGGATCGGCTTTGACGCTGACATGGCAAAGGCCTTTGCGGACTTTCTGGGAGTTGAGGTAGAGTTCGTTGAAATTGACTGGGACAACAAGATCATGGAGCTGGATGCAAAGAGCGTTGATGCAGTATGGAACGGCATGACACTTACTCCTGAGGCCCTTAATGCCATGGAATGCAGCAAGTCTTATGCAAACAATGCACAGGTTGTTGTGGTAAATTCCGATGTGGCGGACAAATATCAGGATGAGGAAAGCATCAAAGAACTGAACTTTGCAGTCGAGGCAGGTTCTGCCGGTGAGGCAGAGGCCAAGGCAAGAGAACTGAACTATACCTCAGTTTTAACTCAGGCTGATGCACTTATGGAAGTTGCTTCCGGAACATCTGATGCCTGCATTATCGACCTGCTTATGGCAGGTGCCATGATCGGCGAGGGTACAAGCTACCCCGAAATGAGCTATACTGTAAAGCTCAACAGTGAGGAATACGGCGTCGGCTTCCGTAAGGGCAGCGAGCTTGCAGCCAAGTTCAATGAATTTCTTGACACAGCTGCAGCAGAAGGTCAGGTACTTGAAATTGCCGAAAAGTACGGTGTACAGGAATCTGTAATCGAGTAAAACAAGCTTAAATCAAAAATAAGGCAGAGGGCCTGAGGTCCTCTGCTTTGAAATGTAATCTGCGAGGTCTGAAATGTTTGAAACTGTTTTCCAGAGTCTGAATCAGGGCTTTCTGAAATCTATTGAAATATTCATCTTTACGCTTTTGGGGGCAATACCTCTGGGCTTTATAATCTCCTTCGGCTCTATGAGCCGCTGCAAGCTTTTGCAGATGCCTGTGAAGGTTATAGTCTGGGTGGTAAGAGGAACACCGCTGATGCTTCAGCTGCTGCTTATCTACTATGGACCGGGTCTTGTTTTTGGTAATAATATCTGGGGCAGCGGCCAGTCCGGACGCTTCAGCGCCGCTATGGTTGCGTTCATCTTTAACTATGCCTGCTATTTCTCGGAGATCTTCCGTGGCGGCATAGAGGGCGTTCCCAAGGGGCAGAAAGAGGCCGGACAGGTTTTGGGTATGACAGATTCCCAGATATTCTTTAAGGTTACTCTGATGCAGGTGGTAAAGCGCATTGTGCCGCCTATTGGCAACGAGGTTATCACTCTTATAAAGGATACATCCCTTGTACGTGTTATTGCGTGCTATGAGCTTATGTGGAACGGTCAGAGCTTCATTAAGTCAAGCGGTATAATCTGGCCCCTGTTCTTTACCGGCGTGTACTATCTGGCCTTCAGCGGCCTTATGACGCTGCTTCTGGGCAAGATAGAAAAGAAGCTGGATTATTTCAAGGTCTGAGGTGGAAAAATGGCTTTACTGGAAGTTAAGGATTTATATAAAAGCTTTGGAGAGCTTGATGTCTTAAAAGGAATAAGCTTTTCTCTGGAACAGGGAGAAACTATGTCTATAATCGGTCCCTCCGGCGGAGGAAAAACTACTTTGCTGCGCTGCCTGAATTTTCTGGAAATGCCCAGTGCAGGTGAGATATATGTGGCAAATGAGAAGATTTTCGGCACTGACAGAAAGCTCAACGACAGCGAAATCAGAAAAAACAGGCTTCGCTTCGGACTGGTATTTCAGAACTTTAACCTGTTTCCTCAGTATACTGCTTTGCAGAATGTTACATTAGCATCGAAACTTCATGCGAAGGAGCGGGAGGATTATAAGAAAAACAAGAAAGCGATCCTTCAGGAGATCGACGAAAACGGCAAGGAACTGCTTGCACGTGTGGGACTTTCGGATAAACTCGACTATTACCCCCACCATCTCTCAGGCGGCCAGCAGCAGCGTGTTGCGATTGCCAGAGCTCTTGCGTTAAGACCTGAGGTGCTGTTCTTCGATGAGCCTACATCGGCTCTTGACCCCGAGCTTACAGGGGAAGTATTAAAGGTTATAAAACAGCTTTCTGAGGAAAAAATGACTATGGTCATTGTTACCCATGAAATGAGCTTTGCAGAGGCTGTTTCGGATAAGGTGCTGTTCATTGACGGCGGAAAGGTCGAGGAGCAGGGAAGCCCTCAACAGGTTATGCAGAACCCGCAGGAGGAGAGAACAAAACAGTTCCTTTCAAGCTACGGAAAATAAGAAAAACCCCGGTAATCCACACGATTACCGGGGTTTTATGCGCTCATGCGTTCTTCTTCTGAATGAAGAAATATACTGCGCCGCCGACTGTTGCGAGTGCAAGGATAACTAAAAGAGCTTTCATAAATTTTTTCATTTCGGAATCCTCCTTTTTTTATTTTATCATACTCTTTTTGGGAAAATATATCAATAACATAATGTTAATTTTGAACAAATTGAGCAAATCATCTAAAAATGTCAGGCGAATATTAAATGATTACCCACCGGAATAGAGTTTATGAAAGAGAAATCCAGAAAATATATATGAATTTCAGCTTCTGCTTTTCAGCTGCCGGAAAAAATGGCAGCTTTATATAGCATGATAAAACAAAAAAGCTTGTAATCTTAAAGATTACAAGCTTTTTTGCTGGTGCTCCAGCGGGGATTCGAACCCCGGACACCCTGCTTAAAAGGCAGGTGCTCTGCCTACTGAGCTACTGGGGCATCTATATAAACTTCTTTTCTCATCAGTTTGGTACCTAACTTTCAGGGAAAAGAAGGTTTAAACTGGCTGGGATGGCGGGACTCGAACCCACTATATCGGAGTCAAAGTCCGGTGTGTTACCATTACACTACATCCCAATATTGCGGTGGTGGTAAGTAAAAGACTGACTAAAGCCAGTCTCGGAATTTTTTAAATGGGGTGGGATATGGGGCTCGAACCCACGACACCCGGAACCACAATCCGGTGCTCTACCAACTGAGCTAATCCCACCATAAAATATTAAATTGGCACGCCAAGAGGGATTCGAACCCCCGACCTACTGCTTAGAAGGCAGTTGCTCTATCCTGCTGAGCTATTGGCGCATATTTTTCGTCACCCTAAGAAATGGAGCGGGTGATGGGAATCGAACCCACGTATCCAGCTTGGAAGGCTGGTGTTCTACCATTGAACTACACCCGCATGGCCGTTCCCTTTATTCAGCCCTGAGATAATAACACATAAAATACGGTTATGTCAATAGCTTTAGGGAAAATTTTTTAAAAAATTTAGGACAGAGCGGAAAATTCTGCGGTAAAACGGTTTTCCGCTCTGTATTTTCACATTTTAACGGTCTTTCTTGATGCTGTCAAAGAAGTCTTTGATGCGTTCTGAGATGTTTGCCATGAAATTGTCTTCACCGTTGCGGCTCATCATGTAAGCATAGACACCCAGACCTATAAGGGCCAGTATAGCAACAACCATAATCACAATAAGTGCGGTATGACCGCCTGTCTTATGGGATTCGTGCTGGCTTATATGAGGTGTGGCTTCGGGGGAGGCAGTGGGAGCTGTACTGCTGTCAGGAGAAACGGTGGGAGAGGGAACAGCTTCCTTTTCGGTGACATTTACGCTGAAGCTGCAAGTGAAGTTACCATATGTAACAGTTACGGTCTGAGGACCGGGCTTGGTGAACTTTACAGGAGAACAGGTAAAGCCGGCAGTAACGGTTTCTTTTTTGCCGGAGCTCATGGACTGCTGGAGGGTAAGACCGGTGGAATCAAGGTCCTCGCCTACGGCGTAATTTAGCTTATGAGGCTTTGAAAGAACCGAAAGGCTGATAGGCTTCTCCTCTGCCTTAACGGTGACGTTAAAGGTACAGGTTTTTCCACCGTATGTGACGGTAATTGTCTGAGAGCCTGCGGTTTCAAGCTTAATGGGGCTGAGCTCAAGTTCAGAGGCCATAACGTCCCTCTGACCGTGATTTGTATAAACTCTTATGGAAAGGCCTCGAGGCTGAAGATCCTCACCGACCATATACTCGGTTTTATCAGGCATGGTAAGAACACCGATACCTTCAATCACTTCATCAACTTCCTCAACATTTACAGAGAAAGAACAGGTTTTATCTCCGTAAAGCACTTCGATTGACTGAGTACCGGGAGTTGAAAGAACCATGGGAGAGACAGAGAAGCCTTCGCTGACAATCCTGCTGCTTCCGTCTGAGAAGTTGAGGCTTATCTGAAGACCGGAGGTGTTCAGACTGTCTCCGACCTTGTAATTTGTTACATTGGGCAGGTTTGCGATAGAAATGGAGGCGACCTGCGCACCTCGTACAGTGACTGAGCAGGGGGAGCTGACAACAACTGCGGTGAGACTGTTATTGGTGTTGGTTACTTCGCAATAGTAATAGGTTGTACCTTCAATAGAGGTGTTTACGCTGATGCTGCCGGAAGTACCAAGTTCTATGGGAATACCGCCGGAGTTACTGTTGGAGGCATTGGAATACCACTGATAGGACAATGTGCCGCCGTCATTTACAGAGCTTGAGATGCTTAACTGAACATTATCGCCCACATAGCACTCTACTGTTGAGGAATTCATTGTGACCTGCGGGACTGCGGGGACAACGGAAACTGTGCAGCTTATAGTGTTGTTGCTGCCGTCGGGGCTGTGGACGTTTATGAAATAGGTGTAAGTACCGGCACTGAGAGTAGAGCCGCTGATATAAAGGTTGTCTCTGCCGTCTTCGGCGGGAGTGCTTTCAATACTCAGCCAGTCTGCATCCGGATCACCGTCAATGCTGCCTGCATCCACAGAACTGCCGGACGGTACGCTTGCGACCAGATGGTGAAGCTGCTGACCGGCACTTATTGGACCGGGAGCATCAAAAATTATGATGTTTTCGGCAAAGGCTGCGGGACTGAGAAGTAATATTAAAAGCAGTGAAAATATAACTGCAATAGAATATTTTTTCATATTCAATTCCTTTCTCGGATTATATAGTTTTTATAGCACTTAAATGGTCAATAGTCAATATTTAAGACAATAATACAGTGCCTTTGGCAAAAATAGACAATCTTCGCACCCCTTTATCCGGTCCTGTATTGAGATAAATAAATTTATATGTTAAAATATATCTGATCATATAATAAGACGTAGAAAACAGCAATTAGTTCACAGATATAATAAATAATTCGGGTGAGAGACAGATATGACAGAAATAAAAGAAAAGGCGTTTGCCAAGATCAATATATCTCTGGATATAACCGGCCGCAGAGATGACGGCTATCATGATATGGTTATGGTAATGCAGACCGTATCTATTAGTGATGATGTTACAATAAGTGTAAATGACTCCGGCAGGATAAGCGCCAGCAGCAACCTGCGCTTTATTCCGGGGGATGACAGAAATCTTGCGGTAAGAGCCGCAAAGCGTTATCTCGAAGAAATAGGGGAGACTGTAAGCGGTCTTAATATCGACATAAGGAAAACTATTCCCGTAGGAGCGGGCATGGGCGGCGGTTCATCTGATGCAGCAGCTGTTTTCAGAGCCATGAACAGACTTTTTGAAAACAGACTCAGCCCTGATGAACTGGAAAAACTTGCAGCAGATGTTGGATCTGATACTGCATTCTGCGTAAAGGGCGGTACAATGCTTGCAACAGGCAGAGGCGAGCTTCTCAGTGAGCTGCCCGCTTTTCCCGACTGCATTTTTGTGGTCTGCAAGCCGGAATTCTCTATTTCCACACCGGAGCTTTTCAAGAAGATAGATTCTGCTCCTATAAAGGCGCATCCTGATACCGCCGGAATTCTTCAGGCGCTGGATGAGGGCAAACTGGCGGAAATATGCCACAGGATGTATAATGTATTTGAAGATGTGGATGACAGACGCATGAGAACAGTCAGAGAGATAAAAAACAGGCTTCTGGACTTTGGCGCACTGGGTTCTGTTATGACCGGCACAGGCTCTGCAGTTTTCGGAATATTCGATAACAGACAGGCGGCAGAAGAGGCAGAGCGTGATCTTAAACGGGATTTCCGTTTCTGCTATACTGCAAGGCCTGTGGGAAAAATGTTTTAAAGATTAAAAAAATACGAAACCGTCTATACTATGGTTGAATACATAGTGAGGCGGTTTTTTATTATGAAAAATTACGATGACAAACTTAGAATATGGGAATGTGCAGCACTGGCAGCACTCTGCATAGCGCTTCTTGCGGCTACATGGGCGCAGGCAAGACAGAACGCCATCAGCGCAGAGCTTGTGCGGCTGCACGTGATTGCTGTGTCGGATGATGAATACGAACAGCGGATAAAGCTCAGGGTCAGGGATGCGGTGCTTGAATATTTAAGACCTCTGCTGAAAGATGCAAAAAATCCGGAAGAAGCAAAAGTCGTTATAAAACAGAACTTTGAAGGAATTGAAGCGGCTGCCGGAAAGGCAGCTCAGGGCAGAAGCGTGAGGGTGTCTCTTGGAAGAGAGAGCTATCCTACAAAGCGGTATCTTGGTTTCAGCCTGCCTGCCGGAAATTATGATTCTCTGAGAATAATTCTCGGCGAGGGAAAGGGCCATAACTGGTGGTGCATAGTTTTCCCGCCCCTTTGTCTTGATGCGGCACAGGCGCAGCAGGTGCAGAGCGTCATGAGCAGAGAGGATTACGCCATAGTCAGCGAGGATGAGGGATACGAACTTCGCTTCAAACTTGTGGAGCTGTGGGGCGAGCTTTTAAACCGCACCGGACTTTAAACTTCGAAGATAATTTTGTGCATATAAACTGTTATGCAAAGCGGCGTATTTGGCTAATTAGGGAATTAGTTGGTTGCTTTTTGGGATAAACAGGTTTATAATTGGGCTCAATGCACAATAAATCGGAGGAAAGTAAAATGAAACTCAGTAATATAGAGACAGAAAACGGCATTCATCTGGCTGTTGTAACTGAGCGCGGTATGGTAGATGCTACGGCAGCCGGCTGCGGCCTCAGCATGGACGATGTAATCAAGGGTGCTGACAGAGAACCCCTTTATAAAATAGAGAACGACGAAAACCTGCCTGTGGTACAGAATGTCAGCTATGCAAATCTGGTTGATGACAACGCCAAGATAATTTGTGTAGGCCTTAACTATAAATCTCACATTGCCGGTATCCATCTTCAGGTTCCTGATTATCCGGTGCTGTTCTCCAAGTATTCCAACTGCCAGACCCATAATAAGAGCGTTATTGATCTGCCCTCATGGGAAAGCAGCTATGACTATGAAGCTGAGCTGGTTATTGTAATCGGCAAAGAAGCATGGGGCGTAAATGAGGCAGAAGCTAAAAACTGCATTTTCGGCTATACCTGCGGCAATGACATGAGCTGCCGTGAATCTCAGAGCAGAAGCAGTCAGTGGCTTATCGGTAAGACCATGCCCGGCTTTGCTCCCTGCGGTCCCTGCATTGCTACTGCTGACAGCATTGATCCTGATGCTGGATGCACTATAAAGAGCTATGTTAACGGCGAGCTGCGCCAGAACGGCACTACTGCCGATATGATCTTCAAGTGCGCAAGAATTGTAAGCTATGCTTCCCGCTACATAAAACTCAGCCCCGGCGACCTGATTTTCACCGGCACACCTACCGGCGTTGCACTGGAACTGCGTGACGAAGGCAAGCATTGGCTTGAATACGGCGACAAGGTGGATATAGAGATAGAGGGCATAGGAACTCTTACAAATACAATGAGCTGATTTTTTCGCACAGTAAATTTAATTTACTGTGCGGAACTTTATTAAAGGATAAATTCGTGCAAAGCAGGTAGAAAAATGATAAAAGATATTAAGCGTACATATTACGGAAAATGGAGTATGGCTCACAGTATACTGCTTACGGCGATGCTGTTTATGGTTATAGCTGAGAGCGTCTTTCCGCAGGTCCATAACATATCTCATTTTTTCTTCAGCCGCTATGTAATCTTTGCTGTGCTGGCTGCATATTTCATTTTCAGAGGCTTTGAGGATAAAGCCGAAGTAAAACTGCTTTTTGCATACAGCATCTGGTTTCTTATAACGAGGTTTATGAACTCGGGGCTTAACATAAGTCAGGACGAGGTATATACGTTCAACATGAGCCTGCTTATGATTATGTTTACATCCATAGCGCTGGTTCTGACCTCAGACCGAAGAGAAAAAATCATTGCTGTGATTTGCTGGGGTTTCTGCATTTTCTACTCCGCAGCGGCCCTTTGCGCAATCTATACCTATATTACGAGAGTTGAGCTGTTTTTGCCAAACTCACAGCAGCCTTTTACAATCGTTGATTCAAACAGAGTGCATCTGGCAGGCATTAACCCCAATATAATAGGGTACTGGTTTCTTGTCTGCACATTTTTAAGCCTGTATCTTTTTGCAAAATACAAAAAGCTTTATGCAAGAATTCCGTCTGCACTGATGTTTTTCATAAATCATCTGGCGATTACCGCAACTGCAAGCCGCAGCTGTGAACTGGGCTTTTCAGTTGGTATAGCAATTGTGCTGATATTCCTTATACTTAAAAAATTGAAAAACAGAAGCAGTATCCGTATTGCACTGACTGTTATAATGTTCAGCATTATCCTTGTGCCGGCTGTGCTTCTGAGCTTTAAAGGCTCATCGTATATATCCGCCTTTATATATCAAAATATAGATAAAAGTGGTGCGGCTGAGCAGCTTCAGACAGAGAAAACTCAAAATCAGCTGGGGGCAGAAATGATGACAGCACAGCCCCGAATATGCACATTATCATCAAACAGCTATGCAGCAGTATTGACAGAAGAATCTGAAACGGAGTCAGCAGAAGCCGATGCGGAAGAATTTGTTGATAAAAGAGGCTTCAAAGACAGCGGACGACTGCCGCTTTTTAAGGCAGCTTTCCTCACTCTTGCACAGGAGCCGGAACGTCTGCTGAAAGGCTCAACTGACGATATGATGGATATTGCAAATATATATATCGAAAAGTATTACTATGTAAGAGGTATGACGGATTCGGTCTGCATTTATCATAATTTCCATAATTCATTTCTCTCGGTACTTGTTTATACAGGTCTGCCCGGATTTGCAATTATGCTTGCCTTCTGCATCCTTCTTATAAGACGTATGCTTAAGGTGTATTTCTCAGGAGATGAGAGAGCAACAACAGCCGTTATAAGTCTGGCTGCATTGCTTGCGGCTATGTTCATCTACAATATGTTTGAGGCATCGATATTCTTTATAACGGATATACGCTCTATAATATTCTTCATCACAGCGGGGGCATTTCTGGCTTATTCCTATGAGATATGCCCGCCACGAAAAAAGAAGATATAAAAATACAAAAAATAAAAGGCTGTATTTATACAGCCTTTTATTTTTATATGCTGATTGTAAATGTACTGCCCTCGCCCGGCGTACTCTGAACGCTTACTGAGCCGCCGTGAAACTCTGCAATCTCCTTTACCATTGAAAGCCCAAGACCGCTTCCGCCGCCTGTATTTCTTGCGGGATCAGCCTGCCAGAAGCGGTTGAAGATTTTATCAATGTCCTGAGAATCTATACCGATGCCGTCATCCTTTACGGAAATTCTTACGCCTTCATCTGTTTTCTTCAGAGAAAGAAGAATGTGACCGCCGTCTTTTCCGTATTTATATGCGTTCTGGAGAAGATTCTGCACAGCCCTTGCCATAAGAGCGGGATTGAAGCGGATTTCAATTCCCGACTGAATATCCGTCTGCAATTCTATGCCACGTTCATCCTCCGGCATAAAGTCGGCGGCGCAGGCAGGGAGAAATTCACTGAGATTGAGCTTTTCAAGCTTATATCTGTCTGTACCGTGCTGCAGGCGGGTAAGCCCCAGAAGCTGCTGCACAAGCTCAGACATTTTCTCGGTCTGCTCCTGAATAACATTTAAAGAACTTCTGAAATCCTCAGGAGTTTTATCCTTGCGTCTTGCCCTGTCACACTGGGCCAGTATTACGGTTATGGGTGTTCTGAGCTCGTGAGAGGCATCGGCAGTAAACTGCCGCTCAGCCTCAAAGGACTTTTCAAGCCTTTCAAACATCCTGTCGAAGCTCTGGCTCAGCTTTTTCATTTCGCTGGGGCCACGCCTGAGCGCTATGCGTGCGCTTAAATCGCCGCCGTCGGATATGGAATCTGCGGCAGAAAGTATTTTGTCCATAGGACGGAAAGAGGTCCAGACTATGAGCCAGCCTCCGCCTAAAGTGAGAAGAAGGATAGACGGCAGAAGAGTAAATGTAAGCACCATAATAGTGTGCATAAGGCCGGATTTATCGGCGGAATTTACAATTCCACGTATCCATAGGCCGCTTATATCCATATCTACATATGTGTCATAGCATAGATAGGTTTCACCGTTTGCGGAAAAGCTGCGCAGCTTATCTGCCTCAAGGGGCAGAAATTCAGAGTCTATGCCTTCAATTACTGCGCCCCGAAGTCTTTCACCTGCTTCATTATAAAATGTGCAGGAGACACCACGCTTGTAAAAATGCAGATCATCCCAGTCAAATTTTCCGTTATCAAACTCCACATCATCTGCGTTGCCCAGTACGATTTTTACAAGTCTCTCGGCAGGATCGGGTGTAACGGAAGAACCGTTGATTACAAGCACAAACACAAGAACCATGGTCGAGATAAGCATAACCATGAGGGAAAACCACAAAACAGTTCTGAGCTTAATGGACATAATTTATTCCTCCCTTAAAACCCAGCCCTTACCCCATACTGTGTGAATAAGTTTTCTGGAAAAACCGGTGTCTACCTTTTTACGCAGATAGCCCATATAGACATCTACCACATTTGTGCCGCCCTCGTAATTGTAATTCCAAAGGTTATTCTCTATCATTTCACGGCTGAGAACAATTCCACGGTTTCGGAGCATATATTCCAGCAGCGCAAATTCTCTGGAACTCAGCTCGATGTTTTTGCCGCCTCTTGTGACGGTATGGGCAGAGCTGTCAAGGCTCAAATCCGCAACAGTAAACACATTGGAGCGGTTGCCGGTGTACTTCCTTGTCATAACGTGTACTACTGCCATAAGCTCCTGAAAATCAAAGGGCTTTACCAAATAGTAATCTCCGCCGCTTTCAAGCCCCTCAACCCTGTCGGCAAGACTGTCTCTTGCGGTGAGAAAAAGAACCGGACTGCTGTTTCCACTCTCCCTGAGCTTGCGTACCATCTGAAGCCCGTCCATTTTCGGCATCATTATGTCCAGGATTATAACGTCATAATCCACGCCCAGTGCATAGTCCAGAGCATCTGCTCCGTTGAAACAGCTGTCAACGCTGTACCCCTCATCCTCCATTGCTTCGGAAATGATGCGGTTTAAATGCTTCTCGTCCTCTGCTACCAGTATTCGCATTTTATACACCCCGTTTCTGAGTTTTAATTTATCCGATAAAAATAAGAAAGCTCTTAATACTTTTCTTAGAATAACATATTATCATAAGAGCATAAAGTGAAAAGGAGGAAATAACATGATATTTTACAGAAGTACGATTATAAAGAGAATAATTCTTGCAGCACTTGCTCTGCTGCTTCTTGCCGGCTTTATTTTTAAAAGCCACAGGGTACTTTATATACCTAGGGATGAAGCTCTGGAGATTGCACTTGACCATGCAGGCCTCCATAACGAAGATATTTTTGACACTGAGATAGAATTTGAGCGGGATCTAAACAGCGCATGGTACGAAATAGAATTTAACAGCAATATGGGCGAGCATGAATACACAATGGATGCAGAGAGCGGAGAAATACTCTTCTCTGTATGCTGAAAACAGCAGTAAAAAAACCTCAGTGCATTGCACTGAGGTTTTTGTTATATGAAATTCAGTTCTGTACAGTCAGGTTTTGCTGGGATACATTGAAGCCAAAACAGATTTTATGCAGCTGACGAAGTTTTTAATATTCCTGTCGTTCTGGCGCTTGTCGCTTAAAATTATTCCCAGACTTCTGCTTGCAGCAGGGGACAGGGGAAGAACTCTTACATTATTATTCATATCCTGCATGACAAGCTCCGAGAGAATACTCACACCCAGTCCGTGCTCCACCATGGAAACAATGGCACCGTCATCAAGATTTGTGTAGCTTATACGGGGCTGAACCTTTTCAGTGCAGAGACTGAAAACAGGATTTATATCCATATCGAAGCAGGCAGAGGGCATAAAAAACTCCTTGCCGGAGAAATCCTCAACGGGAAAAGCGGTCATTTCAGGCTGATAATTCTGCGGAACCACAGCAACCAGCGGGTCGTTTCTCAGCGGAACCCAGCTCAGCCCCTGCATGAGACTGGGCTGATAGCTGACGATTGCACAGTCAAGCACATCGCCCTTTATCCGGTCATAAATTTCTGTAATACTTCCGGCATCCATTAAAACCGCAGTTTCAGGGTACTTGGCACGAAATTCCGCCATTACCGACGGCATCCACTGCCGGACAACACTGCTGTATGCCCCCAGACGAAGAGAACCGAAGTTTTTATGCCTGAGCTTTTCTATCTCGTCATCCAGTGTTTCGGCTGCATCCACAAGAGCCTTCATGCTCTTTTCAAGTTCTAGACCGTCGGGAGACAGGCGTACACCAAGCTTGCTGCGTACAAGAAGATTAAGCCCTGTCTCGTTTTCAAGTGCATTCATCATATGGGTAAGGCCGGACTGAGTGTAGCCCAGTTCCTCGGCGGCGGAGCTTAAACTTCCTTTTTTTACTGCGTATAAAAGCGCAGCGATTTTTTTCGTATCCATAGCCTGTGTTCACCCTCTCATATAAAGCTATCCATGACAAAATGTAATTACCTCCATAATATAGTGGAGTTTGGTAAAATGCAAGTATAATGTTATAATTCGTTCAAGCCAAAAACAGCAGCAAGGGCCACAGGCAGTTGACGGAAGGTGCATTTCAGGTGCAGATGCTTTCATCCAAACCCTGAATACTTTCGACAATGTCCGGAGCTCTTGCTATTTTGTTACAGGGAATCTAAAAAGTGAGGTAAAAAGTATGGAAATCAAACGCAGTTCATGGGGCAGTAATTTAGGATTTCTGCTTGCTGCAATCGGCTCAGCCGTCGGGTTAGGCAACATCTGGGCCTTCCCCTTTAAAATGGGTAAAAGCGGAGGCTTCAGCTTCCTTGTAGTATATATTATACTAGCTGTTTTTGTTGGCATGGTAATTATGGTAAGTGAGCTTGCAATAGGAAGAAAAACAGGCAAGGGCGTTGTAGGCGCATATCAGCAGCTTTCAGGTAAATTCCGCTGGATAGGCTGGCTTGGACTTTTCGCTCCCTTTATCATTATGAGCTTTTATACAGTTCTTGGCGGCTACTGTCTCCAGTATCTGTCTCTCAATCTTGCAGAGCTGAGCTTCGGCCTGAGCGACATCTACGGAACAACCATAAGCGGCGGCACCACCTTCGAGGCAATGCTTACAAATCCTCTGGGCAGCGTAATGTTTACCTTGCTGTTCATGGGAATGGCTATGATTATCGTTGCAAGCGGAGTTGACAAGGGCATTGAGAAGTTTAATAAGGTGGGTATGCCCGCACTTTTCTTCATGCTTGTTGCAGTTATCGTAAGGTCTGTAACTCTTCCCGGTGCTGAGGAAGGCCTTAAATTTATGTTCGTACCCGGATATGCTCTGGAGGCAGGCTTTATCTCCGAAGCCCCCAGCCTTATCTCTGTTCTTGCTACCGCAGGCGGACAGATGTTCTTCTCTCTGTCTCTTGCAATGGGTGCAATGATTACCTATGGTTCATATCTGAGCAAAAAAGAGAACCTTATTAAAAATTCCGGCGTTATCGTCGTTGCAGATACCATCGTTGCCATTATGGCAGGTCTTGCGGTTATTCCCGCAGCTGTTGCAAACGGTCTTGCAAATGGTCTTGCTCCTTCTGAGATTGCTCTGGGCGGCCCCAAGCTCCTGTTTGTGACCTTACAGGATGTTTTCAATAACATGGGTGCAGCAGGGCCTGTTTTCGGAGTTATCTTCTATATGCTGGTTCTGCTTGCAGCTATTACTTCCACTATTTCTATTCTTGAGGTCGTGTCAGCCTACTTCCTTGACAGAGCAGAGGAAAAGGGCAAGCCTGCAAACAGAAAAAAGACTGTTCTCATGGTTACGCTTGCTGTTACCGCAGAGGCTATGCTCGTTGCAATCGACGGTTTAGGCGCCAGCGGACTTTGGGTTCCGGGACAGAAGCTTTTCGGCGTTGCCATGTGGAACGACTGCTGGCTTGACTTTATGGACTGCTGGTCTGAGGGCATTGCAATGCCTCTGGGAGCTATTCTCATGAGTCTTATGATCGGCTGGGAAATGAAATCCGATTTCATCCTCAACGAATTACACAGCGGTGTGCGTTCAAAGTTCTTCGACGCATTCTATAAGTTCAGCATCAGGTTTGTTGTGCCGCTGGTTATGACACTGGTACTTGCAGGACAGATGATGGACTTCTTCGGAACCGCTGAGAATATGCACATCGTAAGGCCCGTCTGCTATGGAGTTGCAGTGCTGGCACTGGGTGTGGGACTGCTTGCAGCTATCCTTCCCAAACCTGCGGGAATCCAGCCCCCTGCCAAGCCCAGTTTTGACTGAATAAACTGAATAATATTAAAAAAGCCGCAAAGTTATGCTTTGCGGCTTTTTAACATAGACCCCTATTTGCAAAATATTGTTAATTAAATTACTTTTCTTGCATAAGCATATGAAGCGATATATAATAAAGTAACAATATGAGTAATCAAATGTAGTGAAAATTTTATCACATTTGATGAAATCGGAAAATTTTGTTTAAAATAGTGTTCTCAAAATGCTTATAGAGGTGACACTCTTGGTTAGGGCAATAATTAAAATAGAGGGCATAGTACAGGGCGTGGGTTTCCGCCCTTTTATTCATAAGCTTGTAAGTCAGTACAGATTGTGCGGATACATAAAAAATACATCCTCCGGTGTAGAGCTGGAGCTGGAGGGTGAAGAAGAGGAGCTTCGGAAGTTCACGGATGATATTCCGAGAAAAGCTCCCAGACTTGCACTTATAGAAAACATCCGGCTTGACTTTTCAGATACGCTCAAGGGATTTACGGGCTTTGAGATACTGAAAAGCACAACTGAGAGATTCAGAAACACCCTCATCTCTCCTGACATATGTATTTGCGATGACTGTCTTAGAGAATTGAAGGATAAAAAAGACAGGCGCTATAAATATCCATTTATAAACTGCACCAACTGCGGTCCGAGATTTACCATTATTAAGGATTTGCCATATGACAGGGCAAAGACCTCAATGAGTGATTTTCCCATGTGTCCTGATTGCGACAGGGAATATCATGATATCTCCGACCGCCGCTATCATGCTCAGCCGGACTGCTGTCCCGACTGCGGCCCCCAGGTTTTCTTCCTTGATGCAGAGGGAGAGAAAATTCAGGGCGATGCAATTGAAATTGCAAGAGATTATTTGAAGCAGGGCAGAATCATAGCCGTCAAAGGTCTTGGCGGTATGCATCTTGCCTGTATGTGCAGAAATGAAGATGCCGCAGAACTGAGAAAAAGAAAGCAGAGAGATGAAAAACCCTTTGCTGTTATGTGCCGTGATGCAGAGACGGTCAGAAAAATCTGCCATCTGAGCGAGGATGAGGAAAAAATCCTCACAGGCTTCAGGCGACCCATTGTTCTGCTGGAGAAAAAAGAAAATGAACTTTCCTGCATTTCCGAAAACGGATATGTAGGAGTTATGCTTCCTTATACACCGCTTCATTATCTTCTGTTCGGGGAAGATATTGATATGCTGATTATGACAAGCGCCAATCTGTCGGATACGCCCATAATGTATAAAAATGAGGAAGCGGTTGAAAAACTAAAAGGCATTGCAGACGGATTTCTTCTGCACAACAGAGACATCCAGACAAGATGTGATGATTCTCTGTGCTGGGTACTGGAGGGTAAAGAATACTTTGCCCGCCGCTCCAGAGGCTATGTTCCGTATCCTGTTAAGGTACAGGGCAGTAACAGCAGAATACTTGCCTGCGGAGCTGAGCAGAAAGCCAGCTTCTGTCTTTCAAAGGAGGATTATGTTTTCCAGAGCCAGCATATAGGCGATCTGAAAAACATGGAAACTCTCCAGAATTATGAGCAGCAGATAGAGCATTTTAAACGGCTCTTTGATATTGCGCCGGAAGCGATTGTGTGTGATATGCATCCGGATTATATGTCCACCGCCTATGCTGCGGAGCAGGCGGATAAACTGGGTATACCGCTTATACAGATTCAGCATCATCATGCACATATGTGCTCGTGTATGGCTGACAATAATCTGTCCGGACCGGTAATTGGTCTTATCTGGGACGGTACAGGCTATGGTACAGACGGTAAAATCTGGGGCGGCGAGTGCCTCGTGGGAGATTACGCAGGCTTTTCCCGCTTCGGAAGTATAAGGGAAATTGCTCTTCCCGGCGGAGACAGAGCGATAAAGGACATAGGGCGGATAGCCGTCGGTATGTTAAAAGATGCAGGCCTTCCCACAGAAGGTTTTGAAAATAATGAAATTATAGAAAAAATGCTGGAGGCAGGCTTTAACTGCCCCGGTTCCTCAGGTATGGGCCGACTTTTTGACGGAGCGGCAGCTATACTTGGTATAAAAACAAAATGCAGCTATGAGGGTCAGGGAGCAGTACTCCTTGAAGCAGCGGCGGGAGAAACCGAAAAATCCTATCCTGTTGAATTTTACGGAGAACCGGTGAGATTTGACTGGAGACCGATGATTAGAGAAATGTTTTATGACAGAAAACATGGAGTTGATGTTTCACTGATTGCTGCCGGATTTCTGAATACGCTCATAAAAGCGGGCACAGAGCTATGCGTCCGTGCAAGAGAGACGTATGGGGTCGAAAATGTCGTCCTGTCGGGCGGCAGCTTTCAGAATATGTATATAATGAAGCGCCTGCCTGAGATTCTGCGGCAGAAGGGCTTCAAAGTATATCATCACACCCGTGTTTCAACAAATGATGAAGGCATCTCTCTGGGACAGCTTCTGGCGGCTCAGGCTGTACTTGAAAAGAGGAAAATGAATTAAGATGTGTCTTGCAATTCCACTGAAAATTACAGAAGTTAAAGGCAAAGAAGCTATCGGCGAGGCTATGGGCATGAAAAGAAGTATGCGGGTTGATTTTATTCCCGAGCCTAAAATCGGGGATTATGTAATGGTTCATGCCGGCTTCGCAATTGAGCGCCTGCCTGAAAAGCAGGCTTTGGAGGATATTGCAGCCTGGAAGGAGGTTCAGGATGCCCTCTGAAAAGGCTTTTTCAGCCGAAAAAATACTTGAAGCCATTAAAGAGCTGCCTGTGGGAAATGTAAATCTGATGGAAGTCTGCGGCACTCATACAATGGCTATTGCGAAGAGCGGGATTAAATCCCTGCTGCCTTCAAATGTAAAGCTTTTAAGCGGCCCCGGATGTCCTGTGTGCGTTACTCCGGCAGAGGTTATCGACAGCGTTCTGGAGCTTGCTATGGAGAAAGATGTGGTTATTGCCACATACGGCGATATGGTCAGGGTTCCGGGAAGCGTTCCCGGCGACAGCCTTCAGAGAAGGCGGGCACTGGGCGCCGATGTGCAGATTGTTTATTCTCCGGTAGATGCAGTTGACTATGCAGAGGCTCATCCGGAAAAGCAGGTTGTATTTCTGGGAGTCGGATTTGAAACCACTGCACCCGGAACGGCGGCTTCTGTTTTAACAGCTAAGGAGAGGGGAGTTAAAAATTTCTCCCTTTTTTCCATGCTTAAAACGGTTGAACCGGCATTAAGAGCTTTGAGCCAAATGGAGTCATTCAACGTGCAGGGCTTTTTGTGTCCCGGTCATGTTGCAACAATAATCGGCTCGGACGGATTTGAATTTCTGCCGAGGGAGCTTAAAGTTCCGGCAGTTATAAGCGGCTTTGAAGCTGAGGACATACTGCTTTCGGTGTATCTGCTGCTCAGGCAGATTGCAGACGGAAAGCCCAGAGTTCAAAACGAATATGAGCGGGCGGTGGCAAAAGCAGGAAACCCACTTGCCTGCAAAATTATAGATGAATGCTTTGTAAGAAGAAAAGATATCTGGAGAGGTCTCGGAGTTATCGAAAACAGCGGTCTGGGCTTTAAAGATGAGCTCAGCGAATTCGATGCAGAGAAGAGATTTAAGATTGTTCCTGCAGAAACCAGACCCACAGCCTGCAGCTGCGGTAAGGTCATAACCGGACTTGCTGCTCCCTGTGAATGTCCTCTCTTCGGAAAGCGCTGCACACCGGAGGATCCGGTGGGACCGTGCATGGTGTCCTCGGAAGGCGCCTGTGCGGCAGCATATAAATATCAGAGCATATAGGAGCAAAAAGTGGACGAGATAATAACTTTGGATTACGGCAGCGGAGGAAAGAAAACCTCCCGCCTGATAGAAAAAATGATTGTCCCTGCATGGGATAATCCGGCACTCAGAGAGCTGGGAGACGGTGCAGTGCTGGGCGGTGCTGAAAAACTTACTTTTTCTACCGACAGCTTTGTGGTAAACCCCTTGTTTTTCCCCGGCGGCGATATCGGAAAGCTTTCTGTCTGCGGCACTGTAAATGACGTTTCAATGTGCGGTGGAGTTCCCAAATATCTGAGCTGCTCATTTATTATTGAAGAAGGACTCAGAGTTTCGGAGCTTGAAAAGATAATCGACTCAATACGCAAAGCGGCCGATAAGGCAGGCGTACAGATAGTAACCGGTGATACAAAGGTTGTTGAAAAGGGCAGGGGAGACGGTATTTATATAAATACTGCCGGCATAGGATTTTTGAAATATCCCGGCCTCAGCCCTAAAAATATAAGACCGGGTGATGCGGTGATTGTGTCCGGCACTGTGGGCGACCACGGTACAGCAGTAATGCTTGCAAGAAGCGGCATGATGCAGGGAGATATAAAGTCCGACTGCGCCGCATTAAATGGACTGTGTGATGCAATCCTCGGCCTCAACGCAGGAGTTCGGGTTGTCCGTGACCCCACAAGAGGCGGTCTTGCCACTACCTTAAATGAATTCATTGAGGGAAGTGAGCTGGGAATAGAGATTGAGGAAAAGCTTATCCCTGTAAACGGGGGAGTGCAGGCGGCCTGCGATATGCTTGGGCTTGATCCGCTCTACTGCGCAAATGAGGGAAAGCTTATTGCAGTAGTTCCTGCGGAGAATGCGGAACTGGTTTTACAGACCATGAGAAAACTGCCGGAGGGCGAAAATGCCGCCGTTATAGGCAGAGTTACTTCCGAATATCCGGGAAAGCTTGTTATGAAAACAGCTCTGGGCGGCGGAAGAATACTTCAAAAACTCACGGGAGCTCAGCTTCCGAGAATTTGTTAATATATTACAGCATGAGAGGTGAAATGAATGCAGGAGTACAAAAAGTTTGTAATCGAAAAAGACCAGATAGTGCCTACTGCCGAGAGAATGAAAAAAGACGGCAGAATGCTGACGATGATTCACGCTTTCATCGACACGGAAGGCAAAATGGATATCTCCTGGGACTATGCTGTTGAACCTGTGATAGAGTCATACCATGTTATAGGTGAAACAAAGGTACCCTCAGTAGGTGATATCTATGATACCTCGGCAACCTGGCCGGAGCGTGAGCTTAATGAGCTGTTCGGCATTGAATTTGAAGGACTTGACACTTCAGAGCGTCTGTTCCTGCCGGAGGATATGCTGGAGGATCAGGGCAAGGGCCAGATAATGGTTATGCCCCTTTCAGAACTTCGGGCAAAGAATATTAAGGAGGAATAAGATGAGCTACATAGTGCCTATCGGACCTTACCATCCTGCGCTGGAGGAACCTATCCACGCAAAACTTTATACCGAGGGTGAGGTAATTAAGGACGCGGAGGTATTTGTGGGATACAACCACCGTGGTATTGAAAAGCTGGCAACAGAGAGAAACGCTGTTCAGACTCTTGTACTGGTTGAGCGTGTCTGCGGCATCTGTTCCCATTCCCACGCCTTTACCTACGCTATGTGCGTAGAGGACTTGAACCAGATGGAAGTCCCCAAGCGAGGCCAGTATATAAGAGTAATTACTGCCGAGCTTGAAAGACTTCATTCACATATGCTCTGGATGGGAATTGCCTGTCATATAATCGGACATGACAGTATGTTTATGCATATCTGGGATGTAAGAGAGCTTGTCATGAGCCTTCTTGAGCGCCTGAGCGGTAACCGTGTCAACTATGCCATGGTTATTATCGGCGGTTCCACCAGAGATATTGATGATGATTTACGCAGAGACATTCTTTCTGACTGTGCAAAGCTCAGAGAGAGCCTCAACAGAATAGTTGATATCGTACTTAATGATAAGACTATTGCAATGCGTACAAAGGGTGTCGGCGTACTGCCCACTGCCGATGCACTTCGTATGGGTGCTGTCGGCCCCCACGCAAGAGCATCAGGCGTAAATGTTGACGTCAGAAGAGACTCCCCATATTCCTCTTATGATGATTTTGAGTTTGATGTTCCCGTATGCGACAGCTGCGATGTATTCGCAAGAATCGTTGTGAGAGCACTTGAGTGCCTCGAGAGCATCAAGATTATTGAGCAGGCTCTGGATAATCTGCCGGAAGGCCCCTACAATAACGGCTTTAAACTGGTCAAGATCAAAGAAGGCCAGACTGTTAAGCGCCATGAGGCCCCCAGAGGTCAGCTGAGCCATATGGTGGTCGGCGCAAACAAGCTCACCAACCACAGAGTTTCAATCCATGTTCCCAGCTATAAGAATACACCGACTGTACCTTTCATGCTGAGAAATAATTCAGTTGCCGATGCCGGACTTATCATTGCCTCCATCGACCCCTGCTTCAGCTGTCTGGATAGATAATCAATGCATGAACTTGCGATTTGTAAAGGAATAATCGACATTGTAAATTCCGAAGCAAAGGAGAAAGGCTTTAAAAAGGTTCTGGAAATTGATTTGAGCGTAGGCGAATACTCGGGCATAGTCTGCCAGTGCGTGCGGGAGTTCTTTCCTGTTGCGGCGGCGGGATCTGCTGCTGAGAACGCCAAACTTGAAATGAATACAATCGAGGCCCGCTTCAAGTGCCTTGACTGCGGCTATGAAGGCCCTGTCAACCGACACGATGCCTGCTGTCCCGAATGTAAAAGCTGGTCGCTCAAAATGACCAGAGGCCGGGAATTTTATGTCGAGCAAATAAAAGTAGAATAGAAAATTCAGACGGTGCGATAAATCCGTCTGCAAGAAAGGAGAGGTTCACTCTTGCAAAAAACTACATTTTCCGGAGTTGCTACCACTTTTATAGTGTCATACGCCTTCTGGATACTTTTAACATGGAGTTTTGCTGCACAGGAGCTTATAGCAGGTGCTGTCGTAAGTCTTGGTGTTTCCCTGTTTTCATCACGCTTCTTCATCCATGACCATACGTTCTGGCTGCTCAACCCCATAAGACTTTTAAAAGGACTTTATTACTCTCTTGTCACATTCATTATTGAGCTGGTAAAGGCTAATATTGATATGGCAAAGCGCTGCTTCGGCGGATGCAAAAATGTAAATCCCGGCATCGTTAAAATCCCCGTTGAGCTCGATTCTGACTATGCCCAGAATATTCTTGCTAACTCTATCACCCTTACCCCCGGTACCATGACCATGGAAATCACCGAGGAAGAGGGCCAGATTTACTACTACATACACTGGATTGATGTTCAGGCTCCCGGCGGAAAGGTAGCCGGAGACATGATAAAGGGCAACCTTGAAAAAGGAATCAGGAGGATTTGGAAATGATAGATCTTGTTATTTTCTCCGTGCTCTTTGCTGCTCTTGCGTTAGTTAACTTATACCGCTTCGTTAAGGGCCCCACTGCACCGGACAGAATGTGTGCAGTTGATGCAACGGACATTATGATTTCACTGGCAATGGTTCTCTTCTCCCTGTACAGCGGCAGAGGAATATACCTTGATATTTCCATCATCAGCGCTATGCTGGGTATTATAAACACTATGCTTATCGGACGTTATCTCGACAGAAGGAGGTGGGTATATCATGACGATGACTCTAAGAATAATAATTGATGTCTTTATAGCCATTGGAGCAATTTTTGCTCTTGCAGGAACTATCGGAATAATTAAAATGCCCGATACCTTCTGCCGTATGCAGGCTTCCACGTGTATTACCACTATGGGAGTTCTGGGCGTATGCATAGGCGCTCTGCTCTACTCAATCTTTGAACTGCACAGCCCTGCAACTGCCGTTAAGGTCGTTGTTATTGCTGCCCTTATATTTACCACCAACCCCGTCGGTGCCCACGCTTTGGCAAAGGGTGCTTATCAGAACGGTATAAGACCCGAAAAGAGAATGGTAGTTGATGAACTTAGGAGGGATTTCGATGAGTAATCTTATAGTTATCCTGAATGTACTTATTATAATAGGTATGGTGGCTTCAGCTATTATGGCCTGCCATTTCGAGAAGCTGCTGTCCTCGGTTATTGCACTGGGTGCTACCGGCATTTTTGCCGCAGCGGAATTCCTGCTGCTTCATGCACCTGACGTTGCAATTTCCGAAGCAGCTGTCGGTGCTGCTCTCAGCCCCTTTATTTTCATTGTTGCCCTTAAGAAAATACGAGGAGGCGACGATAAATGAAGAAATTCCTTACATGGGTATGTCTGGTGCTGTTCCTTGCCGTAGGTATTTATGCTGCGGTGGATATGGCCGCAATGCCCAGAACCTATAACGGCGATGAGGCTCCTGTTTCAGCCTATGAGCTCAGTCGGGACCCCTCTTCATATGACGACAGCAATGCAGACGGTGCAGCTGCCGCAATAGTCCAGCAAAATCTGGATAAGACCCATGCCATTAACGATGTTACTTCTATTGTTTTCGACTTCCGTGGTTACGATACCATGGGCGAGGCCTTTATCCTTATTACCGCCGTGGCCGGTGCCACAGTAATTCTCTTTAAGAAAGAGGAAAAGAGCGAGGAGGAAAAGAAAGATGGCCAATGAAAAAATTCAGGTAAAGAGAGTTATACAGCGCTGCGGCTGTGATACAATTCTGCCGCTGACACTTGTGTACATCTTTTACGTTATCCTCCATGGACACCTGTCTCCCGGCGGCGGCTTCCAGGGCGGAGTTCTGATGGTTGCAGCAGTTCTGCTTATCCATCTGGGACACGGTCATGAGACAACCACGAGGATTCTGCCTCTGGGCATTCTGAGAAAGGCCGAAGGCTTTGCAGTTACCATGTACATCGCTATCGCTTTTGCAGGCGTTGCCATGGGTGCAAACTTCTGCTCAAACTTCCTTTATATGAACGGAAACCCCGGCGACCTTATTTCCTCCGGTACTATCTCCTTAATGGATGAAGCCGTTGGTCTTAACGTCCTTACCGGTGTTACTATCCTTGTCCTGTCACTTAACGCTATGCTGCTGGATCAGGATATTGACTTCGTTCAGGAATGAGGTGGGAAAGATGATAATAGTAAATTATATAGCTGCATTTTTCCTGATAACCCTGGGCTTTTACACCATTGTTACAAAGCACAACATGATTAAGACCGTTCTGGGCCTCAGCATTGCAGACTATGGCGTAAACCTCTTTATAGTCTCAGTAGGCTTTAAGCCCGGCGGAACTGCTCCTATCTTCACATGGAGCGAACTGAATCCCGAAACATTCTTTGTTGACCCTATCCCTCAGGCACTGACCCTTACAAGTATTGTTATCGGCGCCTGCGTTACTGCAATGTCTCTTGCTCTTGTTATTAAGCTGGAGGAAGGATACGGCACAACTGATACAAGAGAGATAAGGAGGCTTAGAGGATGAGTCCTGCATTTTATCAGCACTTCCCGGTCTTATCTATAATGGTACTGTTCCTGGGAGCGTTCCTTATCGTAATGTTCGGCGGCAATAAGACCGCCAGAAAAATAATCGCTTTCCTGTCTGTTTCTGCTTCTCTCGTTATGCTGTGCTCTCTTATTCAGAGAGTAATGGTAAACGGCGAAATTATCGCATACTGGCTCGGCAACAGATCTATGGCAGGCGGCTACGCAATAGGTATTGCAATAGAAGTTGATGCACTAAGCCTCTTCTTCGGTCTGCTTGTTGCAACAGCAGTATTTGTGGCCTGCATCTACTCCTTTAAATACATGGAGCATGATGACAATGTCCGTGAATACTACACTCTGTTCCTTATGCTCTCCGGCGGTGTTATGGGTCTTGTACTCTCCGGTGACCTCTTCAATATGTTCATCATGGTTGAGATACTCACCTTCGCTGCCGTTGCACTTACAGCATTCAGAAACAGAGCAAACGGAGCCCTTGAAGCAGCTTTCAAGTATCTGGGCGTAGGAAGCATGGGTTCTACCTGCATTCTCGTCGGTGCTGTAATGCTTTACACTCAGGCTCACACCCTTAACTTTGCTCAGCTTTCAGCACTTATTCCCGGTCATATGGGAACCTCTACAAAGCTTGCTTTTGCACTGCTTCTGGTTGGTTTCTCCACTAAAGCATTTATCGTACCCTTCCATCCTCTGGCCGCAGATGCCCACGGTGCAGCTCCTGCATCAATTTCCGTACTTATTTCCGGCGTTCTTACAAAGTCCGGTCTTTACGGTATTATCCGTATCTGCTACTTCCTGTTCCAGAGCATGGAGCTTGGCGCAATGCAGACTCTGCTTGTAACCATCGGTTCAATAAGTATGTTCGTCTGCGTTACCATGGCTCTTGCACAGCATGACTTCAAGCGTCTGCTTGCATTCCACTCCATTTCTCAGATCGGTTACGTTCTTACTGCTGCCGGTCTCTGCACCGCTGTCGGTATGTCCGCAGGTCTTTACCATGCAATGAACCACACCCTGTTCAAAGGACTTCTCTTCCTTGCAGCAGGCGCAGTCTTAATGCAGACCGGTACAACCGACCTCGGCAAGCTCGGCGGCCTTTCAAAGAAAATGCCTCACACCACAGTGCTTTTCCTGATCGGCGCTGCTTCCATCAGCGGTTTGCCCCCGTTTAACGGTTTTGCTTCAAAATGGTCTATCTATCAGGCCTGCTACTTAAAGGCAGTTGAAAGCGGCCATTTCGGATATCTTATAGTAACCGTTATTGCTCTTGTTACCAGTATTCTGACCCTTGCCTCCTTTGTAAAGGTCAGCCAGTCCGTGTTCTTCGGCCAGCTTCCCAAGGAGCTGGAAGATGTAAAGGAAGTTCCCTTCGGTATGCGCTTCGCAATGGGAATTTTCGCCCTGCTCTGCGTGGTTACCGGCCTGTTCCCCGGTCTCGTAAACCACTACCTCACAGAGCCTGCCGCCTCTGCTGTTTTCCATGTGGGTGACTACATAAACACCATGCTGGGCAGCGGTTACGCAGAATCTGTTATGGCAACTGCTCCTGTAAATCAGACCGTTACCTTCGTTCAGGTAGGCTGCTGGAGCCCTGTCGCATGGCTTTGCATTATGCTTATAGCTCTTCTTGCTGTAACTATCGCTGCGATAGCCGGCAAGTATGACAGAGTCAGCGTCAGCACCGGAAATGAAGTTACCGATTCCAAGTATGACCTCTTCTTCGGCGGTGAAAAGAGCGTTTATTCTCAGGTCGGCAGCGGAGATCTGTTCTGGGGCTTTAAACACAACTGGAGACATTACTTCGATTTCATGCATGAGCTGCACAGCGGTGTTGTTAACGACTATGCCCTTTGGGCGGTTGTTGCACTCACTATTGCAACTGTGTTCATGCTGATAGTATTTTAAGGAGGTGGGCTAATGAGTATGTTTCTTGATGCCCTCCGTTATCTGGGCTATGTTCTTATTTTTCCCGGATTCCTGTTTTGCTTCTTAGGCGGCCTGCTTCTGTGCGGTATTGACCGCAAGATGGTTGCCAAAATGCAGAAGAGAGTCGGACCTCCCGTGCTGCAGCCGTTCTATGATTTCTTCAAGCTCTGCGGCAAGGAAACCATAATTCCCAATGCTGTCTCTTCCAAGGCAGTTTTCATGGGCGCACCGCTTCTGGGCCTGACTGCTCTTGTGGTTATCCAGCTTTTCATTCCTATATTTGACTTTACCGCATTCTCCGGTATGGCAGATATTATCGTTGTTCTTTATCTTCTCCTTATCCCTGCTGTTTCGGTTATTGCCGGTGCCGCATCCTCCGGTTCTCCTTATGCCGGTGTGGGCCTTTCCCGTGAAATGGTAACTATCATTGCCTGTGAGCTTCCTCTGGTAATGGTACTGCTTGCTGTGGGCAAGGTTGTGGGTGACGCAATGGGTACAGGTATCGTATTCTCCTTCACCCAGATTGCCCAGTACCAGATGGAAAACGGCAGCCTTATCACCAAGCTCAGTATGATTCCCGCAGCAGCTGCAATGCTGCTCATTATCCCCGGCGAAACCGGCAACCATCCTTTTGATACTGCCGAAGCCGAGACTGAGATATGCGAAGGTATGCTCTGTGAGTACAGCGGTTCTCCTCTGGCAGTGTTCCAGCTTAACCACAGCACTAAGATGCTTACAATGACCAGCATTTTCGTAGCGCTCTTCTTTGGCGGCATCGGTACAGGCATTCAGAATTTTGTGGGTCTTTTCCTCAGCGGCGGAGCTGCCGGTGCAGTAAGCTTCATTCTGAGTGTTCTCGTAATGTTCCTGCTCTGCATTCTGCTTACAATAGTCAGCATTTCTTTCGTCCATGCAATTACTGCAAGACTTAAGATTGAGCAGGTATTCAAATTCTACTGGACTGTTGTTGCAGGCCTTGCGCTTATCAGCCTTGTGCTTGCCTGGTTCGGTATGTAAGGAGGGGCGAAAATGTTTAAAAAACTTATTGCGGACAGTACCGCAAAATCACCGTGGCTTTTCCACATAAACGCCGGCTCCTGCAACGGCTGTGATATTGAAATTGTTTCCGTTCTCACACCCCGTTTTGATGCTGAGCGTCTGGGCTTTAAGCTCACCGGTTCTCCACGTCATGCGGATATCGCAGTTGTAACCGGCCCTGTAACCAAACAGTCACTGCCCAGAGTTCTCCGGGCAATTTCTCAGATACCTGAACCTCGCTGCATCGTAACTGTGGGCTCCTGCCCTCAGTCCGGCAACGTGTTCAAGGACAGCTATGCAGTAGCAGGCCCTCTGAGCAAGTATGTACACGTTGATGTGGATATAGCCGGCTGCGCACCCAGACCCGAGGCTATCATAGACGGTCTGGCACTGGCCACTAAAATTTTAAAGGAAAAGAGGGAGAAGATGTAATGGATTTCCCTTTTGCTAAAGAAGCGATATCTCAGCTGTTCAGCAAGTCCAGCTGCGAAATGTATCCTGCGAAGCTTAGTCCTGCTGCCCTCAGATACAGAGGCAGAATCGTATTCCATCCCGACCGCTGCATAAGCTGCGGTATGTGCGAGAGAGTATGTGCAGGCGGCGCAATCTCCACTGTTGTTGAAAAAACAGAAGATGGAGACAAAATTACAAGAACCTTTAACCTGGGTTCCTGCACCTTCTGCTCACACTGCGCTGATTACTGCAACGAACACGCAATCGAGCTTACCAGCGATTATCACATGATTGCAACCAAGGAAGAGGATCTTCTGGTTGTAGGCACCTGCTTCAGAAAGAAGCCCGCACGTAAGGCTCCTGCACCTGCCGCTGCAACTCCCGCAGGAGAGGCAGCAAAGGCCGAGTCTGCCGAGGCAAAAGCTCCTTCCTGTCCTGTTGTTCCCAGAGATGACGGAAAGCCTGTAAGCGATCCTTCACTCTGCGTCTACTGCGGCCTCTGCGCCAGAAAGTGCCCCATGGAGGCAATCACTGTGGACAGAAATGCCAAAACATGGACTCTTAATGAGGATGCCTGCATCGGCTGCGGCACCTGTGCCGAAAACTGCCCGAAGAAATGTATTCTCATCTGAAAACCTAAAAAAAAGAAACGGCCGTAAGGCCGTTTCTTTTTTGGAAAAGTACTGCTGATTCAGGAAAATTTAACATTAAGACATAATCGGAATATTGACTCGTATTTTTCACTATGATATACTGTATAAATAGTTTATGTAAAAAGGAGATGTATATCCTACAATGGATGACGGCACTCGATTGCCTTGGATAATTGCAATCTTACTACTGTTCTGTGCGGCATTTTTTGCCGTGGCTGAAACAGCTTTTGCCTCTGCCTCACGCAGCAAAATCAAGATAGCCGCAGAGCGCGGCGACGGAAGAGCCAAAAAGGCTCTTTATATTTTGGACAATTTTGATCTTGCAATCAGCACTCTGCTTATATGCACCAATATTGTGCATATATCTACTGCTTCTATTGTTACCGTAGCTGTAACAAAACTGTGGGGGCTGAGCGCCGTATCGCTGAGCACTATAATCACCACTATCGTTGTATTCTATGTGGGCGAAATGCTCCCTAAGAGCATCGCTAAAAAGTACAGCGAGAGACTGGCCAAGGCTTGTGCTCCGGCACTTATTTTCTTTATGAAACTGTTTAAGCCCTTTTCGGCTTTCCTGACATTCATAGGTCAGCAGGCTTCAAAACTTGCAAAGGGCGATGTGGAGCTGTCTGTTACAGAAGATGAGCTTTACGATATCATTGAGGACATGACCGAAGAGGGAAGTCTTGACGAACAGCAGGGCGACCTTATTTCCTCAGCTCTCCAGTTCGGAGATGTTACGGTTGAAAGTGTACTTACTCCCCGTGTGGATGTTGTTGCTATAAATGTTGCTGATTCTCCGGATGAAATACTTTCCTTTGTAAAGGCTCATAATCACAGCCGTATACCGGTATATGAGGGCAATATAGATAATGTTATAGGTATTCTCCAGATAAGAACCTATATTAAAGCATGGATAAAGTCCAAGGGTGTACTGGATATAAGACCGCTGCTTGACCCTGTATTCTTTGTTCACCAGAGCACAAATATTGATGAGCTGCTTCCCATTATGTCTAAGCAGCGCATGAATATGGCGGTTGTTACCGATAACTTCGGCGGTACTCTCGGTATTGTCACTATCGAAGATATTCTTGAAGAGCTGGTCGGAGAGATATGGGATGAGGACGATATTGTAGAGGAGACCATTGTTGATATTGGAAACGGTATCTGCCTTGTTGATGCAGATGAATCCGTAAGCGATGTTTTTGAACATCTGGATTTTGAAGATCCGGATGAGGATGAAGAACTTGTTAATACTCTTATGGGTGAATGGGCTTATGAGCAGTTTACTGAGATTCCCAAAGTCGGAGACAGCTTTGAATATCATAACTTGAAAGTTACAGTTGCTGAAATGGAGCATAACAGAATACTTAAACTTAATGTAGCTGCTCCTCCCGAAAATAAGGAAGGAGGCGAAGATAAATGAGTTTGTATTTTGTAATTGCAGGCATTATTGTCTGTGTATTTTTCTCAGCTTATTTCTCCGCTTCTGAAATGGCTTATTCATCCTGCAACTATGTAAGGCTTGAAAAAACCAGAGACGGCGGATCAAAGAAGGCAGATGTAGCTCTTAAAATAGTCGATCACTATGATGATGCTCTGGGTGCTATTTTAATCGGTAATAACCTTGTTAATATAGCTGCATCTTCTCTCAGCTCTGTTATGGTTATTATGATAACCGGCAGCGACGGCTATGCATGGCTTTCCACCTTAATAATAACTGTTCTTGTTATTATCTTCGGTGAAACCATCCCTAAGATATGCGCAAAAAAGAGTGCAAATAAAGTAGCTGAATCCAACTCCTACTTTGTACATGGCCTGATGGTGATTCTCAAGCCCCTTATCTGGCTTGTAGTAAACAGCATTAACCTTATAACCTATCGTATGAAAGACAACGCTGATGACAGCGATGATTCTGTCGAAGAGCTTCAGTCTATAATTGAAACTGCCGAGGATGAAGCGGTTCTGGACGAGGATCGTTCCGAGCTTCTGCACGCAGCTATTGATTTTTCTGATATTTCAGCCTCAGATGTTATGACCGCAAGAGTTGATGTAGAGGCTATTGATATTGACGATGACTGGGAAGACATTCTCAAAGTAATCGAAGAAGCACCTTATTCAAGACTTCCTGTTTATGAGGACAGTATTGATAATGTTATAGGTACACTGGCTATCAATCACTTCCTGAAAGCAATGACCGAGAATGAGCACGTAAATATCAGAGAACTTCTGATGCCTCCGTGCTATGTTTACAAGACCATGAAGCTGCCTACTGTTTTAGCTCAGCTGAGACAGTCACGCCAGCATCTGGCTATTGTTTCGGATGAATACGGCGGAACTCTGGGCCTGCTTTCCATGGAGGATGTTCTGGAACAGATCGTTGGCGATATCTGGGACGAGACGGATGATGTGGAACCTGAGGTCATCATGCGAAAAGACGGCGAGTACGAGCTTGACGGCGACATGGTTCTGGATGATTTCCTTGAGCTTATGAACATAAATGAGCAGGATTTCGACGCTGAAAGTGATACAGTAGGCGGATGGACTGTGGAGCGGTTTGGCACATATCCCAAGCCCGGAGACAGCTTCCAGTATGAAAATCTCCGGATAAGCGTCCTTGTTATGGACGGAAGACGAGTGGAGAGGGTGCTTGTGAAGGTACTGCCCACCGAGGAAGACAACTAATATTTTAAAAAGAGTGCGTTTTGTAAACGCACTCTTTTTTACATTTTTGTCCGCACAATGCAGTCAAAGAACATATAACTCGATGTATTTTGTGCTGAAAACAGGTGAAAATGCGGAATTAAAGAGATCTTTAAGAATAATTAAGCTTTCGATGTTTTTGTTGACAACAGGGAAGGATGCTATATAATGATAACATAGAAAAGCTTTAAGCTTTAAAAAAACGGAATTTACATGATGAAAGGAAACAGAGAATGAAAAAGTTTTTATGCGTTTTGCTCGCACTGACCATGATCTTTGCACTGGGTGCCTGCGGTGGCGGCGATGAGAAGGCAGACAAGGCTCCTGAAGAGGCCGTTGAGACTCCCGCAGAGGAAGCAGCAGCCCCCGAAGAAGCTGCTGAACAGCCCGCTGAGAGTGAGCCTGAAGAAGCTCCTGCTGAAGAGCCGGAAGAGAAGGATGTTACCCTCGGCGTAGTAGACGGCAACACCTATGAAAGCAAATACCTCGGTCTCGGCTGCACTGTTCCCGAAGGCTGGAATATGCTCGGACCTGAGCAGATGCAGGAAATCGGCGATATTGTAAACGGTATGCTTGAGGATACCGACTTTGCAAATCACCCTGTTATTCAGGATATGTATGCCATTAACCTTGATACCGGCGCAGTTGCCAATATCGTCCTGAGCAAAATGGAAGATATGGAACGTGCTGCCATGGTTATTATGACTGAGGAACAGATTGTTGAAAATATCCTTGCAAACAAGGATACTATGTTTGAGGCATATAAGCAGGCAGGTATGCCTGTAACAAGCATTGAGGCAGATACTTTTGAGTTCCTTGGCGAAGAGCACCATGTAGTCAAGTCTCTGTACAGCGTAGAAGGCGTTGATGCAATGATGATTCAGGTATTTAATTACCACACCGGCGGCGCTTACGGTGCAACAATTACTTTCTCAGGCGTAACTGAGGAAGACATTGCAGAGCTTGCCGAAATGTTCTACGAAATTGAGCGATAAGACAGACTGAACAGACAGTGCATACTTAATGTATGCACTGTTTTTTATATGGGTTTACGTGAAATCAGAGCCGCTTTTTTGAAAAAAGAGGACGAGGGAAAAATAAATTACAGAAATTGAAATTTAGGCTTGACTTTTACAAATATTTATGATAATATAAACAAGCTGAAAACAAAGCAAGTAAATATCGCGGGATAGAGCAGCTGGTAGCTCGTCGGGCTCATAACCCGGAGGTCGTTGGTTCAAATCCTTCTCCCGCAACCACTAAA
>JAHHRR010000017.1 GCA_020025655.1 Oscillospiraceae bacterium
CCTTATAGTTTATATATGTTATCATTTTAAATCCGATTATTAAAGCACTTTTTGCAAAAATTTAAAATTCTTAATATTTTCCCCGCTATCATGCAAAACTATACAAAAATGTGAATTTCAGCTTGTATTTACCTTGACTGTACCTGATAAAAACGCTATACTTAGTTGAATTTGAAAATTTACTTAAGGAGGCACAACTATGAGAGTTATAGTTGCCGAAGATTATTCCGCACAGTGCCGTGAGGCCGCTGATATTGTTGAAAAGCTCGTAAGAGAGAATCCCCAGTGCCATCTGGGACTGGCCACCGGCTCAAGTCCTGTTGGTATGTATCAGGAGCTGGCTCGCCGCTGCAAGGAAGAAGGCCTCGACTTTTCCCGTGTTACTTCCGTAAACCTTGATGAGTACACCGGTCTTGAGCCCAGCCACGATCAGAGCTACCGCTACTTCATGGACAGCAATCTTTTTGATCATATAAACATCGACAAAAACAATACTTATGTCGCAAAAGGTACCGGCAATCTTGAGGAAAACCTCAAAGAGTTTAACGCCAAGCTTAACGAGAAAGACACCGATCTGCAGGTACTCGGTGTAGGCGCTGACGGTCACGTCGGCTTCAACGAGCCCGGAGACAAGCTTTATGCTTCCGCTCACAGTGAAGTTCTGGACGAGAGCACCATTGATGCAAACGCTCGCTTCTTTGCAAGCCGTGACGATGTCCCCCGTGGTGCTGTCACCATGGGTATGGCAGGCATTATGCGTTCCGGCTGCCTGCTGCTTATCATCAGCGGTTCCAACAAGGAAGATGCCGCAACTCAGCTTCTTATGACCGATGAAGTCACATCCAAGTGCCCTGTTACCTTCCTGAAGATACACAGAAACGCTATTGTCATCATCACAAAAGAGCTTGCTGATAAGATCGGTTACAAGGGATAATTAAATATCTGCATAAAACAAGGGAGCATATAAATGCTCCCTTATTTTTATTATATTTAAGCTTTGATAATTCTCATGCACATCAGGAAAAGCGCCTTGCATATCCGCACTTTCGGCACAGCTCTTCTTTCGCCTGACGCTGAGAAAAACCGTTATATATGTCTTTTGCTCTTTGTGAATTCAGGATTTCTTCCATATCCTGATGCAGAAGATTTCCCAGCGCAATATCTCCCTCATGATCCAGACAGCACGGCACAACAGTGCCGTCACAGTGTATGCCTATCTGATCTCTGAGACCGTAGCAGAAGCATCTGTCGGATATTTCCTGCACATTCAGATCGGGCCACTCAAATTTGTCACCATGCTCAAGATAAACTTTTTCCTTAAGACGATAGCTTGAGCGGCTCTCCTTCCACGGTTTCGGGAAATAGCCTTCGAGAATTTGCGCTATATCATCGTTCAAGCTGTCCAGTCCGTTTGTATTCCAGAGCCTTAGCACGCACAGCTTTCCTGCATTTGATGCCTTGTCCGCAAAATCCGCACATCCGGAAATATATTCGCAAAGCTCCCCACCTTCATTTGCCTCAAAGGATTGAAGAGATATATTTATTTTATGCAGTGCAGGAGCGTTGAGCAGTATCTTTTCCTTTTGTCCCAGCAGCTTTCCGTTTGTAGTTATTATGACCTTAAAGCCCAGCTTTGCAGCATAATCCAGAAAATACGGAAGTTCGGGATGCAGAAGCGGCTCGCCCATAAGGTGAAAGTATAGATAATCCGTATAGGGTCTGAGCTTCGCAGCCAGAAGCTCAAATTCTGCTCTTGACATAAACTTTTTTTCACGCCTGGTTCCCGGGCAGAAAGCACATTTTAAATTGCAGACATTTGTAATTTCAAGATACGCCTTTCTGAACATTTTTCCTCCGTTTATAAAAAAAGCCGCCATAGGCGGCTTTTTTGATTATGGGGTTAATCCCCCACATTTATAATTCTACTCATGATTTCAGGTGCAACTTTAGCCACTTTTCTATCATAAGTCATGATTCCGTTAAGTTCATCCTCCACATCGCTGAGCTGAGTATATACGCAGCCAGCAAGTCCCTCCATTTTGGCAGGTCCTATCTGCTGCTGATACAGCTCCTCAATACCAATCTCAAGCTGTGCAGGCATCTCAAACTTTTTGTAGCCAATATACTTATTGCTGTAAACATGGCTCAGCACTTTATGGCCATATCCGCCGAACTCACTCAGAATAACTGCTCTGCCCTTTTTATCGGCTTTATAGTTATACGCTCTGCGGTATACGTGTTCGCTCTTGAAATCTCCGGCACCCTGATCATGCCAGCCGGAAGCATGGTCAATCGTCCTTGTTTTATCAATAGATTTAACCATGTCATACATTTTTGCAGCGTCAAACTGGCCCCAGCCCTCATTAAACAGAACCCACATAGCAATGCAGGGACAGTTATAGAGATGGTTCACCATTTCAGCAAGCTCGGCTGTAAATTCCGCACGATTTTCTTTGTTGCCTCGGCCGAATATCATATAGGCGCTGTCCTTCATGATTCCGCTTGCAACTGCAGAAGCCATTGCAGCGGCGCCGCCGTTAGGCATATCCTGCCAGACAAGCATACCAAGCCTGTCACAGTGATAATACCAGCGCAGAGGCTCAACCTTGACGTGCTTTCTGATCATGTTAAAGCCCATAGCCTTAGCCATGCTTATATCGTACACCATAGCTTCATCACTGGGAGCGGTATAAAGTCCGTCAGGCCAATAGCCCTGATCCAGAACTCCGTTATGGAAATACGGTTTACCGTTCAGGAAAAGTCTGGGTGTTCCGTTTTCATCATTCTCAACTGAGAATTTTCTCATGGCGAAATAGCTGTGTACTTCGTCCTCTCCGCACAGAACTCTGAAACCGTAAAGCTTAGGATTTTCAGGAGTCCATGCTTCAACTCCCTCTACCGAAATCTCCGCCGGAAGCAAAAAGCTCTCGCCGAATACCTCTGCATATGCGTCCTGATCGCCCACAACCTCTGCGGAAATCTCCACAATCTGTTTATCGAAGTCCGGCGTAATGCGAAGAGATTTAATATAAGATTCAGGCACAGCCTCAATCCATACAGTCTGCCAGATACCGCTTTGAGCAGTATACCAGATATTGCCGGGATTTATTTTCTGCTTGCCATGAGTGTGACCGCCTTTATCGGTATCATCGCTTACTCTGACAGTAATGGTCATAATACCGTCTTCAATAGCTTCGGTTACATCCGCCTCGAACGGAAGATATCCGCCCACATGGCTTGCAACCTGCACAGAGTTTACCCATACATCAGCAATCTGGTCAACTGCGCCGAAATGCAGAATAATCCTTTTACCGCTGAACTCTGCAGGAACAGCAATCTCTCTGCGATACCAGAGATATTCTCCGCTCTTCAAAGTTCTGTTTACACCTGAGAGCTGAGTCTCCGGTGAAAAAGGCACAATAATCTCACCTTCAAATTCCTTGGGGAATTTGTTGGAATTATTTATTGCATACTCCCACGGGCCGTTAAGGCTCAGCCAGCCGTTTCTTGCAAGCTGGGGACGTGGGTATTCAGGCAGTGGATTTTTTAAATCCACATTTTCTGTCCAGACAGTGTTCATAGATACTCCTTCCAGGAAACTAAGGCGGGCTGACTGTATCAGCCCTGTGTGTAACTTCTGATTTTCAGATCAGAACATTCCGGGGAAACCCATTCCGCCCTGCAGCTTAGCCATGGACTGATTGGTCTTTTCCTCAGAAGCTTTTAATGCTCCGTTTACAGCAGCCAGAATGAGGTCCTGAAGCATTTCAACATCTTCGGGATCAACAACTTCGGGATCGATCTCGATAGACTCAATGCCCTTGGTACCAACAGCAACTGCTTTAACTGCACCGCCTCCGGCAGTGAACTCAAATCTTGAAGATTCAATCTCTTCCTGCAGCTTCATGATGTCTTTCTGCATCTTCTGAGCCTGCTTTATCATATTCATCTGGTTGCCGCCGGGGAAACCACCACGAAATCCGCCTTTTGCCATTTTATATTCCTCCTGTAATTTTATATAAATCTAACTTCCGGATATTCCTTAAGTTCTTCTATGCTGTGAGCTGCCCGCTCACGCTCTATAAGGTCGCCCAGTTTAACTCTGAGCTCCCGTCCCAGTATCTCTCTTCCGGTTTTTGCAAATCGCTCAAGCATCTCCTGCTTTTCAAAGCGCTTATGCAGAAATCCCGGAATAACATCAATGTGTAAAATATCGCCCTCAAGGTAAGCGTGTACCTTTCTGGAGTCCATAAGGCTCGGTTTAACATCCATACCTATGCCTTTTACTTTTTTGCATATCTCAGCCCACACGAACTCATCATCTGGCTGTTCAAACATACTCTCAACGCTTTCATCACTGAGCTGCTGATTTGCACCTCTGCTTCCATGCTCCGGGAACGCATCCTCTGGCTGTTCTTCATCAAACGCCGCAAAGTTGATTTCATCCTCGGCATCATCATATCTGTCAGCAGGCTCGTACCTTTCCGGCATCTCATAGCCTTCAGGTTCCGGAATTATAGGTTCTGCAACATTCTCGGTGTAAAGCTCTTTTTTCTCCGGCTCATAGGGGATTGCCTCATAAGCAGGCTTCTTCTCAACTACGGATCCGGTTTCAAATGAATGCGTGTCAAAATGAGTTTTTTCTTCTGCGGGCACACTTATTTCCCTGGCAGGAACCTTTATCTCCCTTACAGGTACGCCATCTCTAAGCTGTCTCTCCAGCCTTGAAATTCTGGCCTTCAGGGAACTTACACTGTCAGCCATGGTATTGTCACACAGAGATATAAGGCACAGCTCCACAGCGGTTTTGGGATTTTTGCTCTCCCGAAGTCCTGTCATTGAAGCCTGAACCGTATTTAATGCGCAGAGAAGTTCTTCTCTGGTCATGTAATCTGCAAATTCTCTCAGGGCTTCAGTATCATAAGCGCCTGATATAAGCTCAACTGCCCCCTTAGGTGCAACCTGAAGCATGAGAATATCTCTCATAAGGTTACTGAGTTCTGTCAGGAAGGTGGCAGGGTCTTTGCCGTCCATCCACATCTCGTTAAACTCTTTCAGGGCTTCAAGACTGTCATGCCTGATTATATTGCGAAGCATCTGGACAATTCGTCTGTTGCCCGCAAGTCCCATTGCGGAATAGACAGCATCCACGTCAATGTTTTCAGCTGCGGAGCACTGGTCGAGAAGACTCAGCGCATCACGTACACCGCCGTCAGCAAGTCTTGCAATAAGTTCTGCGGCCTGAGGGCTTAGATTAAAGTTCTCTTTTCCCGCAACCTCAAGCAGATAGTCCGCAATAACCGGAGTATCTATTCTGTGGAAAATATGTCTCTGGCAGCGTGAAAGAATGGTAGCCGGAACCTTGTGCAGCTCTGTTGTAGCCAGAATGAACATCAGATGTTCAGGCGGCTCCTCAAGAATTTTAAGCAGCGCATTAAACGCAGAAGTTGACAGCATATGCACTTCGTCTATTATATAGACACGCTTTTTAACATCAGCCGGTGAAAAAACCGCCTCTTCACGAAGCGCACGGACATTATCAACACCATTGTTGGAAGCTGCGTCAAGCTCAACCACATCCATGACTGAGCCCTGAGAAATTCCAAGGCAGGCCGGACAATGACCGCATGGATTGCCGTTAACGGGGTTTTCGCAGTTTACGGCTTTGGCGAGGATTCTTGCACAGGTTGTTTTACCGGTACCTCTTGTGCCTATAAATATGTAAGCATGGGAGAGTCGTCCGGTCTTAACCTGATTTTTAAGAGTCTCCGTAATATGCTTCTGACCTATAACCTGATCAAAAGTCTGGGGACGCCACTTTCTGTAAAGTGCCTGATACATATAAAAATCCCCTTTCTTTAAGCTCACATATAAAATTATGGCTCTTGACAAGACTGCACACCCAACTCTGAACAGAAGCTCTATATCCGTTACGCCGGCAGCCGGCTCGGACCCGGCAACCTCGCGGCACACGAAAAGCACCGCTTAATGCTGCTCGGTTCCCCGCCTGACATGGTTCACGGGTTTCCGTTGCGCGAGACCGAATCATCAACGCTGCTTACCGGGGTCAGACGACACAAAGTCCACCCTCGGCCGGGAATTTGTCCCTGCTATAGCGGATTGCAGGTTACAGGGCACCGCTGGCTCCCCGACTAGTGCAGCCTTGTCAAAAGCCACGAGCATAGTATACTACAAACTTTTAATTTAATCAATCTTTTTTTCTTTACAAAAGAAATTATTGTGATATAATATTTTATCGATAAATAAAGCAAAGCAAATGGGCCATTAGCTCAGCTGGGAGAGCGCCAGGTTCGCAATCTGGAGGCCAGGGGTTCGATCCCCCTATGGTCCACCATTTTTCCGCCGCCTTTTATGAGGCGGTTTTTTTCTTTAATTTTTTAGATTTATTTAACACGCAAAATGCCGGTCTGTATACACAGACCGGCATTTTATAAATTTGTACTTTTAAGTGCCTTCCAAGGCTCTGCTTACAGATGAAATCTCCGTCTTGTTTCCTCTCTTAAAGAGGGGTTCAGTCTTATAATTACCAGCGGAATAGACAGTCCCACGCAGACTGCAAGCAGTATAAGTGACCAGCTGGGAGTCCAGCGGCCATATACGAATCTGTCTATAAACATTTCCGCCGCAAAACCCATAAGTCCGCTGCTCAAAAGGCAGATAACAATAGACATCAGCGTAGACCTTCGTCCGTCACGCATAAGCCAGCTGGCAAGCAGAATTATTGCCGCTGCACTTCCTATTATAGGTAAGGCAAGCTTTAAATACCAGTTTAGCCCGTCCGAAGTAAGGGCAATTAAAAGGACATAAAATCCAATTGCCAGTATATCCGCTCCGACCCTTACAACTATATTGATTTTACGCCAGATGAGCGGCACTACAAACCATATCCACAGCATTGCAGCTGCCCCAAACGTGTACAGCGACCATGCAAGCTTAGGTTTAAGAGCCAGATTTAAAAATCCGCAGCACACAGACACCGATGCCAGCATTACAGTAAGCAGCAGTGCCAGCTCTCTTTTTGAAACCGGCTTAACACTCTCCTGCCGTGTAGGGAAAAAAGGCAGAACAGTTTCTTTCTCAAGCTCATTTGGATTTATAACCAGAGTTCCGCACAGCGGACAGCGTTCCAGACCGTCGCCGAGCTCTACTCCGCAGTTAACACAATATGACATTCATTTTCCTCCTTCACTGGCAGCCGGACGCTGACGGTTACTCTCAATGTGTACAGGAATTCCTTCCTTTATTAGAAACCGGAAGAAGTCTCGCTCCAGCTCACTCTCTTTCATAGTTCCCGAGAAAGTTACCTCCATAATATTGCCATAGCTCATGGTAGCAAGATGAGGTCTGGGTACAGTTGCCTGTCCCTGAATTACTTCCATATGCTCTATATGCGGCTTCATATCATCCGGAACTTTAAAGGCACCCGGATTTGTCATAATTGCAGAATATGGTCTTGTACCTTTTATTTTATAGCTCATTGACATAACCGGATTTTTAAGCACACGTGGAATTATTTTAAGGAATCTGCTGTTTTGAAATTTAACATTTCTGCTGAATGCAGCACGCATTTCCTGCGGACTGCAATGGATTCTCATATAATGGTGAACAAGTGCCACAACCTCATCGAAGCTGTACGGGCCTAAAGTAGGGTCAATCCACGGCTGAACGGTTATTATAAAGTTTCTCAATGTCTCAGACGGGAAATATGCCCTTAAATTTACAGGCACGGAAAGAGCCACAGGCTTTTCCCTTATAGGACGCTCCCGCTTCTGTTTATCCATAAGCACATATATGAGCACAGCACAGAGATAATCTGTTATAGATGCTCCATAGCTTTTTGCTTTGGCTTTTAGTTTGTCCACCGGCATAAAGCCCATAGTTACGTTAAAGGTGTAGAAGTTTTCTGGTGTACCTGTGTTCTGATATGCTTTTTTTATAAGCGGCTGTGCCTTGCATCTTTTGACCGCATATCTGGAATAAGCATCTTCCCATTCATTCGCCGTGGATTTTTCTTCCACGTTCTGTATGAAGTCGCAGTCTGCAATCTCAATTCCGGTTTCTCTCAAATACTGCGCAAGAAGGCAGCGGAAAAAGCTCAATGCTCCGGAGCCGTCAGATATAGCATGGAAAACCTCTATCGAGATTCTTCTGTCATAATAATAGAACCTGACAAGCCAGTTATTGTCCTCATTAAATCTGACCGGTCTGCATGGTTCTGCAACATCTTTTTTCAAAAACGGTCCGGGAGCTTCGTTCGGTTCAAAATAGTACCAGAAAAAGCCTTTTCTGATTCTGCTTCTGAACCCCGGAAAGCGTGGCATAACCTTGTCAATGGCTTTCTGTAATGCCTCGGGCTGAACTTTTTCATTCATAACTGCCGAAAAGCGGTATATCGCAGAATACTCCTCTTTTTGCAGCGACGAATACATAACACTGGCATTATCCATTTTATACCATGAAACTTTTTTCTTTGCCAAGCTGTTCACCTCACCTGAAAACTTGATTTAATATTATCACCTGTGAGCAAATGTCGCAAGTACACATCATTGTGAAAAATTTACTTTTCACGGATATATTATATATGTTATAATTAAAAAAATTTTAAAGGAGGCCAGCTATGGAAAAAAGAAAGTTTAAAAGAAAAGCCGGAAGCCCTGAGCCAAGGCTGGATCCTGCAATGAGAGTTTTAAAAGCCCTGCATAATGCCGGTACTCCGGAGGAACTGACCGCAGAGGAGCTTGAAAAGCAGCGCCGTAATCAGGAGATTCTTGGAAATCTTGCTGCACCCATGACAGGTATGGTCTGGGACAGCTTTGATATAGACGGAACCCCAGCCGCATGGATGCGTCTTGAACGGCCGCACAAAAAGGTACATTGCATTTTATATTGCCACGGCGGCGGCTATACCAGCGGTAATCTGGGATATTCAAAAGTGCTTTCGTCGAAGCTTACTCAGCGTACAGGCTTTGATGTCCTCGCCTTTGAATACAGGCTCGCTCCGGAATTTCCCTACCCGGCTGCTTTGGAGGATGCGGAAAAGGTCTGGAATTATCTTATGCAGCTTGGCTATGGAGCAAGAGATATTGTAGTTGCCGGAGATTCTGCCGGCGGTAATCTGGCATTGGCACTTTGCCACAAGCTGAAGCTTGAAGCAAGGATGCTGCCCGGTGCCCTTCTTTTAATGTCCCCGTGGACAGATATGACTGCCTCAGGCAGCTCCTATACCGAGCGGAAAGACATTGACCCTATGCTCACTATCGAGTATATCCACGCAGTAAGGAAGGCATACGCCGGAAGCCATGAGCTGACCTCTCCCCTGCTCTCGCCGGTTTTCGGCAGTTTTGAGGGATTCCCGCCTACGCTGATTCAGGTAGGCAGTCATGAAATTCTGTATTCCGATTCTGAGCTTTTGCGTGACAAAATGCTCCGTGACGGAGTAGAATGCCGTCTGGAAGTATGGGATGATATGTGGCACGTTTTCCAGATGTTCCCATTAAAAAAGTCAAGCTATGCAATGGACAGCATGGCCCATTTTCTGCTTGAAGAATTATAAATCAGCTGACCGGAGGATATTATTTTATCTTCCGGTCACTATATTTTATACATAGGTATTTACACCAGTAGCCGAGTATTTAATCTGTGTTTTCTGAAGTTTTTTTGTGATATCCTACAATAATTTCTGTATCTATTGCATTTTCACTCGCCATGGTGCATAATAAAATCAATTATTGTCCTGTTAGGAGGAAGTAAAAATGAAAAGGATGACAAGGGTCGGCCTTATCACCAGCGGTGGTGATTGTCAGGGTCTGAACGCAGCCATTCGCGGTGTCGGTAAAGCGCTGTTGCAGCGTTTCGGCAGTAAGGTAGAAATTTTCGGTATGTATGACGGTTATCGTGGTCTCATCGACGGTGACTATAAGTTCATGGAGCCTTCTGATTTTTCCGGCATACTTACTCAGGGCGGTACAATTTTAGGTACCTCTCGCCAGCGCTATATTCCCGGAAAGGATATTGTTGACGAAGAAGGCAACAGCCTTATGCCCGCAATGCTTGATACCTATAACAGACTTAATCTGGACTGTCTGGTAATCATGGGCGGCAACGGTACTCAAAAGAGTGCAAAACTGATTTCCGACTATGGCATGAACGTGGTAACTCTTCCCAAGACTATTGATAATGATATCTGGGGCACTGATACCACTTTCGGTTTCCAGAGTGCAGTGGATATAGCCACAAATGTTATAGACTATATTCATTCTACCGCAAGCTCTCACAGCCGTGTATTTGTAGTTGAGCTTATGGGCCGTGATGCAGGATGGCTCACACTCAATGCAGGTATCGCAAGCGGTGCAGATGCTATTCTTATTCCTGAAATTCCCTACGATATAAATAAGGTCGCCGAGCTTATTGAACAGCGTAAACGTGAGGGTCGTGGATTCTCTATTGTTGCCTGCGCCGAAGGTGCAGTTTCTATCCATGATCAGGTTCTGGATGAGGAGGCAAAGCGCCGCAAGAAAGAGAATAACCGTTTCCCCGCAGTCTCTTATGCTATTGCAGATGAGCTTTCTGCGCTTACCGGCTCTGATACCAGAGTTACCGTACCCGGTCATTATCAGAGAGGCGGCCCACCCTGCCCTTACGACAGAGTTCTGGCAACCCAGTTTGGTACAGCCGCTGCCGAGCTTATCGTCAACAAGCAGTATAACCGCATGGTGGCTATTCAGGATAACCGTATTGTCTCCATTCCTCTTGAGGATGCTGCAAGCAAGACTAAGTTCCTGCCTGTGGATCATCCTATTATAAAGGTTGCACGAGACATCGGTATATGTCTGGGTGACTGATAATAGAATTAAAAACGCACAGTGTTTTCTTTCATTGTGCGTTTTTTATCACCCTGTCTATTGAGAATTTTTGTCAGCTGTGATATTCTGATAAAAGTGATTATCGAAAATATTCCCCGAAAGGATGAGATTTAATGTTACAGCCGAATGATATAAACAACGTATCTGCTGAGGACTGGGAAGATTTTAAAAAAGAAGCTTCCAAGGATGAGCTTTACTATAACGGTCCCGGAGACCTGCTCGATACCGCAGAAGGCCGTGAAAAATTCTGTCGTCTGAACACCTCCGGAGTATTCAGAAAAGACGACCCGGATTTCCCTAACTACAAAATCTGGGTGTTCAACAATCAGGCACAGGGTCTGATTATAAAAAAGCGGAGCAGAGTTGATATAGCTCTTATGGAAAACATCGAGTATGATGCTTCCGGAAACGAGATAAGCAGATCTTACGAGCCCGCATAAAGTAAAACCGGAAATCAGGATGATAACATTCATCCTGATTTTTTATTGCACTAACTCCCCTTTAACCGCATATAAGATTTTGCAGCAGCTTAATTCCGCCGGTTTTCACGCTTAAAATTCGGTATATTCTTATTGTGAATCCAGTATTGTTTTTCCATAGAATAATTTTGTTTCGCTTCTGCATTTCATAATAGTTCAGTATTAAAAACCACACAATAACCAGTCCTTTCATCTTGTGGCTTATGCGCTTCTGTGATATCATAAAAACGATATTATGTAAATCGGAGGAGTAAAATGATTCTGTATTATTCCGGCACCGGCAACAGCCGTTTTGCCGCAAAAATTCTGGCCACTCAAACCGGAGAAGAGCCCGTGTGCATGAATGACATTATGCGTGACAGGATAGTTGACCCGTGCGCAGCCAAGTACCTTTTCAGTTCAGAAAAGCCGTTTGTATTTGTCTGTCCGACCTATTGCTGGCAGGTTCCCAGAATAGTAAAAAACTTCATTACAAACAGCCGTTTTGAAGGTACGAAAGATGTGTACTTTTTCCTTACCTGCGGCTCCGATACAGGCGCAGCATATGAACACGCTAAGGCATTCTGTGAGGAACATGAGTTTAACTTCAAAGGTCTTGGCTCAGTTAAAATGCCTGAAAACTATATTACACTGTTCAATTCTCCGAGTTACGATGACGCACAGGGAATTATCCATGCCGCTATATCTCAGATTGAAAGCGCCGGAAGAATCATTAACCTCTCTAAACCGCTCAGCGATTACAATGCCAGTAACCCGAATTTAAGCAAAATCAATAATCTTTTTTACAGGTTCTTTGTAAATGATAAAAAATATTACGCTACAAACGATTGTGTAGGCTGCGGCTTATGTGCTAAGATCTGTCCTCTTGCTAATATCACCATTGAGGACGGTGAACCTGTATGGCACGGCAACTGCACTCAGTGCATGGCCTGTATTTCCAGCTGTCCTAAAAATGCCATTGAATACGGAAGACGCTCCAAAGGCAAACGCAGATACTACCTGTTTATTAACGGGCAGCAGAAAATCAATCCCGATGACAAAAGTTCACTGTAATTGAGCAATTATAATTAAGATTCTGTTAAATTTCTAAATTATCTTTAGCTTTTGCGCAAAATAGCTTCCTTGTGTATTGAGCATAAGTTGAATATATGTTATTCTATGTATCGTTACAATATGTACTGGTTTACACATTGTTATAGTAAAAGTTAGTAATTAGAAAGAGGTACAATCCATTGAAAAAGAGAGTTCTCTCCGCCATAGTTCTTCTGGTCATATCCTTCAGCTGTGTTTTTCTGTCTGAAGTTTCCAGAGTTTTATTTTTTGCCGTTGCCGGTATTTTCTGCGCATATGAACTAAGCAGAGCGCTTGAAAAAATTGAAGTTTATTGCTGCGCATGGGTAATGTATACCTACATTGCAATACAGGCCGTGCTTTCATTGTCCCATGCAGGAGCTACTGCTTATATCGCCTGCTTCAGCGGTGCTGTATACCTTGCACTGTTCTCCGGTATAGTGCATAAAAAAGTCCGTGCACATGGTGCAATGTACACTCTCTCCGGTTTAGCTTACCCTTGCTTTCTGTTTGCACTTTTAATGGCAATAAGCGTCAGTGATATATGGCTTCCCTCACTGGCAATCGGTGCTTTAACCGCATGGATTTGTGACAGCTTTGCCCTTTTCGGCGGTATGGCATTCGGCAAGCACAAGGTTGCGCCTCACATCAGCCCCAATAAAACAATCGAAGGCTGCATCTGCGGTGCGCTCTCTTCAATATTAACCGGCTATCTTTTCTATGTGCTTGGCATTTTCCCGGAAATTTCTCTTCCTGTTTACATCATAGCCTGCTTTGTCTCTTCAACCTTAGGTCAGCTTGGTGATCTGGCTGAATCTCTGGTTAAGAGAATGATTGATATTAAAGATTTCAGTAACCTCATCCCCGGTCACGGCGGAATGTTTGACAGATCCGACAGCCTTCTTTTCTCTATCCCTACCGCTTATATCTGCCTTTACATTGCAGGAATTTAAAAAGGAGTTTACATGACTGATAATCTTTCCGGTATAGCAAAGTCTCTGGATAAAAAGCTATTGCTGATAATCAACCCTGTTTCTGGTAAAAGGATGATCCTTCGGCATATTCCCTCTATCATAAGTATCTTTATGAATGCCGGATACATTGTAACTGTTATGGTTACATCCGCAAAGGGCGATGCCACAGAATTTACAGCAAAATACGGTCCTGATTATGATTTAATCTGCTGCACCGGCGGTGACGGTACATTGAATGAGACAATAAACGGTCTTGTAAAGGGCAATGTAAATCGTCCCCTATCGTATATTCCCTGCGGCAGCACAAACGATTTCGCAAATTCCCACTGTCTTTCTACCGATATACTTGAAGCTGCAAGAAACGCCGCAAACGGCAAGGTAATTGATTACGATATAGGCCGCTTCGGAAACCACTATTTCACATATGTTGCAGCATTCGGGGCCTTTTCATGGCTGTCCTACACCACAGACCAGCACATGAAAAACCTTCTGGGGCATACGGCGTACATTCTTGACGGCATCAAGGATCTGTCAAAAATCAAGCCCATCCACCTCAAGATGACAACCGACGGAATCATCCATGAGGGAGATTACATCTTCGGTGCTGTGAGCAACTCCACTTCTATTGCAGGTACGATTACCCTTCCTCTGCAGTCTGTGGACACCTGTGACGGTATCTTTGAAGTTCTGCTGATAAGAATGCCTAAAAATCTGTCTGAGCTGGATTCAGCCATAAGAAGCATATTATCCATGGATTACAGCTCGCCCCAAATTGATTTTTTCCATGCCAAAGACATTTTCGTTGAAAATCCCGAAGGTCTTGAGTGGTCATTGGATGGCGAATGCTCAGGATTCTACAATTCTGTACACATAAGCCCCATTCATTCCTTCCTGCACCTAAAATCATAAAACAAAAAACCGTGAAGCTTAAAGCTTCACGGTTTATTTTTTACTTTGTTTTGCTGTCTTTCTGCGAGAAAACCCATTCACGCTGTATATGATAGCTGATGAAGAACAGGCAGGTATCAACAGCAAATTTAATCAAGGTTGCAAAAATGGGAATTTCGTTTGAAAGAAGTGAATTGATAAGAGTTACCAGACCGGCAGATACAAACATCTGCGGAATGCACAGACAATAGTACCTGAGCATAGCACGCTTGTAATTGCACTTATTTGCAAAAACAATAGAATTGTTGGCATTGAAGTTTGCAAAGGAAGAACATATACGTGCGATAACAGTGGAGACAAGTGCTGCAAATCCGCCGAAATATTTGCCAAACAGGCGCATAATCAGATAGAACAGACCGAGGTCAATTATAGTTGAGCCGGCAGAGCTGAGAAGGAATTTGAACATGATCTTAAAAATACGCCATGAATCCTTCACGGGATTAAAATGAGAACCGGAGTTATCATCCTCATACACTGTCTCTATGGGCTGCTCGGAAAATTCAATTCCCATGCGCTTCATCTGAAGAAGCATATTTGTTTCGTATTCAAAACGCTCGCCTTCAATTTTGCAGAAAGTATCGAGGTACTGCTGCGGAATTGCTCTCAGACCAGTTTGAGTATCTGAAAGTTTAATTCCGTAGCAGAGTCTGAACATTCTTGAGGTAGTTTTATTACCGGCAACGCTTTTTGCGGGAATTCCGGGAAGATTGAAGTTGCGGCATCCGAGAACTACATTATCCTGCTCTTTTAACATACGGTTTCCGCAGGCAATAATATCATCCGCAAGATGCTGACCGTCACCGTCAATAGTAATAACGCCTTTAAGCTGAGGAAGATTCTTGGATACATACTCAAACGCAGTCTTTAGAGCTCTGCCTTTGCCTTTATTAACTCCATGGTGCAGCACTATGCACTGAGGATATTTTTCTGCCTCTGCAAAATAATGCTGTCTGTCTTCGCTGCTTCCGTCATCAACTATTACAATGTATTCAAAACCTTTTTCAATCAGTGTGTTTACTACCCGGCTAAACTTTTCATCAGGGTTCAGTGAGGGTAATATAATTGCCGTTGAGACCTGACATCTCATTTCATCCATTAAATTCTACCTTCTCTTTTTATCTAGAAATCTTTAATACAGGTCGAGGGCAACCGCTCTGATTTCGTTTGCTTCCTCAGTTACAATAATTCTCATATTTTCCTGTCTGTTATCTTCCTCATTACCCTTGTAGGTTGTAGAATCGATAGTAACATCAAGGAAATATACACCATCGCCGGCATAAATCGCATTATTGAGCACAATGGAATTTATATCAAGTTTGGCGGGGTGCTTATGAGCCCAGGAAATACCATCCTGTGCAAGTTTCATGCTTTCATCAAGCTCACTGCCTGCTTTTACAAAGGGTAAAAGTCTGCTGTAACCGTAGTCAGGAGCATACTGACCGGAAATGTATGTCTTGTAGCGCTCTACAAAGTGCATTGTAAATTCTTCAAGATGCTGTACCTGTTCCTCGGTCACAGGAACAAGGAACTGTGAATCATCCTGTTCAGGATCAATAGCAGCAATTTCACCGTTCTCATCATAAATAACGGGATCAAGCTTGCCGAATACATTATCGAACTTATATCTTACCTTTGTAGGCAGAGCCGGGAATCTTGCATAGTATTCTTCAAGAACATCATAGTGAATTCCGCTTTCAACGATGTACTCTTCACCGAGCTTAATATCATTGAGCTTCACACTGTATGTGCTGGGGATAACAACTTCAACAGAAGAATATAAGCCGTTAAAGTCAAATTCCTCTTTATACACCTTCCAGGGCAGCATACCGAATTCAATCTCATCTGCCTTGGATTCATCCTCAACAAGTGTAACTTCGCCGAACTTATTGTCGCCGCAGTGAAGTCTGTACTTGATAGATTCATCGTCTCTGCTCTCTTTTGCGACACGAACATAGGTAATGTCGTTCTTCAGCATTTCCTTAACTATCTCACCGCATTCAGCGTCAGTCTGAACCTCATGGGGCATATTGGAGATAGTCTCTGCAATACCGTCATCCCAGAGATTTTCGCTCAGATGAGCAACATACTCATCCATAACCTTAGTAGGTACTGCATTTTCATACTCAATCGCATAATCCCATACTCTGCCAAGTCCCATATAAATAAGTACTGCAAGGACAAGCACATACAGACTTATAGCAATTGCATAAATCTTTGAGCCTAAATTTTTCTTTTTAGCCATGACACACTTACCTCACAATTATTTAAACAGGAATGCATTGGGTAAAAGTCTGGAACTTCCAACACCTGCAGAAGAGCTGTTAATATACTCGCCATTAAGATACATGGCGGAAGATGAACCGCCGTCAAGGTTACAGGCGTTAACAGCACCATAGTCCAACATAATATCACAAAGATCCTGGAAAGTGCATCCAACACTGTGGGCCTGTCTGCCGTCTACGCAAAGCATAAGGACCGCACCGTCTGCTCTTTGACCGATAGCAGTTCTGGGGTTAACACCACTGGACAATGAATAAGGATCAGTGGGGACGCCGTTCATGATAAGTATAGGACCAAAAGTAACACCGTCACGGATATTAAGAGCCTTGGCCTCATCATAAGTGAAGTAGCCTGTGTACATAACGCCCTTATCATCAAATCCTACAAAGCTGTCTGTACCGACCTCATTATAGCATTCACCGCCGATAATGGTCAAACCGTTAGGCTGACCGCCGAGACCTGCACCAGAGGGGTCATAGTAACCACCGCCGTTTATACCGCCGATTGCATCATATTTCTTAACATACTGCTCAAGCACAAGTCCGCTGCCGCCGTAATAATCAGGCATACCAACAAAAACTCTGCTGGGATCAAGAACAGTAATCATATAACCAACAAAGTTTTTACGCTTGATTTCTTCGAGGATGTAGCCGTCACCGTCTTCATCTTCAGTGTAATGATAGTCGGGCTTATTTTCCTCACCTTCAGTCGGTGTTCCATCTTCGCCGGGAATATTGATGAGAGATGAGTCAAACTCAGCCTCTACCTTCTGATTCTTTTTAGCAACAATTTCCGCAACCTCATCCTCAGTAAGGAATATATTAGGGATAAAGCGGAAGCGTCTTGTTTCAAGCATAGTCATTGTAAAAGTTTCGCTCAATGCGGAAGACGGTCCCTTAACAAGAACATATTCAAGTCCCAGACCGGCAACTCCGAACATTATACCAGTAGCAAGGATAAAACCGAAAATACGGTCTATAACTCTGCCAACTTTTTTTCTGCGAATTCTCTTGCGTCTTTTAAGCTTTTCAGCATCAATCTCCTCAGGAGAAAGCTCATTTGTAATATTCTCTTTTTTCAAAACACTAACCTCGCAGTATTATTTCTTATACCAGTGTATACGTTTGGAATTAACATACCTAGGTATTTTACCATAAGCCGCTTTTAATAACAAGTATGAATTGAAATTGTTAATAATTAAGTTACTAAGCTTTTTTAATATTTTTAAGCTGAAAGGACTTAAATTTATATAAAAAAGCCCTGACGCAGAGCGTCAGGGCTTAAATTAAGCAATTATTAAATTACTCGTTGATCTTTACAACAACACCGGAACCGACAGTACGGCCGCCTTCACGGATAGCGAAGCGGAGGTTCTCTTCGATAGCGATAGGAGTGATCAGCTCAACATCCATCTCGATGTTATCGCCGGGCATGCACATCTCGGTGCCTTCGGGCAGGTGGATAACACCGGTAACGTCAGTAGTTCTGAAGAAGAACTGGGGACGGTAGTTGTCAAAGAAAGGAGTATGACGGCCGCCTTCTTCCTTGGTCAGAACGTAAACCTGGCATTTGAACTTGGTGTGAGGATGAATGGTCTTGGGAGCAGCCAGAACCTGACCACGCTCAACAGACTTCTTGTCGATACCACGGAGCAGGCAGCCGACGTTATCGCCAGCTTCTGCGTACTCGAGGGTCTTGTGGAACATCTCGGTACCGGTAACGGTAGTCTCGAGGCGCTCCTCGCGCAGACCAACGATTTCAACCTTATCGCCAACCTTAACAACACCACGCTCAACACGACCGGTAACAACAGTACCACGGCCGGAGATGGTGAAGACGTCTTCGATAGGCATCAGGAAGGGCAGGTCGGACTTACGCTCAGGAGTGGGGATCCACTCGTCAACAGCGTCCATGAGTTCCTTGATGCAAGCATACTCAGGAGCGTTAGGATCGGTGGACTCGGAAATCAGAGCGTTCAGAGCGGAACCACGGATGATAGGAGTATCATCGCCGGGGAAGCCGTACTCATCGAGCAGCTCACGAACTTCCATCTCAACGAGCTCGAGCAGTTCGGGGTCGTCCATCTGGTCGCACTTGTTCAGGAAAACAAGAACGGAAGGAACGTTAACCTGACGAGCGAGCAGAAGGTGCTCTCTGGTCTGAGCCATGGGGCCATCGGGAGCAGCAATAACGAGGATAGCGCCGTCCATCTGAGCAGCACCAGTGATCATGTTCTTGATGTAGTCAGCATGACCCGGGCAGTCAACGTGAGCGTAGTGACGCTTCTCGGTCTCGTACTCAACGTGAGAGGTGTTGATTGTGATACCACGCTCTCTCTCTTCGGGAGCCTTATCGATATTGGAGTAATCGGTGTATTCAGCGTTACCGAGCATTGCGAGGTACTTGGTGATAGCAGCGGTAGTAGTGGTCTTACCGTGGTCGATATGACCGATGGTGCCGATGTTTACATGGGGCTTGGTTCTGTTGTACATCTGTTTAGCCATTAGAATATCCTCCTAATTAAGAATTAAATAAATTTCTAAAATTGAAACTTGCTTGATTATTTTTTCATAAGAGCTTCCTGAAGGCTCTTGGGCAGCTCAGTAAAGTGGCTGGGCTCCATAGAGTAGGTAGCTCTACCCTGAGTTTTGCTTCTCAGGTCGGTTGCATAACCGAACATAGTAGACAGAGGAACATTGCTTTCAATGATTGCTCCGCCGTTTTCGATAGTGGTACCGGAAATCTGGCCACGTCTGGAGTTGATATCACCCATAACATCACCCATGTATTCATCAGGAGCAGTTACGGTAACCTTCATGATAGGCTCGAGCAGAGTAGGATCTGCCTTCTGGCAGGCTTCCTTAAATGCCATGCTACCACAAATCTTAAATGCCATTTCGGAGGAGTCGACTTCGTGGTAAGAACCATCAATGAGGGTAACCTTAACGTCAACAACTTCGTAACCGGCAAGAACACCGGACTGCATAGCACCCTGAATACCCTGATCGACGCAGGGGATGAATTCCTTGGGAATTGCACCACCGGTGATCTTGTTGATAAACTCGTAACCCTTACCGGGCTCGTTGGGCTCAACAGTGAGCTTAACGTGTGCGAACTGACCTTTACCACCAGTCTGACGTGCGTATCTGGTATCAACAGTTGCAGCCTTCTTGATGGTTTCTTTGTAGGAAACCTGAGGCTTACCAACATTAGCTTCAACCTTGAACTCACGAAGCAGTCTGTCTACGATAATTTCCAGATGAAGCTCGCCCATACCAGCAATGATGGTCTGGCCGGTCTCTTCATCGGTGTAGGTCTTAAAGGTGGGGTCTTCCTCAGCCAGCTTCATCAGTGCAATACCCATCTTCTCCTGACCGGCTTTGGTCTTGGGCTCGATGGCAACACGGATAACAGGCTCAGGGAACTCCATGGACTCCAGAATGATAGGAGCCTTTTCATCACAGAGAGTATCACCGGTAGTGGTGTTCTTCAGACCGACTGCTGCGGCGATATCGCCGGAGTAGACCATGTCAATATCTTCTCTGTGGTTGGCGTGCATCTGGAGGATACGGCCCATACGTTCCTTAACATTCTTAGTGGTGTTAAGAACGGACTTACCGGTTTCAAGAGTACCGGAGTAAACACGGAAGAATCCGAGCTTACCGACATAGGGGTCGGTCATAATCTTGAAAGCCAGAGCTGCGAAAGGACCGTCATCGTCGGAGTGTCTATACTCCATCTCATCGGTCTTAGGATTGATACCCTCGATAGGAGGAACATCCAGAGGAGAAGGCATATAGTCGACGATTGCATCCAGAAGCTTCTGAACGCCTTTGTTTTTATAAGAAGTACCGCAGACAACGGGAACCATCTCGTTTGCGAGGGTAGCTTTTCTTATAGCATTGCGGATCTGCTGCTGATCGATTTCTTCGCCTTCGAGATACTTTTCCATGATCTCGTCGTCAAAATCGGAAACAGCTTCCAGCATTTTGGTGTGATACTCTTCAGCAAGGTCACGCATATCCTCGGGGATTTCCTCGGTACGCATATCCACGCCCTTATCATCGTAGTATACACGAGCATTCATTTCGACCAGGTCGATGATGCCCTTAAAGTTTTCTTCCTTACCGATAGGAAGCTGAATGGGAACTGCGTTGCACTTAAGTCTGTCATGAACCATATCGAGAACATGATAGAAGTTTGCTCCCAGGATATCCATCTTGTTGACGTATATCATACGGGGAACATGGTAGTGGTCAGCCTGTCTCCAAACTGTTTCAGACTGGGGCTCAACACCACCCTTAGCACAAAGGACAGTAACACAGCCGTCGAGAACTCTCAGGGAACGCTCAACTTCTGCAGTAAAGTCCACGTGACCGGGGGTATCAATGATGTTGATACGGTGATTCTTCCAGAAACAGGTGGTTGCAGCGGAGGTAATAGTAATACCTCTCTCCTGCTCCTGCTTCATCCAGTCCATAGTAGCAGTACCCTCATGGGTCTCACCTATTTTGTAGTTAACACCGGTGTAAAACAGGATACGCTCAGTAGTGGTAGTTTTACCGGCGTCGATGTGAGCCATGATACCAATATTTCTTGTTTTTTCAAGTGAAATTTTTCTAGGCATGTGTTACTCCTGACAAGATTACCATCTGAAGTGTGCGAAAGCCTTGTTGGCTTCTGCATTCTTGTGCATATCTTCGCGCTTCTTAACAGATGCACCAAGATTGTTGCAAGCGTCCATGATCTCGCCTGCAAGGCGTTCTTTCATGGTCTTTTCGCTGCGCTTGCGGGAATACTCTACAAGCCACCGCAGGGCCAGGGTCTGGCGGCGTGCGGGACGAACTTCGATAGGCACCTGATAGGTAGCACCACCAACACGGCGAGCTTTTACCTCAAGTGCGGGCATTACGTTGTTCATTGCCTCGGTGAAAGCCTCAAGGGGCTCCTTACCGGTTTTCTCTTTGATGATGTCAAAAGCGTCGTACACGACCTTCTGAGCAACACCTTTCTTGCCGTCGAGCATAACGCCGTTAATGAGCTTGGTTACAAGCACGGAATTATACATAGGATCAGGCAAAATTTCTCTCTTGGGAACATTACCTCTTCTGGGCACGTTGCTTCCCTCCTTCATTATAAAATGGGATCAAAGGTACTCGAACACTTACTTACAGTGTCCGCTGCGCCCCGAGGTTTATCATATATAGATAAACGACAGGGCAAATTTGCCGCTGCGCTGATTATTTCTTCTTAGCAGCCTTAGGTCTCTTTGCGCCGTACTTGGAACGGGCCTGCATACGACCGGATACACCCTGTGCATCAAGAGCACCACGAATAATGTGGTAACGTACACCAGGAAGGTCCTTAACACGACCACCACGAATCATAACAACGGAGTGCTCCTGCAGATTGTGGCCGATACCGGGAATGTATGCTGTTACTTCGTAACCGTTAGTCAGGCGAACACGGGCGATTTTACGCAGAGCGGAGTTAGGCTTCTTAGGAGTAGAGGTACGGACTGCAGTGCAGACGCCTCTCTTCTGAGGGGAGCTCAGGTCGGTTTCCTTATTCTTAAGGGTGTTCAGGCCGTGCTGCATTGCAGGGGAAGCGGACTGATAGGTAACCTTTTCTCTGCCTTTTCTCACCAGCTGGTTAAAAGTAGGCAATTCATTTCCTCCTTTCTTAGATAAATAATATATAAAAAACCTTGAATTCTCAGGGTTTTTTATCGAAATTGCACAGTGAACTTTTCTTTTACATTTTCAAGCTCACACAGTTAACGATATTAGCATATTATACAAATTTAGTCAAGATTTTTTGGCAAATAAATTTTTAAATTTTTGTCAAAAAATACTGCCGCTCCAACGCTGTGGAGCGGCAGTATGCACAACTTTTTCTATTTAAATCAGAGAGCGTTGGTCTTGTCAGTCAGAGCGGACAGATCAACATCTTCAGCGACTTCTGCGGGAGCTTCTTCCTTGTTATTATCGAACTCACGGTAGCAGGCAAGACCTGAACCGGCAGGGATAAGCTTACCGATGATAACGTTCTCCTTAAGACCGACCAGATGGTCAACCTTACCCTTGATTGCAGCATCAGTAAGAACCTTTGTAGTCTCCTGGAAGGATGCAGCAGAAAGGAAGCTTTCTGTTGCAAGAGAAGCCTTGGTAATACCCATAAGCAACTGAGTGTAGGTAGCGTGCTTAAGACCCTCTTCGCCGTTTGCAATACGCTGATCGATCAGCTTGTTTGCATCCTTGATGGCGGAGATATCAACAGTAGCACCGGAAAGCAGATCGGTATCGCCTGCCTCCTCGACTCTGACCTTACGCATCATCTGGCGGACAATAACTTCAATGTGCTTGTCGTTAATGTCAACACCCTGCTGACGGTAAACCTTCTGAACCTCAGAAGTAATGTAGCTGCGAACACCCTGACGGCCGAACTCGTCGTCGTCAATACCGCGTATACGCAGAACTTCGTGGGGATTAAGAGCACCGGAAGTGAGTTCCTGACCCTTATCTACATGGTCACCGTTGTGAACAAGAATACCGGCAGAGTGAGCAACATTATAAACAGTTACGCTGCCGTCGGCATCGCTTGTGAGCTTAAGAGCATACATAACGCCCTTCTTTGCCTCTTCGATATTAACAACACCGGAGTACTCAGCAAGGATAGCCATCTTCTTGGGCTTACGAGCCTCGAACAGTTCTTCAACTCGAGGAAGACCCTGAGTAATATCGTCACCTGCAACACCACCGGTATGGAAGGTACGCATTGTAAGCTGAGTACCGGGTTCACCGATGGACTGAGCAGCAATAACACCGACAGCCTCACCTGCGTTAACGGGCTTGCCAAGAGCAAGGTTAAGACCATAGCACTTAGCGCAGACACCGGTTCTTGCTTCGCAGGTAAGAACGCTTCTGATGTAAGCCTTGTGAATATTGTGAGCTTCCATAACCTCTGCATCATCAGATGTGAGCATATGGTTGGTATCAAAGATGATTTCACCGGTAACGGGATCAACGATATCCTTTGCGGGGAAGCGGCCGTGAATTGCAGTACCGAGGCTTTCAACAACCTGGCCTCTGTCATATACAGCGCTGGCCCAGACACCTTCGGTGGTGCCGCAGTCAGGCTCACGGATAATAACATCCTGGCAGACATCAACCATACGACGGGTCAGGTAACCGGAGTCTGCGGTACGCAGAGCGGTATCAGCCATACCCTTTCGAGCACCTCTGGTGGAAATGAAGTATTCCAAAACAGAAAGGCCTTCACGGAAGTTGGACTTAACAGGAATTTCGATAGTCTTACCGGCGGTGTTAGCCATAAGGCCTCGCATACCAGCCAGCTGACGAATCTGGTTCATGGAGCCTCGAGCACCGGAGTTAGCCATCATGTAAATGGGGTTGTACTCATCAAGGCAGTTCTGCAGAGCTTCGGTAACTTCCTTAGTGGTCTTTTCCCACTCGGAAACAACCAGTCTGTAACGCTCATCGTCAGTAATGAAGCCTCGCTTATACTGACGTTCAATCTTAACAGTTTCCTGCTCAGTTGCCTTGATCATTTCATTCTTAGCAGAAGGAACGGTCATATCAGCAACGGAAATGGTGATTGCAGCCTTAGTGGAGTACTTGTAGCCCATAGCCTTGATGGAGTCAAGAACTTCAGCAGACTTGGTGAAGCCGTATCTCTTAATGCAGCGGTCGATAATATCGCCCAGCTGTTTCTTACCGACCTGGAAGCCGATTTCGTGATCGAATTCGTGCGCAGGATCAGTACGATCAACATATCCCAGATCCTGAGGAATGGGAGCGTTGAAGATGATACGTCCGACAGTAGTAGTGATGATCTTCTGAACATCAACACCGTCAATATTCTTGGTAACTCTCAGGCGGATAGGAGCATGAAGTCCCACAACGCCTTCGTTGTATGCCATGATAGCTTCGTTGTCATCACGGTAGATGAGGATAGGCTTGTAGGTAGCAATCTGCTTGCCTTCCTTCTTAGCCTGAAGGTTTGCTTCATATATAACATCACCGTCGGTGAGTACGCCTGCCTCAAGGCCGGTGTCACCGGGATCGTCAACGAGCAGCTGTTCGGCACCCTTTTCTGCGCTGCCTATGCGAACCATAGTCAGGTAGTAGGAACCGAGGATCATATCCTGAGTAGGAACGGTAACAGGATGACCGTCCTGAGGACGAAGCAGGTTGTTTGCAGAAAGCATCAGAATTCTTGCCTCAGCCTGAGCCTCAGAAGAAAGGGGCAGATGGATAGCCATCTGGTCACCATCGAAGTCTGCGTTATAAGCGGTGCAGACCAGAGGATGCAGGCGAAGTGCACGGCCTTCAACAAGGACAGGCTCGAATGCCTGAATACCAAGTCTGTGCAGTGTAGGCGCACGGTTCAGCAGAACAGGATGCTCCTTGATAACGCTTTCAAGAGCGTCCCAAACCTCGGTCTTCTGCTTATCAACCATCTTCTTAGCAGATTTAATATTATTTGCAACACCGTCCTCAACCAGCTTCTTCATAACGAAGGGGCGGAAGAGCTCGATTGCCATTTCCTTAGGAACACCGCACTGGTAGATCTTAAGGTCAGGACCGACAACGATAACAGAACGGCCGGAGTAGTCAACACGCTTACCCAGCAGGTTCTGACGGAAACGTCCCTGCTTACCCTTAAGCATATCGCTCAGGGACTTAAGAGCACGGGAGTTTGCGCCGGTAACAGCTCTGCCGCGGCGGCCGTTATCGATAAGAGCATCAACAGCTTCCTGAAGCATACGCTTCTCGTTTCTGACAATGATGTCAGGAGCATTGAGCTGCATCAGTCTCTTCAGACGGTTGTTTCTGTTGATAACACGGCGGTACAGATCATTCAGGTCGGAAGTTGCAAAACGTCCGCCGTCCAGCTGTACCATAGGACGGATTTCAGGAGGAATAACGGGCAGAACATCGATAATCATCCACTCAGGGCGGTTGCCGCTCTGGCGGAATGCTTCAACAACTTCAAGGCGCTTAACAAGCTTTGCCTTTTTCTGACCGCTGGCAGTTTTCAGTTCCTCACGGAGCTCAACAGCCAGTTTCTCGCAGTCGATCTGGCTCAGAAGCTCTTTAATAGCTTCTGCACCCATGCCGGCTTTGAAATCGTCCTCGTATTTTTCACGCATCTCTCTGTATTCGCGCTCAGTAAGAATCTGGCACTTTTCCAGAGGAGTGTAACCGGGATCGATTACTATATAGTTAGCAAAGTACAGGACCTTCTCCAGAGTTCTGGGGGTAAGGTCAAGCATGAGACCCATACGGCTGGGTATGCCCTTGAAGTACCAGATATGGCTGACGGGAGCGGCAAGGGCTATATGGCCCATGCGCTCACGACGAACCTTGCTCTTGGTGACTTCAACACCGCAGCGGTCGCATATTTTACCTTTGTAACGAATCTTCTTATATTTACCGCAATGGCATTCCCAGTCCTTTGTAGGTCCGAAAATACGCTCGCAGAACAGACCATCACGCTCAGGCTTGAGGGTTCTGTAGTTAATGGTCTCCGGCTTTTTGACTTCGCCGTATGACCAGCTGAGAATCATCTCAGGGGAGGCTATGCCAATCTGAATAGCGTCAAAGGGTGCGTAGCTCATTAATCGTCCTCCTCTTCATTGTAGTCAAAGTCGCCGGCAGCATCCATATCATCTTCGGGAACATCTTCAATGGTGTAGCCCTCAGCTTCGATTTCGCTGTCGTTTGCCTCGTACATCTCATCTCTCATATCGGGGATGAAATCTTCGTCATCATCGTCATCTTTAAGTTCGATCTCGTTGCCGTCCTTATCAAGAACCTTGATGTCAAGGCACAGAGCCTGCAGTTCCTTAACCAGAACCTTGAAGGATTCAGGTACACCGGGCTGAGGAATGTTGTTGCCCTTGACGATAGCTTCGTAGGTCTTGACACGTCCGGTGACATCGTCGGACTTAACAGTCAGGATTTCCTGCAGAGTATATGCAGCACCGTAAGCTTCAAGAGCCCAAACTTCCATTTCACCGAAACGCTGACCGCCGAACTGAGCTTTACCACCCAGAGGCTGCTGGGTAACAAGGCTGTAAGGTCCGGTAGAACGGGCATGGATCTTATCATCAACCAGATGGTGGAGCTTAAGGAAGTAAACCCAACCAACGGTAACATCGTTATCAAACTTCTCACCAGTACGGCCATCGTACATAGTGCTCTTACCATCCTCACGGAGGCCGGCCTGACGGAGGGTCTCACGAATGGTAACCTCGTTTGCGCCGTTAAATACAGGAGTTGCGACCTTCCAGCCGAGAGCTGCTGCTGCGTATCCGAGGTGAACCTCAAGAACCTGTCCGATATTCATTCGGGAAGGAACACCCAGAGGATTCAGAACGATATCCAGAGGAGTACCATCAGGCATATAAGGCATATCTTCACGAGGAAGAATTCTGGAAACAACACCCTTGTTACCGTGACGACCTGCCATCTTATCACCGACAGAAATCTTACGCTTCTGAGCGATGTAAACTCTGACAACCTCGTTAACACCGGGGTTCATCTCATCACCGTTTTCACGGGTGAATACCTTAACGTCAACAATGATACCGCACTCGCCGTGAGGTACTTTAAGCGAAGTATCTCTGACTTCTCTTGCCTTCTCGCCGAAGATGGCACGGAGCAGACGCTCCTCAGCAGTGAGATCAGTCTCACCCTTGGGAGTTACCTTACCGACAAGGATATCGCCGGCGTTAACTTCTGCACCGACCATGATAATACCACGCTCGTCGAGGTACTTGAGAGCTTCCTCGCCGACACCGGGGATATCTCTGGTGATTTCCTCAGGTCCGAGCTTGGTGTCTCTTGCGTCGCACTCATACTCTTCTATATGAATGGAAGTGAACACGTCCTCCATAACGAGACGTTCGTTAAGCAGGATAGCGTCTTCGTAGTTGTAGCCTTCCCAGTTCATGTAACCGACCAGAATGTTCTTACCCAGTGCAATTTCGCCCTGAGAAGTGCTGGAACCGTCAGCCAGAACATCGCCTTCGGTGACTCTCTCACCGGTAGCTACGATAGGACGCTGGTTGAGGCAGGTACCCTGGTTGGAACGGGAGAACTTGATAAGCTTGTAGTCTTTTACGTTGCCCTGATCGTACTTGACGGTAACGTAATTTGCGTCAACTCTGGTAACGACACCGTCGCCCTCTGCCAGAACGCAGACACCGGAGTCAACAGCGCACTTATGCTCGATACCGGTTGCAACGATAGGAGCCTGAGTGGTCATAAGAGGAACTGCCTGACGCTGCATGTTAGCACCCATCAGAGCACGGTTAGCATCGTCGTTTTCAAGGAACGGAATCATAGCGGTAGCTATGGAAACCATCATCTTGGGGCTGACGTCAACGTAGTCAACTTCTTCGCGGTTAACAGCGACAGTATCGTTGCGGTGACGGCAGGTAATACGCTTGTTGATGAAGACGCCGTTTTCGTCAACAGGCTCGGAAGCCTGAGCGACAACAAACTGGTCTTCCTGATCGGCAGTCATGTACTCGACTTCGTCGGTTACACGGCAGGTGCCCTTTTCGACCTTTCTGTAAGGAGCAACAAGGAAGCCGTACTCGTTAGCTCTTGCATAGGAAGCAAGGTAGGAGATAAGGCCGATGTTAGGACCTTCAGGAGTTTCAATGGGGCACAGACGTCCGTAATGGCTGTAATGAACGTCTCGAACGTCAAAGCTTGCACGCTCTCTTGAAAGACCGCCGGGTCCCAGAGCGGACATACGGCGCTTATGAGTAAGCTCTGACAGGGGGTTTGTCTGGTCCATGAACTGGCTCAGAGGTGAGGAGCCGAAGAACTCCTTGATAGCAGCAGTTACAGGACGGATATTTATAAGGCTCTGAGGAGTTACGATATCCATATCCTGCAGAGTCATGCGCTCACGGATAACACGCTCCATACGGCTGAAGCCTATTCTGAACTGGTTCTGCAGAAGCTCGCCTACGCAGCGAACACGGCGGTTGCCCAGATGGTCGATGTCATCTGCATTGCCGATGCCGTGTGCAAGGCAGTTAAGGTAGTTAACGGAAGCGAAGATATCGTCGTTAACAATGTGCTTAGGAATAAGAACATCAATGTTCTCACGGATAGCATCCTTAAGAGCTTCGCCCTCGTACTGCTCGCACAGCTGCTTCATAACGATTGCACGGACGTTCTCCTTGATTTCAAGCTCCTTGAGCTCTTCATCAGTAAGATCAACAAACTTTCTGATATTGACCATACCGTTGGAGAATACACGGACGCTCTTGCCGTCAACAGCAAGGTATACGCTGTTTACGCCGGCATCTGCAATCTCTTTTGCCTTGTCTCTGGTGATGACCTCGCCCTCTTCAGCGATGATTTCGCCGGTGAAGGGGTCAGCAACAGGAGCAGCAAGCTTGAAGCCTGCGATTCTGGGGAAGAGAGACAGCTTCTTGTTGAACTTATAACGACCGACATCGGAAAGCTCGTAACGGCGGCGGTCATAGAAAAGGCCGTCCAGCAGGGTCTCAGCAGACTCCACAGTGGGAGGATCGCCGGGACGGAGCTTGCGGTATACTTCGATAAGGCACTCGTCTCTGTTTGCGGTGGTATCCTTATCGAGAGTAGCAATAATACGCTCATCCTCGCCGAAGATTTCTTTCAGTCTCTCATTGTTGACAGCGCCGACGTAAGGATCATTTACGCAGCTGAGCCAGGTAGAGGGACGGTTTTCATCATAGGCACCCATGGCTTTAAGGAACCATGTGATAGGAAGTTTGCGGTTTTTATCAATGCGGACATTGAATACATCGTTAGCGTCAGTCTCGTACTCCAGCCATGCACCATGGTAAGGAATAACGGTGGCGGAGTAAATATTCATCATGGACTTGTCCAGAGCCTTGGCGAAGTAAACGCCGGGGGAACGGACAATCTGAGAAACGATAACACGCTCGGCACCATTTATAACAAAGGTACCGCCTGCGGTCATGATGGGGAAATCACCCATGAAGATTTCCTGCTCTTTAATTTCCTCAGTCTCTTTATTGCGAAGTCTTACGCGAACCTTTAAAGGTGCAGCATATGTTGCATCTCTTGCCTTGCACTCCTCTTCGGTGTACTTAGGCTTCTCATTCATTGAGTAGTCAATGAAGCTCAGTTCCAGATTACCGGTATAGTCGGTAACGGAGTCAACATCTCTGAAAACCTCATGCAGTCCTGTCTCAAGAAACCACTTGTAGGAACTCTTCTGGATTTCCAGAAGGTTCGGCATTTCCATGATTTCCGGGGTACGGGCGAAACTCTTTCGCAGAGTCTTGCCGTAGAGAACATCTTTTGGCATTGGCGCACTCTCCTTCTCACATTTTGAAACACCAGGCCCCGTTGTTAGATAATGGAGCTTTCGTGTTGAATTTACCTGTTCACAATGCTATACTAAATTACAGGAATGATAGGGGAAGTATCCCCCTCCCTGCATATGTAGCATGTCATTCTACCACCATATCCTTTGTAAAGTCAAGGATTTTTTATTGAATTTTCAATATTTTTACTGTTTTTTGGCAGGGGCAATATGCCTCGGCCTATTTTTTTGCATTTTTTCAGCCGTTTTCAGCGGCTTTGGAGGCTTAATTATGGACTATAAAGTTATCATTTTATTGTTTTTAGAAGCTTTATTTGCACTTTTTCTCTTATATCGTCAAGGTTTTCCGAAAAAGCTTTCATATATCGCTTCTGCGGTAGGTTTTGTGGCTCTGGCGTTTATTTTAAGATATCTGGCGCTGGACTATGAAACTCCGGATTATCAGAACTTCTTAAGCAAATGGGTGGATTATTTCAGAAACTTCGGCGGATTTAAGGGTCTCAGCCGCTCCGTGGGAAATTACAATATCCCCTATCTGTATTTTCTTGCTCTGTTTTCCTATATCGACATTAAGGATCTGTACCTCATTAAGCTTCTGAGCATTTTCTTCGATATTCTTCTGGCATACGCTTCAATGAAGCTTCTGTCACTGTTCAGCTCAAATCCCGCCAAACTTATGGGATGCTTTATCACCGTGCTGTTTCTCCCCACCGTATTTTTAAACGGCGCTGTATGGGGTCAGTGCGACAGTTCATATGTAGCGCTTGCACTTCTGGGAATTTATTTTGCTTTATCGGACAGACCATGTCTTTCAATGATTTTTGCAGCTCTGTCTTTCGGTTTTAAACTCCAGTCGGTTTTCATCCTGCCTGTATATGCAGTTTTGTTAATGCAGGGCAGATTCAGATGGAAGCATATTTTAGTTTTTCCTGTCGCCTATATTCTTCTGGTTCTGCCGGCAGTATTCATGGGCAGACCTTTTGTGGAAACAATTACTCTTTACTTTAATCAGACCGGAAGCATCGGCAGCGGTTTAAATTACAGTGCGCCGTCAATCTTTGCCTTTTTCGGAAATATTCAGAATGAAGCTCTGGCAGCGAGGCTCGGTATAATCTCCGCCTTTGCGTTTATGTTTATAATTCTGGGGCTTGCTCTTATATTCAAAGATAATATCAGCAACGAAGCTGTGATGTGGGCAGCCCTGCTGCTTGCTATGGGTATTCCCTTCCTGCTGCCGCATATGCACGACCGGTATTTCTTTGCAGCTGACGTTCTATGCCTTCTGCTTGCTTTTGCAGTTCCGTCACTGTCTGCCGCAGCAGTTTTATGCCAGTTTGCATCTCTTTTAGGCTACTATGCCTACTTTACCTGCAAATTCTTTTTGACCATGAATTACGGCGCAATTGCCCTGATACCAATACTTTGCTGTGCTTTGTTCTTCTACATTCTGAGCCTCAGAAAAAATATTTTAAAAAAAATTTCAAAAAACTGTTGACATTTTCCAATATCCTGTTATAATCAATCGTGCCTTAAATGAGGCGCCGCCAAGCGGTGCAAACGGCTTTAAATGAAGCTGGAGCACCGGCGAAATAAGCGAGAGTGCTGGAACAGGTAGACAGGCACGTTTGAGGGGCGTGTGACAACCGTCGTGGGAGTTCGATTCTCCTCTCTCGCACCAGAAAAGCTAAGAACTTCGGTTCTTAGCTTTTTTCTTTTTAATTTAATTTTCTTTTCTGAAAAACCGCAGCATAACAGATGCTGCGGTTTTCGTTATATGTCGGGAATTTTTATGAACTTTCTTCAAAACCGCTTGACAGGCGGCATATGCCGAACTATAATATAAGCGACATATGACGGAATGATAGGAGTGAATCAGATGTCCAGACCTCAAAGATGCCGTCGTGTATGTGCCGAGCCACGCTTTTCAAAATTTGCAGCTCACGGCTCCGGCAGCAGCGAGACAATCTGCCTAAGTACTGATGAATATGAAGTTCTGCGATTGGTGGACTATGAGCGTAAAACTCACGAAGAATGTGCAAAGCAGATGGATATTTCCAGAACCACTGTTACTGAAATTTACGACAGTGCAAGACAGAAAATTGCAAACTTTCTTGTTAACGGCTACAAGCTTGAGATAAGCGGAGGCAATTACCGCATCTGTGACGGCACTGCCTCAAGATGCTGCGAGCAGCATTGTTACAGGAATAATGAAATGGCTGCTCTGCGCTCGGCAGAAGCCGTTAAAATCGAAAAGCCGCAGGGTCGCCGCCGTATCGCAGTTGCTTACGAGCGTGGCATGGTGTTCCCTCACTTCGGACATACCGAACGGTTTCGTGTGTGTGAAGTTGAAGACGGTAAAATAGTCAGCAAAACGCTGGTTGATACAAGCGGCAGTGCTCATGGCACTCTGCCGGATATTTTAAGGAAGCTTAAAATTGATACACTTATCTGCGGCGGCATAGGAGCTGTGGCAGTTAAATCGCTTCAAAGCTCAGCCATTCAGGTTATCTCCGGCATATCCGGAGATGCAGATAAGGCAGTAGCAGATTTTATAAACGGCAAGCTTAAATCCGGTGCCGTTTCAGTATGCAGCAATTCAGTATTAAAAATTTAAAAGAGCTATAAGGAGGATCCAACATGATTATCGCAATACCTATGGACGAAAACAAGAAAGATATCTGCGTTTCTTTCGGAAGATGTCCTTTCTTTCTTTTCAGTGATTCCGAAAGCGGAAAAAAGGAGTTTAAGGTAAATCCCGCCGCAGAAGCTACCGGCGGCGCAGGTGTCACTGCAGCTCAGGCAGTAGTTGACGGTGGAGCAGACGTTCTTATAACCGTAAGATGCGGCGAAAACGCAGCAGAAGTTTTTAAGGCTGCAAATGTTAAAATATATAAATCCGAAGGCTCTGATGCCGAGGAAAATCTTCAGGCTTTTGCCGACGGAAAGCTCTCTGAGCTGACTCACTTCCACGCCGGCTTCCAAGGTATATCATGAAAATTGCAGTATTAAGCGGCAAAGGCGGCACCGGAAAAACATTCAGCTCGGTAAATCTGGCTGCCGCAGCCGGAAACGCAGTATATGTGGACTGCGATGTTGAAGAGCCGAACGGCAGGCTGTTTTTTAAGCCTGAAAATGTTAATTCCACAGCTGTTTCAGTTAAGATTCCGCTTATAAATCCCATGAAGTGTACCGGCTGCCGTAAATGTGTTGATTTCTGTCAGTTCCACGCAATGGCTTTCGTAAGGAACAGACCTATGATTTTCCCTGCAATCTGTCATGCCTGCGGAGGATGCAGTATAATCTGTCCGGAGGATGCAGTAAATGAGACTCAGCGGGTTATAGGCTATGTAGAAAGCGGTTCTCACAACGGCGTAAAAGTCGTTACAGGCGTTATGAACCCCGGTGAGGAATCTGGTGTACCGCTCATCAAAGAAGCCCTCAGAGAAGGCTTTGCGTTCGGTGGAGACGTTATTATAGACTGTCCCCCCGGAAGTGCCTGCGCAGTAATGGAAAGCGTTTCAATGTCTGATTACTGTGTTCTCATTGCAGAGCCCACAGCCTTCGGTCTGCACAACTTCAGAATGGTTTATGAGCTTGTAAGCCTTATGGGCAAGCCCTGCTGTGCCGTTATAAATAAGGAGTCCGAGCCTTACGCTCCGCTGAACAGCTATTGTGAAGAGCACAATATTCCCATTGCGCTTAGAATACCTTACAGCGACAAGCTGGCTTCTATCGGTGCAAAAGCCGATATTGCCGCCGAGGAGGATAATGACTGTAAGGAAATGTTCTCCGGACTTCTGGAGTATATCAGGGAGGCAGTTAAGTGAAAAAGTTACTGATTCTCAGCGGTAAGGGCGGTACCGGAAAAACTACAACCGCCGCTTCATTTATACGCTTTTCTCAGGCAGAAGCTTTCGCTGACTGCGATGTGGATGCGCCTAATCTGCACCTTGTAACAAAGCTCAGCACAGAGCCGGAGTACAAAACATATTACGGCATGGATAAGGCTGCAATCGACCCCGCAAAATGCCTTAACTGCGGCAAATGTGCATCCGTCTGCCGTTTTGATGCCATAAAAACTGCCGACAGTCATTTTGAGATTGATGAATTCGGCTGTGAAGGCTGTGCCGTCTGCACTCTTGTCTGTCCTGCAAAAGCAATCAGCATGGGCAAAGACGAGTCCGGAACGCTCCGCCTTTTCAAAGATGAAAAGACCTTTGCAACCGCCGAGCTGAAAATGGGCCGAGGTAATTCCGGAAAGCTTGTAAGCGAGGTTAAAGCTGTTATGAGTGAGGCCGCCGGTGAAGCACGGCTTGCAGTTATAGACGGCTCTCCCGGAATAGGCTGCCCTGTTATTGCCTCTGTCACCGGTGTTGATATGGCACTTATCGTAACCGAGCCCAGTGCATCCGGCCTGTCGGATTTAAAGCGGCTTTTACACACTGCCGAAATTTTACAGGTTAAGGTTGCAGTCTGTGTAAACAAATATGATGCCTGCCCCGAAAAGGCAGAAGAGATAAAAGCCTTCTGTACAGAAAACGCAATCCCCTTTGCGGGTGTCCTGCCTTTTGATAAAAAGGCTTCTCATGCAATAAATGCAGGTCTCAGCATAGCCGATATTGACTGCCCGCTGAGAGATGCACTAAAGAACGTATACGACAAAACTATGTCTCTTATGGAGGTTTAGCTTATGAAGCTTGGAATTATACGCTGTATGCAGACTGAGGACTACTGTCCCGGTACCACTGATTTTAAGATGATTCAGAATCATCAGGGTGCTTTTGAGGGTGTGGAAGAGCCTATCGAGCTTGTGGGCTTTGCCAACTGCGGAGGCTGCCCCGGAAAACGTGCGCTTCTGAGAGCCAAAGAAATGGTTCGCCGTGGAGCAGATACCATTGCTTTTGCATCATGCATCCAGAAAGGAACACCCATCGGCTATCCATGCCCCTTTGCAAAGAAAATGCGTGATGTAGTTGAAAAGGGTCTGGGGCCTGATGTAAAAATCATAGATTATACACACTGAGAGTATAATCTATGCCTTAATAAATTCTGCTGCACAGGCCTTTTGCAGTATGAATATCCTAAAGAGATAACGGGCCGCAGGCTCAATTATCTCTCTTCCGGTCAGATGATTGTAATTTAATAAAATATCTGTTGAACCGGAAGCTAAAACACGCTATTATATGTCTAAAGGACATATAAAAATATAATAATTTTACATTAAAGGAGTTCTTTATAATGAAAATCGCTGTATCATGTAACGGAAGCAATATCTGGGCCCATTTCGGTCACTGTGAGAATTTCATGATGTTTGATGTTGAGGACGGCAAAATTGTCTCTTCCGAGAGCATTCCCAACCCCGGTCACAAGCCCGGTTTCCTTCCCAACTTCCTTGCAGACCGTGGAGCAAATGTTATAATTTCCGGCGGTATGGGCGGCGGCGCAGTTGACATCTTCAACGAAAGAGGCGTTGAGGTTGTTTTAGGTGCCTCCGGCGATGCACAGACTGCTGTTGAGAAGTTCCTTAAAGGTGAGCTTGTCTCCACCGGCGAAGTCTGCCAGCATCATGACCACGACCACGAAGACGGACACAGCTGCGGAAATCACTGATTAAATTTTTAATATAATCTAGGGGGTATAAACCATGGAGCAGAAATTTTTTATCTGTAAGCACTGCGGCAATATAATTGCCAAGGTTAAGGACGCCGGTGTTCCCGTAGTATGCTGCGGTGAAAGAATGACCGAGCTTGTCCCCGGCACCACTGAAGCTGCAACCGAGAAGCACATTCCCGTATATGAAGTCAGGGACAATGTAGTAAATGTCACTGTGGGCGCTGTTGAGCATCCTATGCTGGACGTTCACTACATCGAGTGGATTTCTCTCCAGACCAATTTCGGCAACCAGAGAAAGACTCTGAATCCCGGCGATGCACCCAAGGCAAGCTTTGCTCTGCTGGACGGCGAAAAGGTTGAGGCTGTTTACGCATACTGCAACCTGCACGGTCTCTGGAAGGGCTGATTTTTCAGCAAA
>JAHHRR010000018.1 GCA_020025655.1 Oscillospiraceae bacterium
AGGAGCCGCCTTCGCTGCTTCCGCAGCCGCCGCAGCAACCGCCGCAGCCACCGCTGCATCCGCCGCCTTCTTCAGAACCATCATAAATAGGCAGCTGACCTGTTACAAGCATATCTGCTGCGGTATCTGCGTCACCGCAGAAACCTGATACAGGTATAACGCCTCGGCTGAGAAGAATATTCTTGGCATCAGGGCTCATATTGCCGCAGATGATAGCCTCTACTTTATTTGCAAGCAGAAGCTCTGCAACAGTATTGGGATCGGACATAGGCTCGCACTCGAGAATTTCCTTTTCCCGCTCATTTACATACTCGCCGGTGTAGTTGTAGCTGGCGAAAACATTGCAGCTACCGAAGTTTTCTGCAATATCGCCGTTATCGTAGGCAACAGCAACTTTCATATTTTTCCTCTTTCCCGCAAATGCGGATTCAAATTATTTTATTTTCTCAGTGATATAGCTTGCAAAATCTGCAATATGCTCACCGCTGACTTTTTCGACCTCACCTGCGTCGACCATAGCTGCAATAGCAGGATCAATGGGGAGTCTTGCATACTTCTCGATGCCGAAGGACTTGGAAACCTGCTCAACCTTGCTCTCGCCGAAGATGCTGTGCTCCTTGCCGCAGTCAGGACACTTGAAGTAGGACATATTCTCAACAATACCCAGCACAGGAATGTTCATCATCTCGGCCATATTAACAGCCTTTGCAACAATCATGCTTACAAGGTCCTGAGGAGAGGTTACAATAACGATACCGTCAACAGGCAGAGACTGGAATACAGTCAGTGCAACATCACCGGTTCCGGGAGGCATATCGACGAACATATAGTCTACATCAGTCCACAGAACGTCGGTCCAGAACTGAGTAACAGCACCTGCAATAACAGGTCCACGCCATACAACAGGCTCAGTCTCGTTTTCGAGAATAAGGTTTATAGACATAAGCTGAATACCGGTGGAAGTGGAAACAGGGATGATGTATTCATCAGTACCGGTAGCATGCTGCTTTACGCCGAAGGATTTAGGAATGGAAGGTCCGGTAATATCAGCATCCAGAACAGCTGTATTGAAGCCTCTTCTCTGCATCTCGGATGCGAGAAGGCTGGTAACCAGAGATTTACCTACGCCGCCCTTACCGCTGACAACGCCGATGACTTTCTTTACCTTGGAGCCCTCGTGAAGGGGTTTAATAAGGCTTTCGCCGGAACGCTCGGAGCAGTTGGAAACTCCGCAGCTCTCGCAATTATGTGTACATTCGCTCATAAAAGTCTCTACCTTTCAGTAACATGATATAAAAACGGGACTGTGATATCCCTTATTTAATCGGAGAACAGACGTCTCCGTCCATTTAACTACATTAAATGATTATACAACATTTGTCGGATATAGTCAAATAATCTCACTTATATTTTCTCAGCGCTCTGACCAAATATTCAGCGGCAATTCCTGTAAAAACGCCCGTAATTATGCCTGAAACGCCAAGAACAGGAGCATACACCCAAAGCTTAGGCGTTTTGACAATAAGTGCGCAGGCAGTAAGCTGTCCGGCATTGTGGCATACGCCGGAAATTGCACTGGTTAGCCACAGAAGCTTTTCAGGAATAAGCGATGTGCATATGCACATGGCTATGTAAGCTAAAAGGCCGCCTGCGAGACTGTAAATGAAGCTTGCGGGGCTTCCGGCAAACATTGAACCCATGATTATTCTCATAAGCAGTATAAGACCGGCTTCTTTTTTTCCCAGAAGCAGCATAGCCGCAAGAGTAATGATATTTGCAAGCCCCAGTTTAATTCCCGGTATAGGCACTGGGGACGGAATCTGCGCTTCAAGGACAAATATTCCCAGCGCCAGAGCCGTAAGCATGGCCATAAAGCTGAGCTTTTTAGTTTTACCCATCAATCCCGCTCCCTTCGATGCTTATAACAAGTCTGTTTGGCATACAGACAATGGGAACTCCGCCGCCTGTAAGTCTGCCCTGATTTACACAGACCTTATCCGGGCAGGATGCGGACGTAACCGAAATTGCCCCCGGTTCCACATGAACCACATTTCTGCCGTACTTTGTGGCGATTTCAATATCATAAGCCTGACTTACCTTGCTTAAATCCACTCTATCATATTCTTCCCCGTCTACCGATATTACGGCAACTGTACCCGACGGAAGATTTTTGAGCAACACAAATGAGGCGATGCCCAGCAGACAGAGCAACACCAACACAATTATAATTATTTTTGAATTCTTATCTTTCATAATTACATTTTAGTTTAGCATATCGCTCTTGTCAATGTTCCCTTTTACCTTTTGTGCTGATTTATGCCTATACCGGAAATTCTTCGTCGAATTGCACAAGAGATGTGATCTGCATACGGTCCGCTAAAACAATTATAGCAACCACTACAATTAAAAGGTGAAAACCAATATTCGTTTCTTTTTCATAACCTTTCCCGCATTTCTATAATTCAACTGTCAGAATAATTTTGATATGTGTAGCAAAATAAGTTTCTGTTATTATAGCACATCTCACTATATTTTTGCTGCTTTTCTGTGATTCATAATCTACTGTCGAAATAAGAGAATACCGGCAAAACCGACAGAGTTTTTTCTATCAGTCCAAAGAGTATACGGGACTGTCAATGGTTTGCATTGATTATGATTTGCAATTTATGTTATAATAATGTATTAAGTATTTAAATCAGGAGGCAGGATAATGGAAGCAGTCATCCCCTACCTAATGACAATCTCAAAATTTGTACTTATCGCACTTTCTATATGTGTTCTTGTACGCTGTATCCGTTCCATGCTCAGTGAACGCTATGAAGCGGAAACCTGGGGTTATATAAGAGTTGACGATACTGTTATTCCCATAACTCACTGGGAAAACATTATAGGCCGCTCAACCAGTGCCGATATACGGCTTTTAAATCCGGGAATAGGGCGGGTTCATGCGGTTTTAACCCGAAGCGATCAGGGCGTGTGGAAAATTTACGACATCTTCTCCAAGGGCGGTGTATGGGTAAACGGCGAAAAAGTACGTCTCAACGGAATTCGCCTTAACCATGGTGATATCATAAATCTTGGCGGCAGCTGCGTCAGATTTCTGGATATCGGCAAATCCCGCCGTGCAGAGCTTGAGGCTCAGCGCAGCTTTGCAGGTAAAAATGTTTCTCCCTCTCTTACCCTTTTAGAGCTTACTGTTTTTCAGCTTTTTCTGCTTTTGCAGCACGTAATTTCAGCAGAACCTCAGTATCTTTCTGCAATCTCACTGGGCTTTATATGCCTTATGGTAATGCAGTGGACCTGCTATAATTCCATGCGGCTTATCAACAGAAGCGGATTTGAGGTTGAGACTATTGCATTTTATCTCACCACGCTCGGTATGTCTGTTGCCGCCGCTTCAACTCCCGAAGATATGTACAAGCAGATTCTTCTTACCATAGTAAGTGTTATTCTGTTTCTGGTAAGCGGCTGGTGGCTGCGGAATTTAAAACGCACATCCTCGGCAAGAATTCCTATCGGCGCAACAGCTCTTGTTCTGCTTGCCGTTAACGTATTGTTCAGTGACGCTGTATTCGGTGCTAAAAACTGGCTTGAATTCGGCGGTTACTCCTTCCAGCCGTCTGAGCTTATAAAATTTGCATACATTTATGTCGGCGCCGCCACTCTGGACAGCCTTTACAGAAAACAGAACCTTTTCGGCTTTATTGTTTTCTCCGCTCTCTGCGTTGTAGCTCTGGCTCTTATAGGTGACTTCGGAACCGCACTTATTTTCTTTGTAAGCTTTCTTGTTATTTCTTTCATGCGCTCAGGCTCTATCGCAACTGTATTTCTGGCAATCTCAGGTGCAGGTCTTGCAGGCTTTCTTGCGGTAATGGTAAAGCCTTATATAGCTCAGCGTTTTATGAGCTGGGGCCACGTCTGGGAGGATGTCTATAATACCGGCTATCAGCAGACAAGAGCAATGTCTGCCGCCGCTTCCGGAGGATTATTCGGAAAAGGCGCAGGTCAGGGCTGGCTTAACAGCATCTTTGCTGCAAATACGGATATGGTTTTTGCGGTCATAAGCGAAGAGCTTGGTCTTATAATTGCGCTTTGCATGATGCTGAGCATTTTGACTCTGGCATTTTTTGCAGTCCGCAGTGCAAGGCAGGGGCGCTCTGCCTATTATGCTATTGCGGCCTGTGCTTCTATGAGTATGCTTCTTACACAGATGGCACTGAATGTTTTCGGTTCTCTGGATATTCTGCCCTTTACAGGCGTTACCTTCCCCTTTGTATCCCGTGGCGGTTCGTCTCTTATCTCCTGCTGGATGCTGATGGCATTTGTTAAAGCTGCTGATAACCGTAAGAGCGCAAGCTTTGCAGTACGTCCCGGAAAGAAGTCCAAAACCTCTGAAGAAGCAGAGGAAAATCCCTACTGCGAGTATCAGCCCGATTATCTGCACAAAACAGACGAAGATGAAAACGAGCTTTTTGATTCGGATTTTGAGGATCTTCCGCCTTATTTTAACCCGTATGACGATTTTGATGAAGACGATGATGACGAGGGGGCATGGAGCTGATGAAAAAGATTACTTCAAGAGCAGTTTCCGTTTTGCTCATTGCAGCGCTTGTAATAGCCGGCATGGGACTGTATATAGGCCGGTATATTTTCCACGGTGAAGACTGGGCACTGTTCTTTTCCGGTGCAAACTCTGATTCAACAGGTGTAATCAAAGACAGAAACGGCGTGGTTCTCGCCTCTTTCTCACCTGATGAAAAGCTTTATGCTGACGACCAGCTTACAAGACTTGCTGATTATCACGTTCTTGGAGACTACTGGGGCCGTACAGGCAGCGGTATTCTATCGAGATTTCAGAGCGGTGTTTATAATTTCAACCTCCTTACAGGTACTACAAAGGTAAGCAGCAGCAAAATGACTTTAAACATTGACTCAGAGCTTAATAAGGTTGCATACAATGCTCTGGGCGGCCGAAAAGGTGCTGTTCTGCTCAGTAACTATAAAACAGGTGAAATTCTGTCTCTTGTTTCCACACCTGTTGTTGATCCTGCCGATCAAAATGCGGAAGTGCCGGAAGGCGCTTACATCAATCGCTGCCTCAGCGCAGCCTTTGTTCCCGGTTCGGTTTTCAAGCTTGTGACCGCAGCAGCGGCAATAGAGAATATACCCGACCTCTATGACAGAAGCTTTTACTGCGAAGGTGAATACGACATTGCAGGAGTAAAAATCAAATGCTCCGGCACACACTACACTCAGACCTTCGAGCAGGCTATGGCAAATTCCTGCAACTGCGCTTTTGCACAGGTAGCTGTTATGCTTGGTCAGGACACAATGAAGAAATACGTGCAGCAGTACGGATTTCTTGACAGTCAGAAAATAAACGGCATACGCACCGCACGAGGCAGCTATCCTCAGGATTTCATTGGCGATCCGGAGCTTGCATGGTCAGGTATCGGTCAGTCTACCGACCTTATAAGCCCCTATTCCATGCTGCGCTTTGTGTCCGCTGTTGCAAACGACGGCGTTCTTTGTGAGCCGAGTATTGTAAAAGAGGACAGTGCGCCGGAAAAGACCCGCTTCATGAAAGCGGATACGGCTGATAAGCTCAAGCAGCTTATGAGCTATAATGTAAGTTCACACTATGCACAGAGAATGGATTTTTCCGGTTTGAATCTGTGCGCAAAAACCGGAACAGCCGAGCTGGGCAACGGCACTTCCCATGCATGGTTTACAGGCTTTTTAGATGATGAAGCACACCCTTACGCTTTTGTAGTGTTAGTTGAGCAGGGCGGCAGCGGTCTTTCAGCAGCAGGTTCCGTTGCCAACAGCTTACTTCAGGCAGCTGTAAACAGATAAGGAGTTATAGATGATAGATATTTCAGTAAGCTCACTGGTAAAATCCTATGAGCTTGGTAAAAATGTATTGGACGGACTGTCCTTCACCATAAATTCCGGTGAGCGGGTTGGAATTCTGGGTCATAACGGCTGCGGAAAAACCACATTATTCAAGATTCTTGTGGGTGAGCTGGATTACGACGAGGGCGACATTATGATTGCCCCCTCTAAGCGTCTGGGTCTCATTTCCCAGATTCCTGTTTATCCTGAGGACTGGACAACTGAGGATGTTTTAAAAGATGCCCACAGGCATTTGTATAAAATAAGTGAAAAGCTTGATAACATCACAGCTCAGCTGGAGTTTGATCAGTCCCCCAGTCTTTTAAAGGATTATGACAAGCTTAGTGAGGATTTCCGCCGCCTTGGCGGATACGAAATGGACGTTAACCGCAACCGTGTTGCAAACGGCCTTATGATTGATGAAAATATGCGTCAGCAGCTGTTCTCCAGTCTTTCCGGCGGTGAGAAAACCCGTGTCAACCTTGCAAGACTTATTCTTGAGGATACCGACATTCTCCTGCTCGACGAGCCTACAAACCATCTGGATTTAAAAGCTACCGAATGGCTTGAGGATTATCTTGTTCACTTTAAAGGCACAGTGCTTACAATAAGCCATGACCGTTATTTCCTCGATACAGTTGTACAGCGCAGCATTGAGATAAGCGACGGTCAGGCTGAGTTCTATTCAGGCAATTACAGCTTTTACGTTCAGGAGCGTCAGCAGCGCTTTGAGGAAAAGCTGAGAAAATATGAAAAGGATCAGGCCAAAATTGCACAGCTCACCAAAGCCGCTGAGCAGATGCACCTCTGGGCCTTCATGGGTAATGACAAGCTGCATAAGCGTGCATTCTCCATGGAAAAGCGCATTGAGAAGCTGGGCAGCAGTGAAAAGCCTCACGAGGAAAAGAAGCTGAATATCAAATTCAAGCAGCGTGAATTTTCCGGTGATGAGGTACTGGTAGCAGATTCAATATCAAAATCCTTCGGTGACAAGAAGCTGTTTTCCGATCTTTCCCTGATGGTAACAGGCGGCGAGCGCATCGCCCTTATAGGTGACAACGGAGCCGGAAAGTCCACATTTATAAAGCTCATTATGAATGAGGAAACACCCGACACCGGCTATCTCTATCAGGGGCCCTCTGTACGCAGCGCATATCTGCCTCAGATCGTGCGTTTCACTGACGAAAGCCGTTCCTGTCTCGACACTATGCTTTATGACTGCAAATGCACTCCTCAGGATGCAAGAGATCGTCTGGCGGCATTCGGTTTCCGTGGTGAAGATGTACTTACACCGGTAGGTTCTCTTTCCGGCGGCGAAAAGAGCAGACTCCGTCTGTGTATGCTTATGGGAAATGATATAAACTTCCTGATTCTGGACGAACCTACAAACCATCTGGATATTGCAAGCCGTGAGTGGATGGAAGATGCTCTTTCCGATTTTACCGAGACTCTGCTTTTTGTTTCTCACGACCGTTACTTCATAGATAAATTCGCTCAGCGCATATGGTATTTATGCGACGGGAAGATTCGTGATTTCCGTGGCGGATATAAGGATTTTCTGGAATGGAAGGAACGGCAGGCTGTTTTTGAGAAGAATCAGAAGAACGAGCAGAAAAAAGCAGAGGTGAAGAAAGAGAAAAAGCCCAAAGCACCTCGTTCCGATAAGCAGCTTGCGAAGGTTGAAAGAGAAATCGAAAAACTGGAGGAGCAGATTGCCGATCTTGAACAGCAGGCTCAGCAGTATGCTTCAGATTATCAGAAGCTCATGGAGATAGAAACTCAAAAAGAGGAATTGGATGAAAGGCTCACCGAGCTCTATGAGCGCTGGGAGGAGTTGAGTTCATGAAATTTTTCAGCAAAATCCCTTTATGGTGCATAAGCTCGCTGCTTTTAATAATTGCGGCGCTGATATTCCGTTTCGCAATGCGTGGATATGCCTATATTGCTCACAGCCTTACTTTCTTTGCTGCGCTTATTATAATGCACCGCTTTTTCAGTAAAACACTGTGGCGCATAACTGCAATCCTTGTATGTATAGGGCTTGTATATTTTATAATTGTGGAAATTCCAATTGTAAAAAATGCCCGTACAGATAACAACCCGGAACGTGACTATCTTGTCGTGCTGGGTGCAGCGGTTCACGGTGACAGGCCCTCGCTGGCACTTGAAAACCGTTTAAAGGGTGCTGTTGATTATCTAAAAAAATACCCTGACAGCACAGTCATTGTGAGCGGCGGTCAGGGCAAGGGTGAATATTGCAGTGAAGCAGATATTATGTACGACTATCTGGTAGAACACGGCATAGCTCCAGAGCGTATTATAAAAGAAGATAAATCCACTTCCACAAAAGAAAATCTGCTTTTCTCATTTGATATTATACGCGATCGTGGGGATGATCCCGACGGCAATGTAGCTATTGTTTCCAGCTGTTATCATTTGTTCAGGGCAAAATCCATTGCTAAAATGCTGGATGTTGAGGCTGCGGGTGTGGCCGGTCCCTGGGACTACCCTGTTGCAACATTAAACTATTTTATCCGTGAAGCATTCGGTGTTACCCACCTCTGGGTTTTCGGATGGTAAAAAAAGAAGCTCAAAGTCAAAGACTTTGAGCTTCTTTTATATTTATAAGTTATATCAGATAGTGCTGGAGTAGTTAGGAGCTTCCTTGGTGATGTAAATATCGTGGGGATGGCTCTCTTTAAGACCTGCACCGGTGATGCGGACAAATTTGCTCTTTGTACGCAGCTCTTCAACATTATGAGCACCGCAGTAACCCATACCGGAGCGGAGGCCGCCCATCATCTGGTAAACAGTATCGGAAACAGGTCCACGGTAAGGTACACGACCTTCAACACCTTCGGGAACGAGCTTCTTGTTGTTCTCCTGGAAGTATCTGTCCTTGGAGCCCTTCTGCATTGCGCCAAGGCTGCCCATACCTCTGTAAACCTTGAACTGACGTCCCTGGTAAACTTCGGAATCGCCGGGAGCCTCTTCGCAGCCTGCGAGCATGGAGCCCATCATAACAACTCTTGCGCCTGCTGCCAGAGCCTTTACGATATCGCCGGAGTACTTAATACCGCCGTCAGCGATAACAGGAACACCGTACTTGTCACCCATAGCAGCGCACTGCATAACAGCGGTAATCTGGGGAACACCGATACCTGCAACAACACGGGTAGTGCAGATAGCACCGGGTCCGATACCGACTTTAACGCAGTCTGCACCGGCCTTAATAAGAGCCTCGGTTGCTTCGGGAGTTGCGACGTTGCCTGCGATAAGCTGGATGTCGGGGAAAGCTTCCTTAACACGTGCAACACTGCGCATAATGTTTGCGGAGTGGCCGTGAGCGGAGTCAAGAACAAGGATATCAGCACCGGCATCAATAAGAGCACCGGCTCTGTCCAGAACGTCCTTGGTAGCACCGATTGCAGCTGCGCAAAGCAGTCTGCCGGATGCGTCTTTAGCAGAATTAGGATACTTAATGACCTTTTCAATATCCTTGATAGTGATAAGGCCTCTCAGTCTGTTTTCATCGTCAACGATAGGCAGCTTCTCGATTCTGTGCTGCTGGAGAATCTCTTTTGCCTCTTCAAGAGTGGTGCCGACTCTGCCGGTTACAAGACCGTCCTTGGTCATAACCTCTTCGATGCGGCGGTTCATGTCGCTCTCGAACTTCATATCACGGTTGGTGATAATACCTATGAGCTTACCGTTGTCATCAACGATAGGAACACCGGAAATACGGAATTTTGCCATCAGAGCATCGGCATCGCCGAGGCTGTGACCGGCCTTCAGGAAAAAGGGCTTAGTGATAACGCCGTTTTCAGAACGCTTTACCAGGTCCACCTGTTCAGCCTGTGAGTCGATATCCATGTTTTTGTGGATAACTCCTATACCACCCTCACGAGCAATTGCGATTGCCATCCGATATTCGGTGACAGTATCCATTGCGGCGCTCATGATAGGAAGGTTAAGCTTGATCTTTTTAGTAATATTTGTGCCCAGGTCAACATCTGCAGGAAGAACATCGCTTTCAGCAGGGACCAGCAGTACATCATCAAAGGTAAGGCCTTCACCAATAAAACGCTCGGAATACAGCTGACTAAGTTCCATATGAAATATCCCCTTTTCTAATATTTATAAAATTCTTCCTCATTATATATCATAAGTTTGAATTTTAAATTTTTTCTATTTTATCAAATATTCTACAAATGTCAAGTATTTTTTCAGTTTTCGCCGCTGCGGGCATAGAAAAATATATACTGCTGAGCAAGACCGGCAAATTCTCCTAAACTTTTCGGGTCGAAATCAGGCGGAAAATGCTCTTTGAGTGCCCTTTTTATCCACACATCTATGGGAAAACCTTCCATATGCCTCAGTCCGAAGAGCACCACGCAGTTTGCAACTTTCTCTCCCACTCCCTTTAACGAAAGCAGCTGTTTTTTCGCCTCTGCATAGGGCAGATTTATAAGCTCCTCAAGATCTATATTGCCGTTTACTATATCCTGCGCCGCACTTATTATGTAAGGTGCTCTGTATCCCGACCTCAGCGGTGCAAGATCCTCAGCATTCAGCTCTGCAATCCGCTCAGGACTCGGGAAGGTATGATATATCTCTCCGTCCATCTCTGCTTCTTCGCCGAACATACTGCACAGTCTTTCAACAATTCCCTTAATTCTGGTTATATTGTTGCACTGAGAGATAATAAACGAGCAGAGTGCCTCCCACGGCTCCTGATTCAGGATTCTGATTCCCATACCGTATTCAACACATTTGTCCAGATACTCCCCGCCCTGAAAGCGGCTCATTTCTGCATAGTCACGTCTTAGGTCGAAATAGTCCTGCCACAGTGTTAAAGGCGCCTGTGAACGGATATATACCATTCCGTCCTTTTCCCACAGCTTTGCCGGATACCCCATGGCCACGCCGGTGTATACTCCGTTTTCATCAGCATTCCAGCGGAAGCACTGTCCGCATTCAAAGGTTTTTGCAATATCAAGTTCTGAGCATTTTGCCAGAATGTGCTCTTTTATCTCTGTTTTTGCCATATTTACCTCTGTATTTTCAGTTATATTTTTATTTTAACACCCTTCGGAATTTTTTCAAGAGCCATAAGCTTTACAATCTGGAAATTATCAACATTCTTTGTAATTTCAGCAATTTTAACATAAATTGCAAAACGTCCGGTTCAGATTTTACCGAACCGGACGTTTTAAATATTTTACTTTACATATACAGCGTAAGTTAGCTTATTTATCAAGATATGATTTCAGAAGCTCCTGCAACAGCTCATCTCTGTCCAGACGGCAGATAAGAGTGCGTGCGTTATTATAGTTGGTAATATAGGTCGGATCCTCTGAGAGAATATATCCCACAATCTGGTTAATAGGGTTATAACCCTTTACCATGAGGGAGTTATACACGGACGACAGGATTTCTCTCATTTCGGCCTTGCTGTCAAGTGCAGTAAATTTTCTTGTTACATCTTCCATGATGTCCCCTCCTTGCTTTGTTATAAACATATTATACCAGATTAAAATCTCATGTAAAGTCGAAACTATGGCTAAATTTATAAAGAATTATTAAGATTCTGACAACAGCTCTTAATAAATTCCGGTTCAGCGCATTTCAGCGCCGAATTTTTCTTTCAGTGCTGCAAGTGCAAGTTTGACAGTTTCCTCAGCGTGCTCGTCGGTAAGTGTCTGATCCTCTGCTCTCATTGTGAGGGAGAATGCAACAGACTTCTTATCCGCAGCCATATGGCTTCCGGTGTAAACGTCAAATACAGTGCAGTCCTTAAGATAGCTGCTGTTGATACCCATGATGCAGTCGATCATGTCGCCGACAGGAGTTTCTCTGTCGCAGACAACAGCAATGTCTCTTGTAACAGAGGGGAATCTGGGCAGAGCTTTATAAACGGGAGTCTCACGCTCCTGAGCATAGATTGCCTCAAAGCTCAGCTCAGCGCAGTACATTTCCACATCTACTCCGTAGTTCTTTGCAACCTCGGGGTGAATCTGTCCGAATACGCCTATATAAGCACCGTTTACATAGACCTTTGCGCAGCGGCCGGGGTGATAAGAAGGATTGGTCTTATCAGCCTCGAAATGAAGCTTTCCGTTGTCAACATTTTCAAGAAGCTCTTCTACCCAGCCTTTAATGGTATAGAAATCCATCTCGGGGCCGTATGCACCGATGGAAACTATCTTAGGCTCATCAGCCAGACCGTCAGGACGCTTGAGGTAAATCTTACCTATCTCATACAGAGCTGCCTGCTTATTGCGGAAATTGTAGTTTCTTGTGAGTATCTCCAGCATAGAGGGCAGAATGCTTGTACGCATAATGGAGGTATCTTCTCCCAGAGGATTCAGGATTCTCAGGCTGTCACGAAGCTTTGAATCCTTGGGCATACGGATATTATCATAGTAGGAGGGGCTGATGAATGAGTAGGTAATAATTTCATCAAGACCCATGCTGCGGCAGATTTCTCCCACTCTGCGCTCGCAAAGCTGCTGCTCGCTGAAGCCGCCGCAGGTGGAAATACCGCCTGTAAACTTAGTGGGAATTACGTTATAGCCATAGAATCTTGCAACTTCTTCTGCAATATCAGAGTAATGCTCTACATCTGAACGCCAGGACGGAACAAGAATCATATCTCCGTCAAGCTCAAAGCGAAGCTTCAGCAGAATGTCACGCATAGTCTGCTCGTCGATATCAGTTCCAAGAAGACCGTTTATCTTCTCAGGCTCAAGCTTTACCTTTGTCTGGTGGAAGCCCTCGGGGTAAACATCAATCATGCCGCCCATAACTTCACCTGCTCCCAGAAGCTCAATAAGCTCGCAGGCTCTGTTAAGTGCATTTACAGTATTTTCAGCATCAAGACCCTTTTCAAAGCGGGAAGATGCATCTGTGCGCATACCCAGAGCAGTAGCGGTACGGCGGATAGAAGTACCGTTGAAGTTTGCGCTTTCAAACAGCACCATTGCGGTATCGCCTACAATTTCGCTGTTCTCGCCGCCCATAACACCTGCAACGCCAACAGGCTTATTCTTATCGCAGATGCAAAGCATGGACTCTTTAAGGGCTCTTTCGTTGCCGTCGAGAGTTTTAATGGTCTCGCCCTCTTTTGCACAGCGGACGTGAATCTCTCCGCCCTCAACGCAGCTGAAGTCAAATGCGTGCATGGGCTGACCGTACTCAAGCATAACGTAGTTTGTAATATCAACGATATTATTGATAGGTCTTACACCGGAATTGCGCAGACGCTCACGCATCCATGCAGGTGAAGGACCGATTTTAACATTTTTAACCATTCTGGCGCTGTAACGGCGGCAAAGCTCAGGATTTTCAATATAAACCTTGGCAAGCTCGTTGATGTCTCCGCCGGCTTCTGCCTTAACAACAGGCTCATGTACCTTGAGTTCCTTGTTAAATGTGCAGGCAGCCTCCAGAGCAAGGCCCAGAACACTCAGGCAGTCAGGACGGTTGGGAGTGATCTCATACTCAACAACGTGGTCATCTCTTCCCAGCATCTGAGCAATGTCATCACCGGGCTTAACGTCCTCATGCAGAACAAAAATGCCGTCAGGGATGCAGTGAGGGAACTCCTCCTGCTTTGCGTGCAGGTCTTCAAGAGAGCAGATATTGTCTTTCTTGGTATCGTATGCAACCATATCGCCTGCATGAATATTCTGGCAGTCGGAAACAGTCTCAACAGCTTCCTTGCCGTTGCAAAGCACACACTTCCACAGCTTCATGCCTGCGCTTTCAACGCTTTTTACCTCGGCTGCAATGACATTGCCGAAGATTTTATCTCCTGCTTTTATATCAGCTGCAATAGAGGGATTGTTCGTGTCTATTGCCTTGTAGTCTCCAAGAATTGCGGCAGGCTTGATTCCTGCATAGTCGTAGTCATGCTCAGTCAGCTCAAGTTCTTTGATTGAGCAGAGCATACCCTCAGACTTTACACCTCTGAGCTTGCCCTTGGTGATTTTCACTCCGCCGGGAAGAATGGAATTATGAAGTGCAGCAGGCACCATATCTCCAACATGGACATTCCATGCGCCGGTGCAGATCTGAACAGGCTCTTCACCGCCTGCATCCAGAGTGAGGACCAGCATATGATCTGAATCAGGGTGCTTTTCCAGAGTCAGAATCTTAGCTGCCTTAACATTTTTCATGCTCTGGCTAAGATCTTCAATAGTTTCTACTTTGGAGCCGGAAATGGTCATTGCCTCTCCGAAGTCTTTGTCGTTATATTCATCAAAGCTGACATCTACAAATTCGTTCAGCCATTTTCTGGATAATCTCATTTAACTACCTCCTCAGAACTGCTCAAGGAATCTGACATCGTTTTCAAATATCAGACGCATATCGGTGATTTTGTACTCACCCAGTGCAAGACGCTCAAGGCCCATACCGAAAGCCCAGCCGGAATATACATCAGGATCAATGCCGCAGCCCTGCAAAACCTTGGGGTGAACCATACCTGCGCCCAGAACTTCAATCCAGCCCTCGCCTTTGCAGGTGGGGCAGCCCTTACCGCCGCACTTATGGCACTGAATGTCCATCTCGCAGCTGGGTTCAGTGAAGGGGAAGTGATGAGGTCTGAAGCGGGTAACAGTGCCTTTTCCGTAAATCTTTTCAACAACCAGATTAAGAGTTGCTTTAAGATCAGCCATGGTTACACCCTTATCTATAACCATGCCCTCAATCTGATGGAACATGGGAGAGTGTGTAGCATCTACTTCGTCTTTACGGTAAACTCTTCCGGGAGCAATAATACGAATAGGCAGTTCTCTTGTCTCCATAGCATGAATCTGCATACCGGAGGTCTGAGTGCGAAGAAGAATATTGCTGTCGGGGGTGAAGTAGAAGGTATCGGTCCATTCTCTGGAGGGGTGGCCTTCTTCAATGTTGAGCTTGGTGAAGTTGTAATCAGCCAGTTCAACCTCAGGTCCGTCAACGATTTCAAATCCCATACCTATAAATATGTCTTTTATCTGGTCGAGAACATTATACATGGGATGCTTGTGGCCCAGATGTGCCTTTTTACCGGGCATGGTTACATCCAGAGCTTCATCTTCAAGCTTCTTCTCCATCATAAGAGCATTGATTTCGCTCTTTCTCTTATCAATTGCTTCCTCGATATCGGCTCTGAGCTTGTTTGCCAGCTGGCCCATTACAGGACGCTCTTCAGCAGACAGTTTACCCATCTGGCGGAGTATGCCGGTGAGTTCACCTTTTTTGCCCAGATATTTAACTCTAAGCTGCTCTAAGATTTCAGCACTTTCGCATTCCAAAATAGCCTTAATAGAGGACTCTCTAAGTCCCTGCATAAGTTCTTTCATACTATTCTCCTTACATTCTACAAATAAAAAAAGCCTCCGTCCCTGCACACAGGGACGAAAGCATAGCTTCCGCGGTACCACCCAGATTCGGCTTTCGCCGCTCTTTGTGAGCTTAACGCGCATCTGACGCCGATGATTAGTCGGAGCTCCCGGGCGAACCAAGCAAAGCATACCTAAAGGGCTTACAGCCGACGACCCTTATTCTCTGAAAGCTGTTTTTTGCTATTTTCCCGTTCATAGCTTTTTAATGCTACCACATTAATATTTAATTTTCAAGTCAAACTTTACTTTTTAACGCAAAATCAGCATTTGACTATTACGCAAAAGGTGATTATAATGCTCATTAGCGCATAGACTTTAGCAAATCTATTATGGAGGATGCTATGAAACGTCTATGCCTGCTCATATTATGTATTTTTTCTCTTATGCTTACCGCCTGCGGCGGACAGGCGGATCAGGAAAAATTAGATGAATTCAAATCTCAGCTTTCCCAGAGAGAGACTGTCAGCTTTACTGCCGACATACGCTGTGAATATCCGGATAAAACTCATGAGTTCTCGCTTTATTATGAAGGAGGAACCGAGGGCAGTACTGTAAAGGTTTTAAGCCCTAAGATGATCGCCGGTGTATCTGCCGAATTCAGTCCCGACGGAACCTCCCTGAATTTTGGAGAAACCTCCGTCGATACCGGCAATCTGGACGAGTACGGATTAAGTCCTATGTCCGCTCTCCCCTCTCTTGTTAATTTAATGAAAAACGGATTTATGGAAAGCAGCTGGGAAGAAGCCGATTTCTCAGTTTATGAGCTGAGCCTTAATGATAATTTAAGCGCTCAAATCTGGTTTAACAGCCTGAATATGGTTCCGGTAAAAGCTGAGCTTATCAGCAACGGAACCGTAAAGGTATTTTGCAATATAGATAACTGGCTTAAAATTATGGAGTAATATTATGGATGATTTACAGAAAAGAACATGGGCCGAGGTAAGTCTTAAAAACCTGCGGCACAATTACGAAGCTATAAGAGCAGCCATACCCGAAGGCTGCCGTTTTCTTGGTGTAGTTAAAGCCGATGCTTACGGACACGGTGCAGTACCTGTTTCAAGAATGCTTGAAGAAGCAGGTGCCGATTATCTGGCTGTATCATGTCTCGATGAGGCTATGGAGCTGCGTGAAGCGGGAATAAAAATGCCTATCCTTATATTAGGCCATACTCCTCCCAAGTACACAGAAACCCTTATTGATAACAACATCAGCCAGACTATTTCCTGTTTTGCAAAGGCAAAGGAATATTCCGATGCCGCCTGTGCAATAGGAAAAGAGCTTAAAATTCACATTAAACTTGATACCGGAATGTCCCGTCTGGGCTTTCTCTGCTCTGAGGGCTACTATCAGGAGGGTCTCCGCAACGTAGCCGAGGCCTGCGCCCTGCCCGGTCTTAACCATGAGGGTATATACACTCACTTTGCTGTTTCCGATGAGTTTGGAGAGGATAACGAGGATTACACCCGCCGTCAGTTTGCCCTTTTCACAGGATTTATCGAAGATTTGAAAAAACAGAGCGGGCTCAGCTTCAAGATTCGCCACTGTGCAAACAGCGGTGCAGTTGTGAACTATCCCGAAATGGCACTTGATATGGTGCGGCCCGGACTTCTGCTCTATGGATACGGAGATACTTCCGGACGTCTGGGATTAAAGCCCTGTATGCGTCTGGTGACAACTGTAAGCACCATCAAGGTATACGAACCGGGTACATCTGTCAGTTACGGCCGCCGCTACACAACTGACAAGCGCACTCGCATGGGCGTTCTTGCCATCGGCTATGCTGACGGTCTGCCCAGAATCAGCTCCAACAAATGCAGCTATGCTGTAAAGGGTGGCTTCGCTCCCCAGTGCGGCAGCATTTGCATGGATATGTGCATGGTTGATTTGAGTGATTTTCCTCAGGTGGATGTTGGCAGTGAGGTCGAAATTTTCGGTGAACAGAACAGCATCTGCAAAATCTCAGATGCTGCCGGCACAATCCCCTATGAACTGTTATGCGCCGTTTCAAAGCGTGTTCCAAGAGTATACAAAGATTAACTTTTAAAACTGCTTTACCAATTGGTAAAGCAGTTTTTTGAATATCGGTTAATTTTTTAATATCGGTTAATTTTTTATAGTATTAGTTAACGGATGTTCACTACTCTTTTTTATCAACTCATGTTAATATCATATTTGCAAGGGCCTTGACATTTTACAAAAAGGTGATTACACATGAAGATTGGTGAAGTAATAAGAAAATATCGAAAGCAAAAAGAGCTCACGCAGGAAGAAATGGCAAAGCTTCTGGGTGTAACAGCACCCGCAGTGAATAAATGGGAAAATGGCAATACAATGCCGGATATAACACTTCTTGCCCCTATTGCCCGTCTTTTGGATGTTTCTCTCAACGAGCTGCTGTCTTTTCAAAACGAACTATCAGCGCAGGAGATACAGGAGCTTACTCTAAAAGCAGAGCAGATATTTGAAACTCAAAGCTTTGACGACGCATACGCTTGGGTAAAAAAGCAAATTGAAACCTACCCGAATTGCGATAGCCTAATCTATTGTCTTTCACTGACGCTGGAATCAAAGCGCTTCGCTCTCCAAACGTCTGACAATTCAAAATACGATTCATTTCTTTTAGGCTGTTGCGAAAGACTTTTGAGCAGCAACGACGACAACTTCAAAACTGCAGCCGCAGGTTCCCTCTACAATTATTATCTCGGCAAAGAGCAATATGAAAAGGCCGGTGAATATTTGCGCTTTTTCTCAACCCAAAGCCTTGAAGGAAAAAGAAAACAGGCTGTACTGTATGAAAAAACAGGTGAAACAGAAAAAGCATACAAGGAATATGAGGAAATTCTTATGTCCTCGTCTCAGCTGCTAAGCTTAGTTTTCGGCAGCCTGTTTAATCTAAAATGCAAAGAGCAGGATACTGAGCTTGCAAAATACTATACCGAAAAGAGAAAGCTTCTTGCTGAACTTTTTGAAACGGGAGAATACAGCGTTATTGCCGCCGATTTAGAATTAGCACAATTTGAGAAAGACCGTGATAAAACCATTTTATGCGTAGACAAGATGTTGAAAAGTTTGGATAGTATCACCGGTTTTACAGCCGCTCCCCTATTTTCCCACATGACTTTTAAAAAAGCAGACCCTGAATTTGCTGATAAAATGCTAATTAGTATGATTAGCAGCTTTAAATCTGAGAAAGATTTCGACTATATGGAAAATGACCCTCGTTGGAACGAACTTCTGAACATTTAAAAAGTCGGCGTGATTTAAATCACGCCGACTTTTTTATTCTTCCGGTCTCTCCCAAGGCAAGTCCACATACTGTGGCTCATATGAAAGTGCAGGTAAAATTTTTTCAATCAAATCCTCGGTTTTGAATTTAAGTGTTGAGGTATTAAGGCAAGGGTGGCAGCCGAAAAACTCTTCTTTAAGCAAGTCTCTGTCTATCAGCAGATGTACTTTCTTTTCCTTATCATTCATAAGTCCAAGCACGCTCACAGACCCCGGAGTAATATCCAGCAGCTCGTTCATATGCTCAGGTGATGCAAAGCTCAGTCTTGCTGTACCAATCTGCTTTGAAAGGAGCTTTGTGAAAAATGGCTTTTCACCCGGCATCAAAAGCAGATAAAACTCAGTCTGCTGTCTATTTGTGAGAAAAAGGTTTTTGCAGATTTTAGCTCCCAGAACTTTTTCCACATCTTCACACGCTGTAATGGTATCTGCTTTTTCATGGTCAGCCCTGAAATATTGGATACTAAGCTTGTCTAGAAATTCGTAGCAGCGCATTTCCTTTGCTTCTCTGCCATCAGCTCCGCCCTCATACAAAACACTGTCTATATACATACTTCACCTTTTATTGGAGGGCAGCCAGATACGCTGCTCTTCTGCTTTTTTAATCAGTTCATCTCTGAATTCAGGATGTGCAATGGAAATCAGCTTCTCGGCTCTTTCCCATGAGCTCATACCTGCCAGATTTACCGCACCGAACTCCGTAACTATATAATAGGCCTGAGATCTGGGAGTCGTAATAATATCTCCGTTAAACTGAGGCATAATTCTTGAGTGCTTAACCCCTTCTTTATCGGTAAAGGTTGAGCTCATGCACAGAAAAGCTTTGCCGCCTTTAGACATAGCTGCACCTGTCACGAAGTCGAGCTGTCCGCCGGTTCCGCTAATCTGGCGAAGGCCTGAGCTTTCGGAAGAAACCTGACCGTAAAGGTCTACATTCAGGCATCCATTTATAGAAATAAGGTTATCGTTCTTAGCGATTATATCGGGATTGTTTACATAGCTCATCGGAAATGCAGCAAGTGAGGGGTTATCATCAACCCAGTCATAAAATTCTCTGCTGCCGACTGCAAGTCCCAAAACGCCCTTGCCTCTGTGCAGAGTTTTCTTCATATTTGTAAGCTTTCCGGCCTTGGCCATTTCCATAAAGCCGTCTGAGCAAAGCTCAGTATGCATTCCCAGATCCTTTAAATCAGACTGAGCAATAAGTGCGCCCAGTGCGTTCGGTGTACCGCCTATTCCAAGCTGAATTGTAGTTCCATCCTTGATAAACGGCAGGATATATTCGGCAATCTTATTATCTTCCTGAGAAGGCGGCAGGAATGGTGGAGCCCAAGGTTCAATTCTGCCTGCTTCAACCACATAATCAACCTCTGAAATGTGGACAGTTTCCAGTTCTCCGCCTCTCACTCTGGGCAGTGCCTCATTAACTTCCAGAATGATTCTGTCGGCTTTGTCAAGAACTGCTCTGGAAACACCCGCAGAGCCGGATAAGTTAAAATATCCGTGTTTATCCATAGGTGTTACAGAAATCATCGCAACATCAACTGTTACGAAATTTTTGTAATACCACGGAAGATTTCTGAAAATCATAGGCGTAAAGAAGCAGCGACCTTTATCGCACATTTTACGCTCATAGCCGGAGCAATGCCATGTATTATATACAAAATGCTCCTGACTGGGATCACATTCAATAACCTGAATCGGTCCTTGAGTCAGGTTACCGCGCACCTTAACATTATGAAGCTCTTCCTTTCTTTCAGAAAGTGCCTTGTCAAGGCAGGTAGGAAAAGCAATGTTGGAGGCATAATCGACCCAGTCTCCGTCTTTTACTATTTTTACCGCTTCTTCAGCTGTACGCAGTTTACTTTTATATTCAGCATAACAATCCATTTTATCACCCCGAAAAATTATAGCATATACTCATCAGCTAAACAAGAGAAAAGGATCGAACAGGGTTCAATCTTCCTATAATTTAGCACAATCGTGCTTATATAGTACAAATAAAAAATCCCCCGTAATGTGCAAGGCACATCGGAGGAATTCACATTTTAACGCCGAATTCAGTTTTACAGCAAAGAAAAAGGGCGGTCAAAAGACCGCCCTTTAAGTATGTAATGCTATTAGAAAGTTTAGACTAAATTAAGCCTTTGCTTCCTTTTTCTTGGAGAGAACCTTAACACCCTCAACAACAAGAACAACAGCAAGAACAATCAGGCCGATAGACCAGATAAGCTGGAACCAGTCGCCCCACTTTGCAGCAGCGCCTGCGATCATCTTGATCTTGTCAATGATGGTCATAACGAGGGAAGTACCAGTTGCGCAGAGCATGAATACCATAGGTACGTAGAACATCTTGTTGTCCTTACCTGCGTTAGCAAGCCATGCAGCAACAGCCAGCATTGCGATACCAGCAAGCAGCTGGTTAGCAGCACCGAATACGCCCCAGATTTCCTTCAGACCCATGAAGCCCATACCGCAGCCGATAACGACCATGATAAAGGTGGATACGAAGGGCTTTGCCATGAAGCCACGGATGCCGGTGATTTCCTCGGGCTTCTCGCCTTCCTTAACAAAGAGCTCTGCGAACATGTAACGTGCAAGACGAGTACCGGAGTCCAGAGAGGTCAGAGCGAAGACGGAAACTGCCAGAGTCAGCAGGGTGTATACAGTGTCGTATACGGGGTTGGTAGAATCTGCAACGCCACCGAACATGGTAGCAACAGCAGTAGCAATACCACCAGCGAAGATGGTAGGAGGTGCGGACAGGTTGTAAACATCGCCGCCACCGATGTTGGTCTTGTGGTAAACAATACCGACAGCGATCAGGGAGATGATAGCCAGAGCGGACTCAACGATCATTGCGCCGTAGCCGATGACCTTTGCATCCTTCTCAGAGTCAAGCTGCTTGGAAGTAGTACCGGAACCAATCAGGGAGTGGAAGCCGGAAACTGCACCACAAGCAACAGTAATGAACAGAGTGGGGAAGAGGTAGCCGGATCCTTCGGGATGGAAGGAAGTGAATGCGGGAAGCTCAACCTGCATATTGGAGCCGAGGATACCGACAACAGCGATGATCATCATGCCGTAAAGCAGGAAGGAGCTCAGGTAGTCACGAGGCTGCAGAAGCATCCATACAGGAAGCAGGGATGCGAACATAACGTAAACAGCAATGAAGCCAACCCAGAAAGTACGGCTGAGGTTGATACCAACATTCAGACCGACGACAACGATGGCAACAATGCCGAGGATACCAACAACAGTTGCGGGACCGATCTTGGCGTTCTTTCTGTATACAAAGAAACCGAAGATGAATGCAATAACGATGAAGAGCAGAGAAGTAGTTGCAGTAGATGCATGCTCAGAAACGTTTGCACGGCCGACAGTGAAGATTGAATCAGCTTCAGACATGAAGGTACCTGCAACAACTGCAGTGAAGGAAGCGATAACCAGAATCAGAACAAGCAGTGCGAAGATGGTGAACAGTCTCTGTGCACGGACACCCATGTTAGCCTTGATAACTTCACCAATGGAACCACCATTGTGACGAATAGAGGCGAACAGAGCACCGAAGTCATGAACTGCACCGAAGAAAATACCACCGATAACAACCCACAGGAAAACAGGAACCCAACCGAAAACGGAAGCCAGGATAGGTCCGTTAATGGGGCCTGCACCAGCGATGGATGAGAAATGGTGGCCCATCAGAACAGCGGGGTTAGCAGGAACGAAGTCCTTACCGTCGTAACTGGTGTGTGCCGGGGTTTCACGAGTGGGGTCTACTCCCCATCTCTTTGCCAGCCAGCTACCGTAGAATACGTAACCTAATGCCAGCAGAACCAATGCGATAACAAGAATAAGTATTGCGCTCACACTTTTCACTCCTTAAATAAAAAATGTTGAAATATTAGCATTTGTGTCAGGTCTTCTCCTCCCTGACAGCAAAAAGCTTCTTAAAGAAATCCGCCAGCCTGTAGCCGGCGCGGTTAGTGTAAGTCTTCTGTTTTTCAAGGTCCACTGCTGCACTCAGCAGATTTGTAAAGCCATGCAAGGAGAATTTATAGCTTTTTGTAAACTCTCTCTTTGTAAGCTCTTTAACATCTTTTTCATCGAAATGTTCTGCCACAAGAACAACCTTAACATTTGTATACTGATGCTCCCTGTGAGGTTTAACTCTGGGAAGAGCATCATCGAGTGCAAAATCAATGCATTTTTTTATAAGCTCTTTATCAAATTCAGGTGCTGAGAATACATAAGCGTATTCATTTGTCTCATTTCCCCATATGGTATTCTTTTTATCTATCCAATATTTTTCCTGTCTTGAAAAATAGTCTGCTCTGAATATCAGAGGAAGATTTTCAGGGGCTTTCACATCACTTATATTGTAATAAGCAGAGTATGAATCCTTTAAGATTTCGAGAAACTCGAGCCTTTCGATTGCCATGAAAAAATCCTCCGGAAAAATGAACAATTTGTGACTATGGTTAATATACCACTAAACATTTAAAAATTCAATAGGCTTTTGGAAGAATTTTAGTTCAGTTTGCACATATAGTTTGTTATTTTCTTGATTTATAACAAAATTTACAGGCCTTTACAATACGTGTTAAATTTTCCCCAATTTTCATGTACTTTTTTAAATTAATCTTAAATTTAACTAAGTAATTCGTTTACATTTTCTTATTTTTGATGTATTATTTATTATGTATGTTATAGTAAAGACGAAATATTTATATTGTATTTATTTATGGAGTATTGATGTATGGAATTTAAACTCTGTGTCCCCTGCCTTCTGGGTCTTGAAGGCCCTATTTCAGACGAGCTCAGACGTCTGGGCTTGAAAAATGTTGCAGCAGAAAATGGTCGTGTATATTTTACCGGTGACGAAGAAGCCATCGCAACCGCCAACGTCTGTCTCAGAATCGGCGAGCGTATTCTTATAGAAGTTGGTAAGTTTGAAGCGCTCAGCTTTGACGAGCTTTTTGAAAAGACCAAGGCTCTCCCCTGGGAGATGCTGATTCCCAAGGACGGTGCTTTCCCCGTCAAGGGCCACAGCCTTAACTCCAAGCTCTTCTCTGTTTCCGACTGCCAGAAAATAATTAAAAAGGCCATTGTTGAAAGACTTAAAAGCCGCTACGGCATTGAGTGGTTCGCCGAGACCGGAGCTTTATATCAGGTACAGTTTTCTATAATGAAGGATCAGGTATCCCTGTGCATTGATACCACCGGTGCCGGACTTCACAAGCGTGGTTACCGCCCTGCTCACAATGCCGCTCCCTTAAAGGAAACTCTGGCTGCCGCCATGGTCAATCTTTCAAGATACCGTGGCAAGGGTGATTTCTGCGATCCGTTCTGCGGCAGCGGAACCATCCCCATAGAAGCAGCCCTGATTGCAAAGAACCGTGCTCCCGGTCTTTACAGACAGTTTACCGCTATGGATTGGAAAAATTTCGACCGCAAGGTCTGGGATAACGTCAAGGATGCCGCCAGAGCAAGAGAGTTTAACGGCGAGTATCATATAGTAGGTTCCGATATTGATCCTGCTGCTATCCAGATTGCACGTGAAAACGCAATGCGAGCAGGCGTTGGCAGCATCGTTCATTTTGAAGTTGCAGATGCTATGAAATTTGACCGTAAGACCGATCGTGGCGTAATTGTAACCAATCCTCCTTATGGCGAACGTATCATGGAAAAACAGGAAGCCGAAGCACTTTACAAGGGTTTCGGTCAGATTTATCGTAATACTGAAAACTGGCAGCTTTACCTTCTTTCCTCACATACTGAGTTTGAGCGCAGCTTCGGCAAACAGGCTGATAAGAAACGTAAGCTATATAATGGTATGATAAAGTGTGACCTTTTCATGTATTTCAATAAGAAATAAGTTTCGTAATTTTTGGAGTTAGGTATGAAGCATCTGTTTATTGTGAATCCGGCCGCCGGCGGTTCAGACCATTCTGAGGAGATCAGAGTCAAAGTAGAATATGTTTTTTTCAAGCGTGGCAGAAAAGATAACTACGAGATTTATATCACCAAGGCACCTCTGGACGCTATCGACAAAATAAAGCACGAAGCCGAATTTGAAGATCATCTGAGAGTTTATTCATGCGGCGGTGACGGTACCTTTAACGAATGTGCCTCTGCTGCGGCGCTGCTGAGCAATGTAGCTGTCTGCCCCTTCCCTATCGGAACCGGTAATGATTTCTGCCGTATGTTCGGGGACGAGCAGTCTTTGTATAAAAATCTTGACGCACTGATTGACGGCTGGGAGACTCCTATCGACCTCATTCGCTGCAACGGCAAGTACAGTGCCAATATCTGCTCCGTGGGAATAGATGCCCGTATCGGCACAAGTGTTCACAAATACAGCAGCCTCCCTCTTGTCGGCGGCTCCGGCGGCTATGTGATTTCTGCGATTGTTAATATGTTTCAGGGAATTTCCCGCAACATGAAAATAAAATCCAAGGAATTTTACACTGAGGGTAAGCATACACTTGTATGTGCCTGCAACGGCCGTTTTTACGGCGGCGGCTTCAATCCCGTGCCTGATGCCATGCCCAATGACGGAATCATGGATATACTTGTATGTAAAAAGGTCAGTCTCTTTACCTTTGCTTCATTGATATATAAGTATTCAAAAGGAAAAGCGGACGAATTCACTAAATACATAACTCATCTGAGAACCGATGAAATCGAAATAGATTTCAACGAAGAGAATGTAGTAAATCTGGACGGCGAGGCAATATTCACCGATAAGGTGCGCATAAAGCTTATCCCACGTGCGTTAAACCTCATCGTTCCTGTGGGTATGCATTTCTTCGACTCTGTCAAGCCTGATTATGCTGCACAGCCCGCTGCAATTCTTTAAGCCTGTGTCTCTATTTTAAAACTCGTAACAGAAAGTTAATAAAATATCTTACAATTTTCAGCTATGGGTACTTGCAAAATAAAAATTATGTGGTATTATTAACACCGTTAGCACTCATGGTGTTTGAGTGCTAACGGTGTTAAACTTTGTAAATAATGTTTTAGGAGGCATATATAACATGAAACTTAGACCTTTGGCTGACAGAGTCGTTCTCAAGCAGAACGAAGCTGAGGAGCGTACATCCTCCGGTATCTTCCTGACCGCTTCCGCTCAGGAGAAGCCCGAAATATACGAAGTTGTTGAAGTCGGCCCCGGCGGAATGGTTGAGGGCAACGAGGTCAAGATGATAGTAGAAGCCGGACAGAAGGTACTTGTAGGCAAGTACAGCGGCAGCAAAGTCAAACTCGGCGAGGATGAATACACTATCGTTCGTCAGTCTGACATTCTGGCAGTTATTGAGTAAGGAGGCTAATTTATAATGGCTAAACAGATTATTTACGGTGAAGAAGCAAGAAAAGCTCTTGAGCGTGGCGTAAACCAGCTCACCGATACAGTTAAAATTACCCTTGGACCTAAGGGCAGAAATGTAGTTCTGGACAAGAAGTTCGGTACTCCCCTGATCACAAACGACGGTGTTACCATTGCAAAGGAAGTTGAGCTTGAGGATCCTTTCGAGAACATGGGCGCACAGCTTATAAAGGAAGTTTCCACCAAGACCAACGATGTTGCCGGTGACGGTACCACTTCCGCAACTGTTCTTGCACAGGCAATGATCAGTGAAGGTCTTAAGAACCTTGCAGCCGGTGCAAACCCCATCACCATGAACAAGGGTATGAAGAAAGCTACCGAAGCTGCTGTTGAGGCTGTTAAGGCTGCTTCTCAGCCTGTCTCCTGCTCCAATGATATCGCACGTGTAGGTACCATTTCTTCCGGTGATGAAGTTATCGGTAACCTGATTGCTGAAGCAATGGAGAAAGTAAGCCAGAACGGCGTTATCACCATTGAAGAGAGCAAGACCGCTGAGACTTACAGCGATGTTGTTGAAGGTATGCAGTTTGACCGTGGCTACCTGTCCCCCTACATGGTTTCCGACACTGACAAGATGGAAGCTGTTCTGGATGATGCACTTATCCTTATCACTGATAAGAAGATCTCCAACATTCAGGAAATCCTGCCTCTGCTTGAGCAGATCGTTAAGGCCGGCAGAAAGCTCCTCATCATTGCTGAGGATGTAGAGGGCGAAGCTCTTGCAACTATCGTTCTCAACAAGCTCCGTGGCACCTTCAACTGCGTATGCGTCAAGGCTCCCGGCTTTGGTGACAGACGTAAGGAAATGCTTCAGGATATCGCAATCCTCACCGGCGGTCAGGTTGTTTCCGCTGATCTGGGCATGGAGCTCAAGGATACCGACATCCGTATGCTGGGTTCTGCACATCAGGTCAAGGTTACCAAGGAGAACACCGTTATTGTTGACGGCGCAGGCAACAAGGACGAAATCAAGGCTCGCAGCGCTCAGATTCAGCGTCAGATTGACGAGACCACTTCTGATTACGACAAAGAGAAGCTTCAGGAGCGTCTGGCAAAGCTGGCCGGCGGCGTAGCAGTTATCAAGGTTGGTGCTGCAACCGAAACCGAAATGAAGGAAAAGAAGCTGCGCATCGAAGATGCTCTTAACGCAACTCGTGCAGCAGTTGAGGAAGGTATTGTCGCAGGCGGCGGTACTGCATATGTAGTCGGCTCCAAGGCAGCTGAGAAGCTGGTTGCAGAGCTGGACGGCGACGAAAAGACCGGTGCTTCCATCATTGCAAAGGCTCTGAGAGCTCCTATCATGCAGATTGCTGCAAATGCAGGTCTTGAAGGTGCCGTTATTCTCAACAATGTTAAGAACGGTACTCATGCAAACTATGGCTTTGATGCTGCAAACGAGACTTACGGTGATATGATCTCCATGGGTATCGTTGATCCTACCAAGGTTTGCCGCACCGCACTGGAGAACGCTTCCTCCGTTGCAGCTATGGTTCTCACCACCGAGAGCCTCGTAGCTGACATTCCTGAGAAAGCTGCTCCCGTAGCTGCTGCTCCCGATATGGGCGGTATGTACTAATATAAGCCATCTCTAAACAATAAATTCAAAATGACCGATGCTCTTTGAGCATCGGTCATTTTTTATTCTGCAAGCCTCATTCACTTCCGCCTGTATCTCCTAGCCTGATAATCCTCAGCCTGCCGTCTGTTTCAAAATACAGGCATAAATTTTATGCCTGTTTTTCTATCTTTTGCATCATTTTCTTTACTACTGTAAATTATTATTGTTTTTATCGTTTAAATTGTTGACAAATATTTTATGTCTTGCTAAAATCATGTTATTGTCTATTTGGGCATATATGTCTCTAAATGAGGGAATTTTATTATTTTATCGCAAAGGATGTGTAGACTATGGGTGCAAAGACTCTCGAACAACGTGGCAGCTTCCGCAACAAACGCGGCTTCATTCTGGCCTGTATAGGCTCAGCAGTAGGTATGGGCAACATATGGCGATTCCCGATAATGGTTTCCAAGTACGGCGGACTGACATTCCTGCTTCCTTATGTACTCTTTGTTGTCCTCATAGCTTCTACCGGTGTTATTGAGGAATTTGCGTTAGGCCGTTATGCCAGTTCCGGTCCTGTCGGCGCTTTCGGTATGTGTACCGAAAACCGCTTCGGTAACAGAAAAAGCGGTCAGATTATCGGTGCATTGCCGATTATAGGCGCTTTAATGCTGGCTATCGGTTACACGGTGGTTATGGGCTGGATTTTAAAATATACATGGATGGGTATTTCCGGTCAGCTTTATGCTATGGGGCAGGATATGTCTATGATAGGCGGTACTTTCGGTTCCGCAGCTCCCGAGGCAGGCAGCCTGCCCGAAGCCGTTTCCATGATGGTTCACGGCGGCATATTCTCCGTAGGAAACAGTCTGTGGCAGATTCTCGCCCTTATTCTCGCTCTGTCAATTATGGCAATAGGTATAGATAAGGGAGTTGAAAAAGCCAATCGTCTTATGATGCCGACTCTGTTTTTCCTCTTCGTAATTCTCGCTGTTTATATTTTTACTCTTCCCGGTTCCGAAGATGGTTACAAATACATCTTCACCCTAGACCCGAAAGGTCTCCTGAACATTGAAGTTTGGGTATACGCTTTCGGTCAGGCTTTCTTCTCTCTGTCAGTTGCCGGAAACGGTTCTGTAATTTACGGCTCATATCTTCCCAAGGATGAGGATATCCCCTTCTCCGCAAGAAATGTAGCAATCTTTGATACCATCGCAGCTGTTCTTGCAATGCTGGTAATTCTGCCTGCAATGGGTGTAGGCAATGTTGCCCCTGATAAGCCCGGCCCCGGACTTATGTTTGTTTATCTTCCAAACGTATTTAACGGCATGGCAGGCGGCCGCATTGTCGGTATGATTTTCTTCATCTGCGTATTTTTTGCAGGTATATCTTCTATTATCAATCTTTATGAAGCTCCTGTTGCATTTCTGCAGGATGCACTGCACCTTAAACGTCTGCCCTCAGTCCTTATTATCGGCAGCATAGGTGCTGTAATATCCCTTCTTATACAGCCCTGGACTTCTCAGTGGATGGATATAGTCTCTATATACATCTGCCCCCTTGGTGCTCTTCTTGCAGGCATTATGTTCTTCTGGGTGCTCAAGAAAGATACCGCTCTTGCAGCTGTCAATCAGGGTATTTCAGGCAACAGAAAAATCGGTTCATGGTTTCATACCATGGGCAAATATGTATACTGCCTATTTGCACTGATCGCTTTAATTGCCGGTATAAAATTCGGCGGTATAGGCTAATAACCAAATTGCATAAATGTTAAAAAAGCTCTGAGATTAAATCTCAGAGCTTTTTACATATCATACAGCTTTTGAATTAAATCTCCTACTGCACCCTCATTATTATTGCAGCAGATAAACTTGCATATATCCTTTAAATCCTGCGGACTCTGTTCCGGACACGCCGCAATGTGCGCATTTGCAAGCATTTCACAGTCATTGTAGTAGTCGCCTATACATACAAGGACCCTGTTCTGAGCCTCAGCATATTTAAGCGCAGTCTTTATGCCTTCAGCCTTGCTTACTCCCGCAGATATCGCCTCAAGAAATATAGGCCCGCTGCCGCAGGTTGTTACAAGACCGGAAGATGCAAAATCTGCGCTGTCCTTTATCATTTGCTCCATATATGCCGCATCATTCAGAATAAAACAAATTTTCAGATACCTGCCGCTTAAAAACTTCTCACAGCTAATACCGTTTCTCAGTCTGCCGTCTGCGTCTATTCTTCTTTCATCTACGTTAACATGATACATTCCGTCTGCATCGCAGGTGACAATACTTACGTTTTTATGGATGCGGCAATATTCTACTGCCTCCTGAGCATAGCTTTCAGGCAGCGGCACTTCGTGAACGGCTTCCATTCTGTCTGCATCATATACCAGCGCCCCGTTAGAACATACCAACGGCGCACTTATTATTCCCTCGGGAAAATACTTCAAAATACTCAAAGCATCTCTGCCGCTGGCGACCGAAAAAAGCCCTCCTTTTGCTCTGAAATCACGCAGCATTTTCAGATTACGCTCCGGTATATACGGTCCCCTGTCCCAATCGCTGAGAACAGTTCCGTCCATGTCAGTGTAAATTACAATATTATTAGCTTTCATACTTCTAATTATATCTTGATGCTTTATACTTGTCTATCGAGAAATATAAACAAATCTTTCAATTTACTTCCGCTTATATTATAATGTTTTCGGTGATGAATATGAAAAATACAAGTCTTTGCTATATTGAGCGTGGAAATGAATACCTTATGCTTCACAGGACTAAGAAAGCCAACGACGAAAACGCCGGAAAATGGATAGGCGTTGGCGGTAAATTTGAAGAAGGCGAAAGCCCCGAAGAATGTATGCTGAGAGAGGTTTACGAAGAAACCGGCCTTCATCTCAGCTCATGGCGCTTTCGTGGTATAGTTACTTTCTCTTATTCCTCATGGGAAACGGAATATATGCACCTTTTCACTGCCCAAAGCTTTTCCGGGGAAATACGGGACTGTGACGAGGGAGAATTAAAGTGGATAGATAAAGGTGAGGTTTTAAATCTGCCTATCTGGGAAGGCGACAGAGTTTTCTTAAAGCTTCTGGAAACCGACTGTCCCTTCTTTTCCTTAAAGCTCCGCTACGATGATAACGGTAATCTCGAAAAATCTATACTCAACGGAAAAACATTATAAAAAAACCGCTTCCCAAGAGAAGCGGTTTTTTATATTACTCGATACCGAGAACTTTGTAGCCGGCCTCTTCAACCGCTGCCTTCATTGCGGCATCATTAAGATTTTCACCGGTAACAACTGCCTGCTTTGCAGTGTGGCTTGCTTCTGCACTCTGAACACCGTCAAGTGCTTCCAGAGCCTTTTTAACATGAGCCTCGCAGTGGGGGCACATCATACCTTCAATTTTAATAGTCTTAACCATAAGATTTTCCTCCTTATTATTATCTAAATCGACTGGGCAGGCATCACTGCACCGGCAGCTTTCCTCCGCTTCGATTTTTGATTTCTGTTTGTGCTTTAAGGGCTTATCTTTGGATGCGTCGTGCATCTTGAAAAGATTAAGTCTTAATGCATTGGTTACAACGCAGAAGCTGGAAAGGCTCATGGCCGCAGCTCCTATCATGGGATTCAGAGTAACTCCCGCACCGACAAGAACGCCTGCTGCTATAGGGATACCTATTGTATTATAGAAGAATGCCCAGAACAGGTTCTCGTGGATATTTCTCAATGTTGCTCTGCTCAGTCGGATTGCAGCAGAAACATCTTTAAGGCTTCCGTGCATAAGAACCACGTCCGCCGCATCAACAGCAATATCAGCACCGGCTCCGATAGCAATACCTATATCTGCTCTTGTAAGTGCAGGCGCATCATTTATACCGTCGCCGACCATTGCAACCTTGCCGTATTTTGCAAGTTCACGTACCGCTGCTTCCTTACCATCAGGGAGAACACCCGCTATAACCTCGTCAACACCTGCCTGCTTGCCTATCGCTTCAGCTGTACGCTGGTTATCGCCTGTCAGCATAACGACCTTTATACCCATATTTTTAAGTTCCTGAATTGCTTCGGGAGAATCGGGCTTAATGGTATCTGCGACAGCTATTATACCCAGAAAACGCTTGTCAGAGGCAAAGAACAGCGGAGTCTTTCCCTGTCCTGAAAGCTCTTCTGCCTTGCTGAGAATGCCTTCGGGAACCTGAATCATGGTCTGGATGAACTTTTTGCTGCCTGCATAAAGCTTTTCATCGTCAAGCACTGCGGTAAGTCCGTTACCGGGCAGTGCAGAAAATTCCTTAACTTCTGCGGGCTTAATGCCTTTTTCCTCAGCGCAGGACATAACAGCAGATGCCAGAGGATGCTCGGACTTACTTTCAAGTGCAGCTGCAAAGTTCAGAAGCTTTTCATCGTCAAGTCCGTCTGCCGGAATAATATCTGTAACCTTTGGAGTACCTGCTGTAATTGTACCGGTCTTATCCAGTGCCACAACAGCAGCACGTCCTGTTTCCTCGAGAATTGCTGCGGTTTTAAAGAGTACACCGTTCTTTGCGCCAAGGCCTGAACCGACCATTATTGCAACAGGTGTTGCAAGTCCCAGAGCGCAGGGGCATGAAATAACAAGGACGGAAATTGCTCTTCCCAGTGCGAAATAAAGCTCTTCGCCCAAAAGAAGCCATACAACTAAAGTCACAAGTGCAATGCTGCATACTGTGGGTACGAAAATGCCGGAAACCTTATCAGCAATCTTTGCAATAGGTGCTTTCGTTGCAGCAGCATCAGAAACCATTTTTATGATCTGGCTGAGAGTTGTGTCTTCACCGACACGGGTGGCTTCGCACTTTATAAAGCCTGCCTGATTGACAGTTGCAGCAGAAACAATGTCACCTGCTGTCTTATCCACAGGAATGCTTTCACCTGTAAGAGCAGATTCATCAAACGCACTGCTTCCTTCGAGAATCACACCGTCAACGGGGACATTTTCACCGGGACGAACTACAAATACATCGCCCTTCTTAACCTGCTCAATCGGAACTGTCTGCTCAGCACCGTCAACTATGATGTTAGCGGTTTTGGGAGCCATTTTCATAAGGCCTTTAAGAGCATCCGTTGTTTTACCCTTGGATCTGGCCTCAAGCATCTTACCCACAGTAATAAGAGTGAGTATCATTGCCGAAGACTCAAAATAAAGGTTATGCAGGCAATGGAAAGCTGCATCAACATTACCGTCCATTATAGCCTGACTCATAACGAACATCTCATATACACTCCACACAAATCCTGAACCTGAACCCAGTGCAACGAGTGTATCCATATTAGGTGCTCTGTTAATTATTCCCTTAAATCCGCTGATAAAGAACTTCTGGTTTATAACCATAACTATGACAGTAAGGATTACCTCTGCCAGAGCAATGTTCATAGGATTTGCGGCCATTTTCTGTGGAAGCGGCCAGCCCCACATGACATGGCCCATAGTAATGTACATAAGGACAATCAGAAATCCCAGAGAATAGACAAGTCTTTTCTTCATTTTAGGTGTTTCAGTGTCTTTAAGTGCATCCTCATCAGCTGAGCTTGACTTTGTTTGAGTATCTGTGCCTTTTACCTTGCAGCCGTAGCCTGCATTGGTCACAGCAGCAATAATGTCTGCATCGGCTGCAGTTCCTTCAACACCCATGGAGTTAGTCAGCAGACTCACTGACACGGATGTAACGCCCGAAACTGCTGAAACCGCTTTTTCAACTCTTGCCGAGCAGGCGGCACAGCTCATGCCCGTAACATTAAACTGTTTCATTATTTACCTCACTTTGAAATTATATACTTTAACAGTCCAAAGAAACTCATTTCATGAGCTTCTGAATAGTGGCAAGCAGCTCATCTACCGTTTCTTCCTTACCTGCTTTAATATCATTTACCACACAGGTTTTAATATGACTGGCAAGCAATTCTTTGCTGAACGCATTAAGAGCAGCATTGGCAGCAGCTACCTGAGCCAGAATATCCGGACAGTATGCACTTTTTTCCAGCATACCTTTTATTCCTCTCACCTGTCCCTCGATTCTGTTCAGCCTGTTCATCAGCTTTTTGTATTCCTCAGGACTTCTGACTTTTTTTCTATCGGCGCAACAGTTTTCGCTCATAGATACACCACCTTTTTTCAAACTGATTATATACCCCCTAGGGGTATACGTCAAGTATAAAAAAATGCTGTACTCTTTTGAGTACAGCATTTTAAAATTTAAATTAGTCCTCGAACCAGTTGATAACGTGGCGGGGGCAGACATCTGCGCAGTGACCGCACTTAACGCACTTGTCATTGTCAACAACAGGAAGGTTATCGACCATGGCAATAGCATCTGAGGGGCACTCACGTACGCACTTCTGGCAAGCAATGCATCCGAAGTCGCAGATCTTCATAACCTTAGCGCCCTTATCCTTATTGGAGCAGGCGGTAATTACCTTCTGGCTTGCAGGAATGAGCTTAATGAGGCTCTTGGGGCAGACTTCAGCACAGGCACCGCAGCCTACGCACTTGGAACGGTCAACCTTAGCGATACCGTCAACAATGTGCATAGCGTCAAACTTACATACATTGGTGCAGTTACCAAGACCGATACAAGCAAAGGTGCAGGTCTTGTTGCTCTTGCCGCCGAAGATCATAGCTGCGTTACAGTCGATAGGACCAGAGTAGTTGAAGCGCTTCTCGGCATGGCCCTCGGAACCGGAGCACATAACCATTGCGACCTTCTTCTCGCTTGCGCCGACGGAAACGCCCATCAGCTTTGCAACCTTCTCAGCGGTCTCAGCACCACCTGCAACACAGCGGTCAGGAGGAGCCTCGCCCTTAGCAACAGCAGCAGCATAACCGTCGCATCCGGGGTAGCCGCAGCCACCGCAGTTTGCACCGGCCAGACACTCACGAATAGCTTCCTGCTTGGGGTCAACATCAACATGGAAGATCTTAGCAGCAAATGCAAGGATTGCACCGAACAGAGCGCCAAGAACACCAAGTACTATAATAGCATAAACAATTAACATATCTCCGTGCCCTCCTTAGAATATCTGCATACCGCTGAAGCCCATGAAGGCCAGAGCAAGCAGACCTGCAGAAACAAGGCAGATGGGGAAGCCCTCAAAGCACTTGGGGTATTCGGCGGTGTAATTAACGTGCTCACGAACACTTGCAAAGAGGACGATAGCCAGCATAAAGCCAAGACCACCGGTAATACCGTAAACAACAGACTCGATGAAGTTGTAGTTATTCTGGACGTTCAGAAGAACAACACCGAGAACAGCGCAGTTGGTAGTGATAAGGGGGAGGTAGATACCCAGAGCAGAGTACAGTGAAGGGACAGCCTTTTTAAGGAACATCTCAACGAACTGAACAAGTGCTGCGATAACAAGGATGAAGGTCAGAGTCTGGAGGAAGCCCAGGCCCAGATTCATCAGAACGTACTCATTTATAACCCAGCAGATTGCGGAAGCAAGACCCATAACGAACACAACTGCAAGACCCATACCGGTAGCAGTCTCGACCTTGCTGGAGCAGCCCAGGAAGGGGCAGCAGCCAAGGAACTGGGAGAAAATGAAGTTGTTAATAAGGATAGCGCCTAAGGAGATGGAAATAATATTAGT
>JAHHRR010000019.1 GCA_020025655.1 Oscillospiraceae bacterium
GCGCATCCTTGGTAAGGATGAGGTCTCCAGTTCGAATCTGGATAGCAGCTCCAAAGCTCAAAGAACTTTGTTCTTTGAGCTTTTTTTCTTTGAAAACCTATTGACAAATGACGAAAAATTTGTTATATTAGCGGAGCTGTGGCCGAGTGGTTCAGCTGGTTAGAACGCCGGCCTGTCACGCCGGAGGTCGAGGGTTCAAGTCCCTTCTCGGTCGCCACACTATGCCCCTTACTTTAAGGGGCATAAGCTTTGCTGCTATAGCTCAGTCGGTAGAGCGCATCCTTGGTAAGGATGAGGTCTCCAGTTCGAATCTGGATAGCAGCTCCAAAGCTCAAAGAACTTTGTTCTTTGAGCTTTTTTCTTTTTCTTCATAAAATGCAATAAAAACAGCGCCTTCATTTAAGTGAAGGCGCTGTTTTGGCTTTATATAAATAAAGTTCTGCTTAGATTATGGAAGTAAAGCTGATTCCAAGCTCTTTGCAGCGGCGGTAGAGATAAACTCTCTCATTGAAGCGTTCTGCGGCAAGCTGGCACTCGGCAGCGGTGGGATGTGAGCTGATGACCTCCCAGCGGATTTCCTTCTGCTCGGTAGGAGTGTGGGGATAATCGGGAACCTGACCCTTCATAAGCTCAGGTGACACAGCACCGTTGCAGACAAAGGAGCCGATAATATCGTTACTGTCTTTTAAGATGTTCTCAGCAGTCTCGAGGGTGGAGTGGGCATATGCGGTGTCGGCATAGTAACCGAGGGTGCAGAAAATACCGACTGCTTTATTTTTGATGGTTTTAAGGAATTCCTGAAAATCTTCATTAGGACCGCTGGATATACCCCAGTAGCCGACCAGAATAATGTCTCCGTCAAGAACGGGGACTCCGTCTTTAAAGTTATGAATGGATTTTTCTTCAACCTTGAGTCCGTCGTAAATGGATTTTGCAAGCTTTTCGGTGCTTCCTGTGAGGCTGTAATATATAATCTGTACTTTCATTTTCTACCTCCTGTGGAAAATTTATCTTATGTGTTTATTATACTAGCGCCTATGGGTGATTACAATAACAAACTGTAAACTGTATGTGTACTCTGCACTGCCTGCTGACAGCTGCGGGGATGCAGGTGGTGAATTTCTGGACAGCAGAGAGTTTGAAACTTTAAGTCAAAATGGTTTTGTGGTAAAATCCGGTATAAGAGATGATTGTATACTCAGCTTAGGAAAGGAAGAAATGAATTATGAAGCTAATCCACACATCCGACTGGCATTTCGGAATGTCTGTCGGAACTGAGAATTATGAGGACTGTCAGAGGTATTTTCTTTCAGAGCTTTATAAGCTTATAAAAACTGAGAATGTTGAAGCTGTGCTGTGCGCAGGGGATATTTACGACTCCGGTGTAACAAATGCGGAGGCGATACGGCTTTTCAATGATGCTGCAACGGCACTTTGCACAGAGCTTAAAGTCAAGTTTATTCTTATAGCGGGAAATCATGACAGTGCGGCCCGTCTCTCCTCCTGCTCGGAGCTGCTGAAAAGCGCAGGTATGTATGTTTCCGGAAGTCTCAAGAGAGATATAGAGCCGGTTTTGCTGGATGACGGAAAGGTTGCGGTTTATTGCATCCCGTTCTTTAACAGGGATGAGGTTACAGCACTGTTTCCTGAAAAGAGGGATGAAATACATACTCAGGAGGATGCACATAGAATCGTCTGCCAGCATATAAGAGAGACTATGGATCCCAAACACAGAAATATTGTAATGAGCCATGCCTATATTGTAAATGCGGAGCTTTCTGATTCCGACCGTTCGGCAAAGGTGGGTTCTGCTACTGCGGTTTCAAAAGACGTATTTCAGGGCTTTGACTATGTAGCTTTGGGACACATCCATAAGCCTCAGGTTATCTCACCTGCAATCCGTTACAGCGGAAGCCCTGTGAAGTATTCGTTTGGCAGCGAAGAAACGCAGGACAAGGGCGTTGTTTTGATAGACACAGATACTATGGAGCAGCGCTTTGTTGTGCTTCCCATGCTGAGAGACAGAAAGACAGTGACCGGAAGCTATGATGAAATCATGGCAAGAGACGATATAAAGGACGATTATCTGCGAATCCGCCTGACGGACAGGTATGCAGGCCTTGAAATCCAGTCAGAGCTTAAAGAAAAATTCCCGTATCTTCTGGAGCTTACGGGAATAAGCCTTACGTCAGATGATGAGCAGTCGTCACTTTCGGTTGAGGAGCTTGAAAGTCTGGATGAGACGGATATAATGATTAAATTCCTTGCGGAGAACTACGGAGCTGAGCCTACTGAGGAACAGGTAAAGCTTTTCCGTCAGATACTGGAGGAATGTGACAGGGAGGATGATTTGGGATGAAACCTGTATCCTTGAGTTTTAAATGCTTCGGCCCTTATTTAAAAGAGCAGAAAATTGATTTTACAGCCCTGGAAAAGAACGGACTGTTTTTAATATGCGGTGAGACGGGTTCGGGCAAAACGACTATCCTTGATGCGATGTGCTATGCACTTTACGGAAGATCAAGCGGCGGACTCAGAGGGGATTTGTCTGTGATGCGCTGCAAGCTTGCCACACCTGCCGACGAGACTTCTGTTGAATTTATTTTCGATGTAGGTGATAACCGCTACCGGTTTTACCGGCGTATAAAGCCCAAAAATAAAAAAAGCGGCAGCAGCGATGGCGTAAAACTTTCCCTTTCAAAGGATTTCAATACCATATGTGAGTGCGAAATGTGGGATGGAAGCAGCTTCGTGCCGTTTCCTGACGGTAAGGACAAGAGCAGCTATGTGGATAAAAAGGCTGAGGAAATAATAGGCCTTAACTATGACCAGTTCAGACAGGTAATAATTCTGCCTCAGGGACAGTTTGAAAAGCTGCTGGTGTCGGAATCCAAGGATAAGGAAGTAATACTGGAAACCCTTTTCCACGCCGAGCGCTGGAAAAATATTTCTGCCAAGCTCTATGAAAAGGCTGACAGCCAGAGTAAGGAGCTGGATAAGGAAAAGCTCCTGCTTGATGCAAAGCTTAACCGCTATAACTGCCGGAATGTTGAAAACCTGAAAGAAAAAGCGGCGGAAACTGCGGAAAAGGCCGAGAATCTGAAGGTTCAGCTAAAGACTTTAACAGAGAATGTGGATAAGCTTAAAGCTGAGAAGGAAAAGCTTCTTCTCCAGAATAAGGACTTTGAGGAGCTGGAGAGGCGTCTTAACAAGTATAACTCCCTTCTTCCCCGGCAGGCAGCGTTTTATAATGAGGAGAAATTCCTTGAGCGCTCCGATGCGGCGGATAAAATCTCACCTCAGTATGAGGAATATCTGGATGCCCTTAGAAACAAAGACTGGTACACGGATGACTTAAAAAAAGAAACCGCAAGAAAAACGGCGGCAGAGGGCGAATATTTAAGAGCTGTTGAAAATAAGAATATTCACGAGCAGAAGCGCCCCGTGTTTGAAGAGGGTAAGGCCTATCTGGTACTGCTTCAGAACGCAGAGGGGCTTTACAGATCTCTTGCAATGAAGCAGACAGATGCCAATAATGCACAGCAGGAGCTTTGGAATAAAAAGAGAAGTGCGGACGAGGCCGAGAGGGCGTTTATAAAGGCAAGGACAGACTGGGAAAACGCCATATGCCATCAGCGTGATGCAAGGGCGAAATATGAAGATACGCAGAATAGATATCTTGAGGGAATAGGAAGCGTGCTTGCCCAGCAGCTTCAGCAGGGTATGCCCTGCCCTGTGTGCGGAAGCCTCCACCATCCCCGGCCTGCCATGGTATCAGAGGGAAGCGTAAGTGAACAAGAGCTTAATTATTTTGAAAAGCAGAAAAATGCGGCCGACCAGCAGGAGGAGAGAATCCGTGGACTTTTAAACATGGCTGAAAACCGCGTCAATTCTGCAAGGGGACTACTGGCAGATGCACAGCAAAAAGAGGCCTTTGCCAGAGCGGATTATGAAAAGACCCTTTCCATGCGTATAGAGGGTGTGGAAAATGAGCAGCAGAGACAGAATGAAATTTACAGGTACAGTATAGCTGTTGATAATTATATAAAAGCCGATCAGCAGGTGCAGGAAATAGTAAACAATGCAGCCACAAATCTTAAAAGTGCGGAAAGTAATGTTGAAAAGTCCGGAGAGCTTGCAAGAAATGCAAATGAGATTTTTCAGCAGAAGCTGGAAGGCTTCTCGGCTGCTCTTGCACAGGCAGGCTTTGCAGATGACAGGGAATATTTAAGCTTCCGCATAGAGCCTGCGGCAAAGAATCAGCGCCGCAGCATCCTCATAGGCTTTAAGACGGAACTTGACGCCGCAAAAAAGGCCTGCGAGGAAATGCAGAGCCTGCTTGCGGGCAGGGAAAAGCCCGATGTAAAGGCCGCACAGGATAAGCTGGGAGAGGCCGAAAGGCTCAAGGATGCGGTAAACAGCGAGTATATTCTTACAAACGACAGCCTCGGCGATATGAACAAGGACATAAAAGAGCTTGAAAAGCGCTTTGCAGCTTATGAGAAAAACAGGCTTTCAAACACTGATATGCTGGCATTTGCAAAACGGCTCAGGGGAGATACAGGCGTGAGCCTGCAGCGCTATGTACTGGGTGTTATGCTGAGTTCAATAACTGTCGAGGCAAACAGGCTTCTTAAAACTGTTTACGGAGGAAGATATCAGCTGTACCGCAGCAATGAGGCCTCGGGTTCTTCCCATAAACGGGGCCTTGAGCTTGAGGTAGGGGACAGCAGCGGCCGCAGAAGTGTTACAACACTTTCCGGCGGCGAGAAGTTTCTGCTTTCGCTGAGCCTTGCAATCGGACTTTCCACTGTGGTTCAGGCTCAGGGCAGCGGAGTGAAGCTTGAAGCAATGTTTATAGACGAAGGCTTCGGTTCGCTTGACAGAAACTCCATAGATGATGCACTGGATGTTTTGCAGGGAGTAAAGCGAAACGCCTGCCTTGTGGGAATAATCTCTCATGTGGAAAGACTTTCAGAAACTATACCGGCTAAGATTGAAATAGAAAAGACAAAAGACGGAAGCCAGTGCAGAATATCCTGCTGAACATTCAGCATTAAAAGCAGATACTAAAAAACGGAGTGTATCATAAGATACACTCCGTTTTACTGTTTTATGTTTCTATTCGGAAGCCTTAGGCCTCAACATTCTTTCTGCGAACAACAGTGCGGATTACGAATACGGTTGCAACAGTGAGAACTGTGGAAATAGGCAGGCAGACAAAGGGGTTGGGTACAAAGCCTGCAATAAGGAAGGATACAAAGGAAATTGCCGCAACGGTAATTGCATATGGCAGCTGAGTTGAGACGTGCTCAACATGGTTGCAGCGTGCTCCGGCAGAGGCCATGATGGTGGTGTCGGATATAGGTGAGCAGTGGTCGCCGCAGACAGCACCTGCAAGGCAGGCTGAAATGCCGACGAAAAGCAGGGGAGAGCTTTCGGGGAAAATGCTTGTAACAATGGGGATGAGAATACCGAAAGTACCCCATGAAGTGCCGGTTGCAAAAGCAAGCAGGCAGGCAACAACAAAGATTATTGCAGGGAGGAATGCGAAAAGACCGTCAGCGGCAGTCTGCATAAGAGCGAAAACGTACTCTCTTGCTTCAAGAAGAGTTGTCATGTTTTTAAGACTGGTTGCAAAGGTAAGAATAAGAACTGCGGGAACCATCGCAATAAATCCTTTGGGGATGCAGTCCATAGCTTCGGTGAAGCTTATAAGCTTGCGGGCAATGAGGTAAATGAAAATAAGAACCAGAGCAACAAGACCGCCCCAGGGCAGACCCACAAATGCATCGGTATTTCCGAATGCAGCAACAAAATCGCCTGCGCACTCAGTACCGCCGGAAATGTCGGTGCCGAAGAAACCGCCTACATAAAGAAGGCCGATTACACAGGATACAACAAGGATAATAACCGGCAGTAACAGGTCGATAACACGGCCGTTTTCGTTTGCCTCGATTTCCTCTTCACCGGAAGCCTCGGAAAGGGTACCCAGATTGCCCTTTGCGGCTTCAAGCTCAGCCTGTGCCATTTTGCCGTAGTCAAAGCCCATGACAGAAAGGGTAATTATAAATACCAGAGTCATGAGGGAGTAGAAGTTGAAGGGGATTGCATTGACGAAAAGCTCAATGCCGCTGTAACTTGTCTGGTCAACACAGCCTGCAACAGCTGCGGCCCAGGATGAAATGGGAGCTATCATGCACACAGGTGCTGCGGTAGAATCTATAAGATAGGCGAGCTTTACACGGGAGATACGCTTACTGTCGGTGAGCGGGCGCATGACAGAGCCTACTGTCAGGCAGTTAAAATAGTCATCAATAAAGATAAGCACGCCCAGCGCAAAGGTTGCAAGGCAGGCACCGGCTTTGCTTTTTACATGAACAGATGCCCAGCGGCCGAAAGCCTGAGAGCCGCCTACACGGTTTACAAGCGCAACGATAATTCCCAGAATAATCAGGAATATAAATATACCGGCGCTGCCTTCAACGGACTTAATAAGACCGTCGTTTACAACAGCGGTAAGGGTTCCGGTAAAGGAAAATTCAGAATACATTATGGCACCGAGAACGATACCGATAAAGAGGGAGGAGTAAACCTCCTTTGTGATAAGGGCCAGAGCGATTGCAATAACAGGGGGAACCAGAGCCCATGCGGTGCCGATAAGGCTGCCTTCAGCAGCTGAAATCTTTGCCGCAGCCATTACAGCCACGATTACGATTGCCGCAATTATCAGAGTGATATTGCGGGATTTGTTTTTGCTCATTTTAACATCTCCATAAAATAAAAAATTGAGTCATGATACTGTCATGACTCAACGTATATTTTACGAAGTGCCATGATAGCTCTCCGTCGGCTGACGGCAGTTGAACAGATATTATCTGCACACCCAGGTATCAGTACTTCAGGCAAATACCGACCCTTCGGCGGAATCTCCTTTCAATTCCCGGCGGCCTGCGCTTATGGGGAATTTACTCTTATCATCCGCATCCTCTATCATAACTTGGACTTGTATTATATACACTTTCGGGTGAAAATGTCAACAGCTGCACGGATTTTTGCAGATAATACGGAAAAAAGGCTGCATAGAGCAGAATAATACAGAGAGATTGGACTATTTCGGCGGCAAAGAAACAGCATTATTGCAAACGCCCCACAGAATTTTATCCCTTGCAGCAGGCAGAACCCTGTGATATTCTAAATGTACCAATAAAAACAGGAGAAATATAAATGCTTGAAATTTATGGTACAATCGGCCCTAAGTGTGCCGATGTTGAGATACTTAAAGAAATGTTCAGCGAGGGAATGAGCGGAGTCAGGCTCAACCTTTCCCATGTAAGCCTGAAAGAGGCAGAGGATCAGATCAAGATGCTGAAGGCCGCCGCAGAAAAAAGCGGCAGGGACTTTGAGCTTTTGATTGATATGCAGGGACCGGAGCTTAGAATCGGACAATTAACAGAGCCTGCTGAACTCAAGGACGGAGAAATATGCACACTGGGTCAGGGAGGAATCCCCGTTCCGGAAATTACCGTTCCGTACATGGTAAAGGGACAGCAGATTTTACTGGATGACGGCAAGCTTCTGCTGGAGATTACGGAAAACTGCGGAGAATATGCACTTGCAAGAGTGCTGAGAGGAGGAATCCTCAGAGGTAAAAAGAGCATTGCACTCCCCGGTGCGGAAATTTATCCCCCTGCACTTACTGCAAGCGATAAAGAAAATCTTTCACAGGCGGTTAAATACGGAGTCAGCGCAGTAATGCAGCCGTTTGTAAGAAATGCAGATGATTTGAAGCAGCTGCGTCAGGAGCTTAAAAAGCACGGCGGTGAAAACATCCGCATTTTTGCAAAGATAGAGAATCTTGCAGGCGTAAAAGAGCTGAGCGGGATTATGGCAGAGGCAGACGAGATAGTAATTGCAAGAGGCGATTTAGGTAATGCCATGCCGCTGTATGAGCTTCCTGCCTATCAGAAAATAATAGCTGCCGAGTGCAGAAAGGCGGCCAAGCCCTTTATGGTTGTCACTCAGATGCTGGCATCTATGGAACACAGCCCTGTTCCTACAAGGGCAGAGGTAAGCGATATCTTCAATGCTGTTCTGGACGGCGCAGCATCTGTTATGGTTACAGGTGAGACAGCGGTGGGAGATTATCCTGTGGAGGTAATAAAATACCTTAAAAAAACCGCAGATGCGGCACAGAATTTTTTGGAAAATCAATTTTGTTGATTATCCGAGCTGAAGCTGTTATAATTTATCTATTAAATAATTCTAATCCGATTGGAGAACACTATGGCGCTGGATAAAGAATACTTTGACTCAATCCATATAGATATAGTTAAGAAAAAATATTATAACGCCAATAAAGTCGAGGCTGTATTCGAGGACATCCGCAATCAGGCAGAAGCTTTGAATGAAGAAAACAAGCGTATGCGTGACCAGCTTGATACACTGAACGGAACCAGATTTGAAATAGGCAATGCTATTCTTACTGCCCAGACTGTATATAAAGAGCTTGTGGATAAGGCAAATCAAAGGGCAAAAAATATCATTGCCGAAGCTGAACAGCAGCGTGATGAGATTATAAATGAGGCCCGTGAGCAGCAGGAGTATGCCGTACAGAGAGTGGAGCGGTGCTATTCCAGAATTAAAGAGCAGCATATGGCGGCTATTGATTCTATAAATGCCGAGTGGCAGGAATTTCTGTGCGGACTTTATCCTGAGGATGAAGAGCAGCAGCTGGAAGCTCCCGCAGGCGGAATCAGCCAGAAGAATATCGAGAGCAAGGTCGACGCCATTGCAAGAGAACTGTTTTCAGGTATTGAATAAATAAAAAGCTGAGTGCTTAGGCACTCAGCTTTTTTTATGTTACAGCGTTTCCGGCATCGTCGAAAATTTCAAAGATCTTTTCGTAATATGCATGAGCTTCTCTGGGAGCAGAAGCTTCGGGAGGAAGCAGAAGATATCGCTTTCCCTTCTGGGAGGGGCTTATAAGAATATGGAAAACAGCATCCAGATTGTTCCCGAATGCACTGGGCCAGTCGGCAATGGCACGCAATATCCGGTAAAAATCATCCCGCTCGGTGCAGGCTGAAAAATCTACGCAGCGTATTCCGCTTATACTGTCAAGAAGTCCCTGACAGCCCTCACCGATATCCCGCCATGTAATATCGAAATCTCTGGTATACCACGGGTCGGCAACAGGTTCTCCGGGTCTGTCGGCATAGTCCAGAAGATTGTGGATTTTATTTTCAGGATCGCCGCCGGAAATCCGCTTCATATCACGCAGATTTTCTTCATCCATGCCTATAAGCAGATCGTAATGGGCATAGTCCTTTTTTGACATAAGCCTTGCGGTTTTTCCTGAACAGTCTATACCGTGCTTTTCCAGAACCTTTCTGGAAGGAGGGTAGACAGGGCTTCCTATTTCGTCAGTGTGGGTAGCCGCGGAGGCAATTTCAAATTCATCCTGAAGGCCGGCTCGCAGTACAAGCTCCTTCATGTAAAATTCAGCGCTGGGGCTTCGGCAAATATTGCCATGGCACACAAAAAGTATTTTAGTCATGTCTCTCTATCCTATTTCAAAAATTCATATTTAAACAGTGCTGGTACGATTTTGCCCAGATAGTACATTCTGAGCATAGCTTTAGGAGCCATATACTCAGAATGAACATCACTGCTGCTGTATATTAAACGGCTATTATTAAGCCTGTGTGAACTGTCAGTGTCGGTATGTATCTGATATACACCGCAGGTCAGCCGTTCATCATATTCAGGGCAGCCTCTTGCCGCCGTAACAGAAGAACATTCCAGATTAAAAATAAACCCCGGATTTTTACTCCCGGGGTTTAAGACTTACTCTAAAATTATATCACAGATGCGGTCAACATCGGTAATACTCAAATCCGCATAAAGCGGCAGAGTCAGCACTCTGTCGGCAATATATTTTGCAACCGGTGTTTTGCTCGAGTCAAAGCCGGGCAGAACAGAGTAACAGTCAAAGTCATTAGTGAGGGGATAGAAATACTTTCTGGCAATAATATCGTGCTTTGCCAGACGGTCATAGACCTGATCTCTCGTATATTTATAATTGTCAAACACAACAGGGAAGTAGGCATAGTTAGAGCTTACACCCTCCTGACTGGGGTTAAGCTGTAAGCCTTCCACGCCGCTCAGGCGCTTCATGTAATGCTCGTGTACTATGCGGCGCTTTTCGATTTCCTGAGGCAGATGTCTCAAATTGCAGATACCCATTGCGGCGCAGAACTCATTCATCTTTGCGTTTCCACCTACAAAGGGAACCTCCTCAGGGCCGTGAATACCGAAGTTTTTCAGGTCATTCAGGCTCTCACGGAGCTTTTCATCGTGATAGCATATGGCACCGCCCTCAATGGTATGGAAAACCTTTGTGGCATGGAAACTGAACATGGCTGCGTCACCGAAGTTTGCAGAGCTTACACCGTTTTTGGATACGCCGAAGGCGTGGGCGGCATCATAAATGACCTTCAGATTATGCTTTTCAGCGATAGCCTGAATCTTTTCAACATTGCACAGGTTTCCGTAAACATGGACAGGGATAATAGCAACGGTCTTATCAGTTATAAGCGCTTCGATTTTGTCTGCGTCCATTGTATAGTCAACAGGATTGATGTCGCAGAAAACAGGCTTGCATCCGCAGCGCACTATGGCATGAGTAGTGGATGCAAAGGTGAAAGGAGTTGTGATTATTTCACCTCTGAGCTTATAGGCCTGGATGATATTTTCAAGTGCAAGATGGCCGTTAGTAAAGAGGGTGAGGTTATCAACACCCAGATATTCCTTTATTCCGGCTTCCAGCGCTTTGTGCTTAACACCCATATTGGTGAGCCAGTGGCTGTCCCATATTTCTTTTATTTCGTCGCAGTATTCCTCAAAATCAGGCATGGAGGAGCGGGTAACATTTATTACTGACATTTTTTTACCTCCTATTCGTGCCGCAAAGCGGCTAAGAGAAAATTTATTTAAGAAAGCTTAGTATTCTTTCCATCTCTTCGTGGCCGTAGCGCTGGTCACAGGGCAAGGGAAGAATTTTTGCTGTAAGCGCATATTCGAGGGAGCCTTCGGGGGCATCCGAAAGAACATTAGGCCAGAGAGTCGGAACAAAGATTTTGTTTGCAATAAGCTCTTTTCTTATTTCGGCAGCATTTTCCGTCATAAACGGATAGGCATATGCACCTTGGACGGGGCGAATATCCAGAAGATTACGCTCTTTTAAAGCCTCGTGCAGGAAATTAAAGTTATCACTGCGGACTTTTTTTACATACTCATAATCAATGGCATGAAGAAGATTTTCGGTGAGCCGTGACATTGCTTTTACAGGCTTACCGGAGAAATAATCATTATTTTCCGATGCCCTGCCGTAAAATTCACCGGCATTTTTTTCGAAACGTCCCAGAACAAAATCCATTCTGTCATATGATATATCTCTCTCAAGCTCAGCTGCCGGTGCATCGGTGTATAAAAATCCGCCGTCCGGTACGCCGAAAAACTTCCGGCAGGTATAAAGGGTGTCCACACCGGAAAGGGGATCATCGAAATAGGCCTGAGCGTTATCAACAATTATGTTGGAAAACTTGGCCTTTAATGCTTTTAAATCATCATAAGTCAGCTGACCGTAGAAGTTAACAACATAAAGCCACTCGTTTTGTTGAAGCTCCACATCCGCAGGCTTAAAATCAGGCCCTATATGGTAGTAGCGGATTTCGGCTCCGGCGGCAAGGCAGCTTTCTGCTACAACATCGCACACAAAAACAGGCAGAGCGACTTTCTTTATGTTTTTCTGCCGCAGCAGATATTCAATACAGGCTCTTCCGCAGCTGAGAGCAAGAGCACCTTCGTGGAGCATAGGCCCGTGAAACTGCTCAAGCTCAAAATATCCGCCGATTTCTTTCATAGCCATCTCAATTACTCAACCACAATCTCAAGCCAGTTGTTCAGGCTTGACATACGCAGATCCCGTTCTTCACGGGAGGGGAATTTAACAACAAGAGTACCGATGGTTTTGTTTGCACCGGTGAATGCCTCGACCTTGTCACCGGGCTTAACCCAGAGGTCTTTTTCCACTATGCAGCCGGAGAACTGAGGAACGATTTTAAGCTCTTTGAATGTACCGGACTTGTAGCTGTGCAGAATGACCTCGGCGTAATAGCCGGTGTACTGAGGATCATGAAGCTCCTCAATCTCCATGCCGAGAGCGGCCTTTACTGCGTTTCTTATAAGGTTGGTACCTGAAACATAGTTGAGCATCTCGCACAGACGGTTGCCGCCTCCACGGGGAGAAACCTCCATGATATAGGCCTTGCCGTCAGTACCTTCACGGCACTCCACATTGTAGACAGCGTTTTCCATGTGCAGAAGCTTTATAAGCCGCTGAAGCTCGCTGCGAAGCTCTGCCTGATGCTCCACGCTCATGGAAGAGGGCCATGTAAATCCGGCCGGAGCATAGGGGTTATCAGCGTTTTTATCGAAATACTGGCTGTTGAAGGAGCAGAATTTAAGCTCTCCGTTTATGCTGAAGCAGTCGGTGTCGGAGGCAAAGCCTTTCTGCTCGATAAAGTCCTCAACGATGATGTGTCCGGTAAGAGAATTGCTCATTGCGTACTCGGCAGCAGCTTCAAATTCACGCTCAGAGCTTACCTTGCTGACACCTTTACTGCCTGCGGAATCCACAGGCTTTACAATAACGGGATAGCTGAGGGATGCGGCGTCATTAACGGCAGTATCGAGGTCTGTATAATCTTTAAAGCGGGGAACTGTGAAGCCGTTGTCTGTAAGGAACTTGCGGAAACGGTTCTTGTTCTGCAGAATTTCCACAGACTCATAAGGGCCTACGTTGGGAAGCCCCATTTTTTCTGCCACATATGCAGCAGTGGTAACTCCGGGGTCACAGGCAAAGGACATTATGCCGTCAATTTTCAGCTCCCTTGCAAGCTCCAGAACCGTATCCTTTTCAACAATGCTTACATTATGGTATTCGTCAGAATATCTGTGAGCAATATTATCCGGCAGATAGTCACAGGTAATGGTATGACAGCCCAGTTTCTTAGCCTCTTCAATAACAGGCAGAAGATAACGGGAACCACCTAAAAGCAGTAATTTTTTCATATTATGCGGCATCCTTTCTGCTGGAAAGCACATTTTTTATAATGCCTAAAATGTAGCGGTAACTGTCCACCTTGAATACGGCAGAAAGTCCCACATAGATAAGCACACCCAGAGGTACCTGAATTATAAGGGTGAGAATATAGCTCAGACCCAGTTTGGAAACAGTGGAAACTGTAAGACCCATGAATGCGGACATAAGAATTGCAGGCAGCATATCCTTAACCTGCTGGAAATAATGGTAATCAAGCAGCCTGCGGTTGGGCCATACATTTATAAGCTGGGCAAGAAGGCCGGAGAAGAGCTGACCCAGTGCCATGGCAAAAACACCGAAGCGCATGGTTACAAGAAGAACCAGTGTTTCGAGAATTTTCTTTATAACCTCAAGCTTTAGAAATATATCACTTCTGCCCATGGCCTTTATGGCGTTAAGGTTTGCAGTGTGAAGAGGGTAAAAAGCATAAACAATGCAGAAAACCTGCAGAAAAGGCACACAGGGCAGCCATTTATCAGTGAGCAGAAGTCCCACAAAGGGTTCTGCACAGGCTGCAAGACCTGCCATAAGGGGCATCATAATGTAGCTGCTGGTTTTGATAGCACGACGTGTAATTTCCTTAACCTGAGTTTTATGATCCTGCTCGGCAGACATTACCGGAAGCAGCACACTGTCGATTGAATAGTTTATGTTTTCGACTATCAGGTTCGGCAGAGAGTTGCCTCGCTCAAAGAAAGCAAGGTCTGAATTTGTATATTTAATGCCTATAACCAGCGGATAGATTTTAAGATAAACTGTGTCCAGAAGGGCGGAGGCCAGAAGCTTCCAACCATAGGAAAGAAGCCCTTTAAGGCGTTTGAAGGAGAACATCCGTTTAGGCTTCCAGCCCACAGTGAGCCAGAGAATAACGGTGTTTACGGTGACGTTGGAAAGCTGCTGAGCAACCAGAGCCCAGACACCGAAGCCCATATAGGCCATTGAGATGCCGAGGATTGCGGAAAAAACGGTTCCGCCTAAGGTGGCGAAGAAGAAACGCTTGAATTGAAGGGTCTTGGATACATAGGCCTGCTGTACGTTTTTAACGCCGGATACCACAACGGTAAGACCCAGCACACGCATAACGGGGGTGAGGTTCGGCTCGTGGTAAAGGTTGGAAAGGAGCGGTGCTGCAAAGAACAGCACGATATATAAAACGATGCAGAAGGCGGTGTTAAAATAGAAAACAGAAGAAAAATCCAGATCATCAGGATCCTTTTTCTGAATAAGTGCATTGGCCATACCGCTGTCAACAAAGACAAGCAGAATAGAGGTTATAATTGCAACCTTGCTTGTAAGACCGTAAAGCTCGGGGTCAAGAAGTCTTGCAAGAACGATGGTAACGACAAATGAAACAAGCTGGGCGCCGCAGCGTTCAAAAAAGCGCCAGAACAGGTTAGAAAAAACTTTGAGTTTATTATCCATTAAAAATCTCCGAATGTATTGAAAATGCAGAAATTAAAGCCTCAGTAAAAGCCTTTCTTTTTGCGGTAGTATTTATGCAGAGCAGGGCAGAGGCGCTTAATATGAATCTTTACCCGCTCGGAAAACGGCTGAGACTTGAAAATTCTGTTGTAGGGAGGCTTTACCATCTGCTCCACTTTGCCTTCAAGGAACAGAAGCTCATACTCACGCTCTAATATAAGCTGAGTAAGAACCGGAAGATCATCAGCAGAGACATGATGCTCCAGAGCCTTGAACATCCCGATTTCGCCCTCTACAAAGCGGGTGCGCTTTTTATACTGGGCGGCAAGATTTGCACTCCATGAATGGGGATTACTCTGGATGCGGTAGACTGACATTTCTTCGTTTATGAAATGAACAGGCCCGTTCAGTGAAAGCCATATGGCATCAGGGTAATCACTGAAGCCGTGATCCCGTGCGATGTAATAGAAATCCTGATGGTTTGAAATAATCTCTTTTCTGCAGAGCAGGGAGCTTGTGTGATAGGCATTGCTCATACCCTGAGCAATCTCTGCAAAAGAAAGGTCATGGTCTGCATCGCAGTTAATGAAAGGCCTGTCAGGAGACTGACCTGAGCAGTCATGTATGGTGGAATTATGCACACAGGCGCTGTACTCAGGATGAGCTTCGAGAAAATCCACCTGCTTTTGCAGCTTCAAAGGGTCACACCAGTAGTCATCACCCTCGCACATGGCAACATACCTGCCTTTTGCATTGGGGAAGAAGAACTCTTCGTAAACATCACGGTGCTGGGAGAAAAGATTCTCCTGCTGATAAAAAGGGCGAATAATCTGAGGATATTTTTCCGCATACTGCCGGATTATTTCGGCGGTATTGTCACTTGACCTGTCGTCATTTACAAGCACCTCAAAGTCAAAATCAGTCTGCTGATTTACAAAACCCTCAAGGGCATCGGCAATATAGGGGCCGTGATTAAAAGCGGCACATAAGATGGAAACAAGGCAAGGTTTTTTATCCATAAATACAGAGTTCTCCTGAAAATTGTTACATAACAGTATACTACCAAGGCAATATCTTTTCAATATAACAATATGTATAAAAGTAAAAGTTCCTCCCCGCATTTTACGGGGAGGACTTATGAAAAACAATCAGTTTTCGGAAAGCTCTTTTGCGGTAAGAGCAGCAATTCTTGCATTATTGAGAACAAGCTTAATATTGCTCTCCAGACTGTCTCCGCCGGTAAGCTCCACAACCTTTGCAAGAAGGAAGGGGGTAGTGTCCTTGCCGTGGATGCCCTGCTCGCTGCATTCTTTAAGAGCCTGCTCAATGGCTGCGTCTATAACGGCTTTATCCATAGAGTATTCTTCGGGAATGGGATTTGTTACAAGCATACCGCCCTTGTAATTTAAATCCCGCTGAGCACGGAACATATCTGCCAGCTCTTTGGGGCTGTCAACACGGTAGTCAACACCGAAGCCGCTCTTTCTCGTATAGAAAGCGGGCAGCTCGTCGGTTCCGTAGCCGATTACGGGAACACCCTTGGTTTCCAGATATTCAAGCGTAAGTCCCAGATCCAGAATGGATTTGGCACCGGCACAAACTACCATTACAGGCGTCTGAGCAAGCTCCTCAAGGTCGGCAGAGATATCCATAGTGGTTTCTGCGCCTCTGTGGACACCGCCTATGCCGCCGGTAGCAAAGATCTTAATGCCTGCCATGTGAGCGATTATCATGGTGGTTGTAACAGTGGTTGCACCGTCAATTCCTCTTGCCACGATAGCAGGAAGGTCACGGCGGCTGGCCTTGGTAACTGCTCTGCCGGCTTTGCCCAGATGCTCAATCTCCTCATGGGAAAGACCTGCCTTCAAGCGTCCGCCGATAACAGCGATTGTAGCAGGGACTGCGCCGTTATCACGAACCATCTGCTCAACCATAAATGCAGTTTCCACATTCTTGGGATACGGCATACCGTGAGAGATTATGGTGCTTTCAAGGGCAACAACGGGATTTCCTGCATTCAGGGCCTCCTGAACTTCGGGAGATACGTCAAGATATTTGTTCATGTTATACTCCAGTCGGCGTTACGCATTAAAGCTCTGCCATCTTGACTGCGGTATCAAGAGCAATCTCAATCATCTGGTTCATGGAAGTCTGTCTTTGCTCAGAAGTGAGAGAATCGGGCCTGTAAATGTGGTCAGAAATAGTGCAGATGCAGAGAGCACGCTTTCCTGCATAGGCGGCGTTTGCATAAAGGCTTGCAGCCTCCATTTCCACTGCCAGCACGCCCATACGCTTCCACTCGTCATTTTTGTCGGTGCCCTCGGGCATATAGAAGTTATCGTGAGAAAGAATGTTGCCGACCTTCAGGTCAACGCCCTTCTCGTTTGCAGCTTCGACGCACTTGGTAAGAAGTGTGTAGTCAGCGATAGGAGCGAAGGTTCCGCCCAGATTGAACTGGTTAATATAGTTGGAGTTGGTGCAGGCGGCCTGACCGGCTACAATGTCCATAAGATTCAGATTATCCTGAAGAGCGCCGGCGGAGCCGATTCTTATGATGTTGTCAACATCATAGAAGTTGTAAAGCTCCCAGCTGTAAATACCGATAGCGGGCATACCCATGCCGGAGGCCATAACGGTTACGGGAACACCTTTCCATTTGCCGGTGTGGCCCTGTACTCCACGGACGTTGTTAACAAGAACAGCATCCTCAAGAAAGTTCTCCGCAATGTACTTTGCACGCAGGGGATCACCGGGCATAAGAACGGTTTTGGCAATCTCACCTAATTTAGCACTGTTGTGGGGGGTAGGTATATTCATAAAAATTCCTCCTTGGTTATGTTTGAGTTTCGCAGATTGAAATAATTATATTGTACAAAAAGCTAAAAGTCAAATTGAAACGGAACCGAAGATATGATATTATAAAAAAGAAATATAAATCGGGGGTAAAGATAATGAGCAATGTAATGGTCATAGGAATTGCCGGAGGCACCGGCAGCGGAAAGACCACTATAACCAAAAAGATCAGACAGTGCTTCGGAGACGATGTTTCTGTCATATACCATGATAACTATTATAAAGCTCACCATGACATGAGCTATGAGGATCGTACTAAATTAAATTACGACCATCCCGACTCCTTTGATACTGAACTGTTTCTTGAGGATGTGAGAAAACTCAAGGCGGGAAAGGCAGTGGAGTGTCCTGTATACGACTACTCAATCCATGACCGTACTGAGGAAACAGTTACTGTCAGACCTGCGAAGGTGATTATAGTTGAGGGTATTTTAATATTCCAGAGCATAGAACTGTGCAACGAAATGGATATTAAAATTTATGTGGATACAGATGCGGATGTGAGAATTTTAAGACGTATAGTCAGGGATGTCCGTGACAGAGGCAGAAGCCTTGAGAGCGTTGTCAATCAGTATCTCACAACTGTTAAACCTATGCACGAGCAGTTTGTGGAGCCCAGCAAGAGAAGAGCGGATGTAATAATCCCTGAGGGCGGACACAATCAGGTGGCTATGGAAATGGTCATGGAGAGAGTGAGAGCGCATCTTGAAAAGGAGAAAAGCTGAGTAATGGCGAAGCTATACTTTAAGTACGGTGCTATGGGTTCTTCAAAGTCTGCCCAGGCCCTTATAACAAAGTTTAACTATGAAGAATTAGGAATGTCTGTCTGGCTTATTAAGCCCAGCACAGACACAAGAGACGGAGAGGAAATAATCAAAAGCCGCATCGGGCTTCAGTGCAAAGCTCAGGTGGTGACACCCGAGGACGATATCTGCAAAATGTACAGCGAGTCCGGACGGCACGATGTAATAATTGCCGATGAGGCACAGTTTTTCACTCCTGAGCAGATAGATCAGCTCAGAAATATTGTAGATGAGGAAGACCTTCCGGTTCTCTGCTTTGGACTGAGAACGGATTTTCTTACTCACTTTTTCCCCGGCGCACAGCGGCTTATGGAGCTTGCTGATTCAATTACGGAGATTAAAACCGTCTGCGCCTGCGGCAGAAAGGCAACCGTCAATGCAAGAATTGACGAAACAGGCCGTATAATCACCGAGGGCTCACAGGTTTTTCTGGGCGGCAATGATAACTATGTTGCCATGTGTCATAAATGCTGGAAAGAGAAAATCAAAGAGCAGGAGACAAACTGCACTTGAGTGGGAATAAGCTCACTTGATTTCTGCGGCTTGAGTATGCTCTGCACGAGGAGAGGTTGTTTTGAAAAAAGGTATAGGAGTAATTTCGATTTTACTGCTTTTTCTGATACTTGCTTTCAGTCTCTATATGCGCAGCACTACACCTGACAAAAAAGCAATTCAGAATATAGAAAATTCAGGACTGGGTTCAGGAGAGCTGCAGCTCAAAAATCATTTTGAAAGCGACAGAGGTTATTATGTGCTGGTATACGGAGATGATGTATACGATTATGCAGTAAAAGCCCTGACAGGCGACCTGCTTTCAATCCGCATAAACGATCAGAGCCGTCAGAAGCTTGATAAGGAACTGGTGGAAAGCGGCGGAGACAGAATCTCAGAGGAAAAGGCAAATGCAATCTTTGAAGAGCTGCTGAATAAATACTTTCCTCAGGCAGACAGGAGCAATGTAAAGCTATCGAGAAGCGGAAATCATCTTGAGGAATTTGTTTACAGCACCACAAGCCCTATGGCTGACGGCACGGCGGGCCCTGTGTACATAGCTCTTGCTTTTAACGGATATCTGAGCGGTATAAGCACGGTGGATATTGAGGATATAGAGCCGGAGGTTTTGAAGGGCAGACCCGATTCCCGGCAGGAAGATGCGGCTGAAACGGATCAGGCCGGAAATCCGGCAGAAACAGTGAAGCCCGCAGATGAAACTCCTGTGACAGATGAAAAGCCGTCAACAACGGAACAGCCATCTGCTACAACAGTTATTCCGGTGGATAACAATAAAAATGCAGCATAAAAAATGACGGGACTCAGGTCCCGTCATTTTTGTTATTTATTTTCCGTTTTCTGATTTTCGGCAGCTTTTTTCGCTTTTCTTTCATTTCTGCCGGTTTTGATTTTTCTGAAAAGAGGTCTGAGTACAAAAAACAGAACCGCAATTACAGCTATTGCGGGCAGGGCACCTACAAGCCATACGAGGAAGTTCTGGAAGAAATTACCTACACCGTAAAGACCGTTTTTGAGTGAGCGCCACAGCCGCTGACCGTAATTCTGGCTTGGAGCGGGCTGGTCTGAGTATTCACTGACCTCCTGAACGTCAAGATGTATGGTACTGTAATTTATGCGTCTGTCCCAGTTTTTAAGGCTGGACTGGAGACTTTCAATTTCATAGCGGACATTAGCCAGCTGCCCCTCTATGGCAAGAATATCTTCAATGCTCTGGGCAGATTCAAGCATTTCAAGAAGCCGCTCTTCCTGTGCGGTATAGGATTTAAGACGGGCCTCAGTGTCGTAGTACTGGGCAGATACATTTTCTGTATAGGTGTTGTTATAGGGAATGTTTCCAAGCTGAGACAGATCTCCGCTTATCTCAGAGAAGCTGGTGCTGGGAATACGAATGGTGTATTGTGCAGAGCGGAATACAGGATTACCCTTGCTTTTTGCGTAGAAGCTTGCATCACTTTTACTGCTGGATTCTATATAACCGCCGTATTTTTCAATGAGTTCTGCGAGCTTTGCGTTGCAGTCGTCAAATTCAGTTGTTTCCAGCTGAATGTCGGCGGAATAGATTATTTTTTCAGGATTGGTTTCAGGTACATCAGATGCACCTGTACCTTCTTCCGGCGCAGCAGCGGGAGTAGATGCCATTGAGTCAAAAGCGAGCTCTTCACCTGCGTAACCGATGCTTTCTGGAGCTGCGGCCTTGTTTGAAGATGGTGCCGACTGACCGCAGGCACAAAGAGAAAAAATCAGCAAAAGACTTAAAACAATACTTAGATACTTTTTCATTTTTGCTCCTCCATTTTATATATTTTTAGATTAACTACTCTTTAGACCTGAACAAGCCTGAAAAGTTCCCGCTCCGGATGCCTGTTTGACCATATTTTAGCTTAATTTTTCAGCTTATACAATATAAATCTTCGGAACATACTGCGTTGCGCTGCTGTAATCTTATTTATGGGCAAAAATGATGCATATCTGCTTTAATCCCTGTTCTGAACTGAGCAAAAAATATCCCCTCATGCAGAATATAAGACTGCATAAGGGGAACCTGTTTTTTATATTTATTTACTTTATAAGCTCAGTTATAACGTGCTGGCACAAAAGAAGTCCGGCAGCAGCGGGAACCCATACAAGTGAACCGGGAATACTCCGTCTGCCGGGAGGCAGCTCCTCAAACTGCTCGGGGCTCATAGGCTCTTCGGGGCTGAAAACCACAGGATGATGGTTTACGCCACGGTTTCGGAGTTCTTTTCTCACCACTCTTGCAAGGGCACAGCCGGTAGTTTTGGAAATATCATCTATCCTGAGCTGAGAGGCATCTTTCTTGTTGCCGGTGCCAAGGGCGGAAATTATGGGGATGTTTCTTTCACGGCAGCTCATTATCAGGTCAATTTTGCAGGAGACAAGATCTATTGCATCTACTACATAATCATAGTCTGCAAGGAAATCCTCTCTATGCTCAGCTTCATAGTGCCCGTTTATGGTGTTAACTTCGATATCGGGATTGATATCCCTTATGCGCTCAGCCATAACATCCGCTTTGAATTTCCCCACTGTGGAGCTTAAAGCGCAAAGCTGGCGGTTAATGTTGCTCACACTTACAGTGTCTCTGTCAACAAGAGTAATCCGGCCTATGCCTGCTCTTGCCAGACCTTCGGCGCACCATGAGCCTACCCCGCCTATTCCGAAAACGGCTACATGACTTTTACGGAGCTTTTCCATAGCCTCTTCACCAAGGAGCATACGGCTGCGGAGAGTTCTTTCATTCATATAAAATCCTCCTGATAAAAAACCGCAGAGCAAAGGCTCTGCGGTTTGAAAATTTAATTAACCGACTGATTAACCGACCATGCGCAGACCGAAGCCGTGCTGAGCTTCAAGACCCTCGGTAATGGAGATGACCCAGTTGTCGAGGTTCTGTCCGGTAAGTGCGTTCTTTGCAATGTAGTTGCTGTAAAGATCGCCCTCGCCCACATAGTACATTACATGGTAGCCGGGGATTCCACGGCTTTCGCCATAAACAATAGCGGTGTCACCGTGATTATGTCCGCTGAAGCAGAACTTGTCGAATTCCTCAACCATCTGTCCCTTTGCGACGTTGTCGTAAAGACCGCCACGGGTATTGGAGCCGGCATCAACAGAATACTTGTTTGCAAGTTCTGCAAAGCTGTCTTCTGTCTTGTCACCGGATTTCCACTCGTTAAGAATATCTTCAGCCTTTGCCTTTGCAGCAGCCTTTGCTTCATCGGTGTAGGTGCCGTCCTCAGCAGCTTCTGCCTGAATCAGAATGTGGCGAACCTGAGCCATGGGATAGTGGTTATCGCTGCGGCCGAGGTAGAGAACTACATACTGACCGTTTGCATCGGTGTTTTCAACAATACCCAGATCACCGGTCTTGTGGCTTCCCATCAGCCATTCTTTGTAAACACCTAAACCGCCTGCAACACCACGGCTGTTGTGAGTTGCAGTTGCACCCTCAACCACGGATGCAACAGCTGCATTCAGCTTTTCAAGAGCATTGCTGCCCTCAGCCTTGCTATAAGCTGCCTGAATTGCTTCTGCGGTAGCCTTTGCAGCGGCACGGGTTTCATCGTTGGGCTTGCTTACGGTTTCGCCGTCGTCATTGGTAGTATCAACGCTTTCGGCTGCTACATAGTAGTATGCGTAATCGAAAATGTCCTGCTCACCGTTAAGGCTCTTGTAGTAATCTTCAAGCTCCTGATCGCTGAAATTGAACTCGGAAGTAACCTGATCAATGGTCTTTTTCACAAGCAGAGAATCAAGACCGCTCTGACGGACGATTTCCTTATCAACGCCGTTGCCGTAGTTTGCAGCAAAGAACTTGTCAACCTTGGTGAAGCCCTGAGTCTTTACCTGCTCATCCATACCGACAAAGGTGTTATCAACCTGAGCAATCTCGTCCTCAGTCAGGGCGATTCCGTTGTCAGCGGCATACTTTAAAATTGCGTTGGTCTGAACCATTTCCTGCTCAGCAGCCTGCAGGAAGTAATCCTTCCAGCTGCCGCCGTCTTCAAGCATGGGGCAGGGCTGAGAACCCAGACCTGCAAGGCCCAGAGAGGGGTTAAGACCGAAAATTGCGGCGTACTCACCATACTGGTTTGCAAAGCCGTAGAACTGATTGGCATAGTAGTAGTTCATCTGTGCGGGGGTGTATTCCTCACCGTCAATGGTAAGGGCGGTGGTGCCGGTGTAGAGAACGCCGGTGTTAAGGAAGATTACAAGGGCAATGACCAGAATAACAGCAATGGTGCTGACAGTCCATTTGATCTTGCTCTTTTTCTTCTTCTTGGCCTCTTCAATAGCGGCCAGTGTCTTTTTGTCAGTACCTGCCTCACGGGCGGCCTGACGGTTCTTCTTTTCTGTCGATGCGCTCATTTTATGACATCCTTTTTAGTATTATGGTTTGCATTTTGCAATCTTGAATTGCAGACTAAAAGATTATAACTCAAATTATGCTCCGGTTCAAGATGTAAAACGTATTTGCCCGTAATGTTAATAGTTTACTAAAAATCTTTTTAATTGCCTCGTCAAAAGCTGACATACTTTTCAGTTTTTCTGAATATAATAGAGAACACGTCGTTACAAGAGGAGGTAAGAAATGATGGAACACGACATTGACGATTTTATTTTCGGAGATTCCGATCCCGGTCCCAGCACAAGATAAATGAAATAAGTATCTGCCTTTTACAGGCAGAGCTTTTCATGCTTATATAGCTATACATTATAATAGATGCAAAACCGGAAAAGAAAACGGCACCGAATTCGGTGCCGTTTGGTATTTGGCTTAATATCAGCTGTTGGCCTTCATGGAGAGGTAGGCGTTTATGAAACCGTCGAGGTTTCCGTCCATAACACTCTGAATGTTGCTGTTTTCATAATCGGTACGATGATCCTTAACCAGCTGATAGGGCATGAAAACATAGGAACGGATCTGGCTGCCCCACTCAATCTTCAGCTGAACACCCTTGATGTCGCTGATTTTCTCAAGATGTTCTCTTTCCTTGATCTCGGCAAGCTTTGCACGAAGCATATTTTTGCAGTTTTCGAGGTTCTGGAAATGGCTTCGCTCAACCTGAGAGGAAACAACAATACCGGTGGGAATGTGAGTAAGACGGACAGCAGAAGAGGTCTTGTTAACCTTCTGGCCGCCTGCACCGGAGGAGCGGTAAACATCCATCTTGATGTCCTCATCACGAAGCTCAATTTCAGAATTGTCAGTGATTTCGGGCATTATTTCAATTGCGGCGAAAGAGGTGTGACGGCGTCCGGCGGAGTCAAAGGGGGAAACACGGACAAGTCTGTGAATGCCGTGCTCGCTCTTTAAAAAGCCGTAGGCGTTGGGGCCTTCAATCATAATAGTTGCGCTCTTAAGACCGGCTTCATCACCGTCGAGATAGTCAAGAACCTTGACCTTATAGCCGTGACGGTCTGCCCACATATTATACATACGATAGAGCATGGATGCCCAGTCCTGAGCCTCGGTGCCGCCTGCACCGGCATGGAATGTAATCATGGCGTTGTTTGCGTCATACTCACCGGTCAGCAGAGTGCTGAGGCGGGTAGCCTCGCAGTTTTCGGAGAACTTCTCGAATTCGCTCTGGAGCTCAGGCAGCATGGAAGCGTCATTTTCCTCAATGGCCATTTCGCACATAACATACATATCATCCCATGAAGCGCAGAGATTTTCATAGTTATCACGTTTATCCTTGAGGGTTTTAAGACGTTTCTGTACCTTCTGGGAATTCTCAACGTCATTCCAGAATCCGTCTCTTTCGCTGGCAGCCTCCAGCTCTTCAATTTCCTTGGAAGCGGCCTCCAGATTAAGAGCGTCTTTTAAAACATCCAGACTGGGTTTAAGATTGTTTAATTTTACCTTGTATTCTTCAAACTCAAGCATTTAAGATATCTCCCATATATTTTGCAATAATCATACTATACTAATACAATACATACATTAAGATATTATAAACAAAAATGTGCGATTTGTAAATGTGTTTTTTATCGGCTATTTGCCTATGAAATATATGAATTACTATTCCATTTTCAGCATATTAGTGGTATAATGACACAATCGAGAGTATCAGCAAAAGATGACACTCCCAGATGTACGAAAGAAGAAGCAAAGATCTTTAACGGAGGGTTAAAAAGAAATATGATTTCACACGGCAAAGAAATTAAAGTTTTCGCCGGCAATTCCAATCCCGCTTTGGCTGAAGACATATGTGCTGAGCTGTATAAAGACCTGGGCAATGCCGCTGTTTCACAGTTCGCTGACGGCGAGTGCTCTGTATCTGTATATGAGCCGGTGCGAGGCAAGGACGTTTTCATAGTTCAGTCTACCTGCAATCATGTAAATGACAATCTGATGGAACTGCTCATCATGATCGACGCTATGCGCCGCGCATCTGCCGGTCGTGTAACCGCAGTAATTCCTTACTTTGGTTATGCAAGACAGGACAGAAAAGCTAAGAGCCGCGATCCTATATCTGCAAAGCTCGTGGCCAATCTTATCACCGCAGCCGGTGCAGACAGAGTTTTGACCATGGACCTTCATGCTGCTCAGATTCAGGGATTCTTTGATATCCCCGTTGATAATCTGGTCGGTGCAAATCTTTTCGTAAAGCATTTTATCAAAATGTTCGGCAAGGGCAACGAAGAAGTTATGATTGTTTCTCCTGACGTCGGAAGCACTGCCCGTGTTCGTTCCTTCTCCATGAAGCTGGGCGTTAACATGGCAATTGTTGATAAGCGTCGTGAGAAAGCAAACCAGTCTGAGGTTATGAACATTATCGGTAACGTAGAAGGCAAGAAGTGCATTCTGCTTGACGATATTGTTGATACCGCCGGTTCCCTCTGCGGTGCTGCAAAGGCAATTAAAGAGATAGGCGGAGCAAAGGAAGTTTACGCTTGTGCAACTCACGGCGTTCTTTCCGGCCCTGCAATTGAGCGCATCGAGGAAAGCTGCATTCAGGAACTTCTGCTTCTGGATACCATTCCTTATCCTAAAGACAAGCCTGCTTGCTCCAAGATTCGCTACATTTCCACTGCTTCTGTTTTTGCTGAGGCAATCAGAAGAATTTATGAAGAGGTTTCTATCTCCAACCTGTTCGAATAATAGAATTTATACATTTCAAAACTTTTGCGGCGGAGATATTTATCTCCGCCGCATTAACAAATATAACCGTTTAAGCCGGAAGAGAAATATTTCCGCGCTTTCGGGCGAGGGAGTGTTTATAGGTGATTTCAAATAAAAGCGGCGGTGTAAACTGGCTGGTGGTGTTTTTGGGAAACCCCGGCCTTAAATATGAAAATACACGCCATAATGCCGGTTTCATGGCAGGCGATGCCATGGCAAAGGCTAAAGCAACAGAGATTAACAGAGCTAAATTTAAGGCTCTTACAGCAACCTGCAATATTAACGGAGAGAATGTAATGCTCATGAAGCCTCAGACGTTTATGAATTTATCCGGAGAGGCTGTGATCGAGGCAGTAAATTTTTACAAAATTAACACCGATCATGTTATAGTAGTTTCAGATGAGGTATCTCTCCCCATAGGTAAACTCCGCATCAGAAAGAAAGGTTCAGCCGGCGGCCACAACGGCCTCAAGAATATTATTGCCCATCTGGGCACAGATGCCTTCCCCCGAATCCGTATAGGTGTAGGGGCTGCTCCGCATCCTGATTATGATATGGCCGACTGGGTTTTATCTGCTTTCAAAAATCAGGACGCTGTTGAGATGCAGAAAGCCGCAGAGCGTGCAGCGGAAGCGGTCGAATGCTACATTACAAACGGCGCTGATAAGGCAATGAATTTATTCAATTAGGACTTTCCGGGAACAGCCATGCTGGTGCCCGTTAATTCACGAAAATGAAATAAAGAAAAGGAGGATGCATATGGCTAAAAAATGTATAGCTATGCTTCTTGCAGGCGGCCAGGGTTCCAGACTTTACGCCCTGACCCAGAATGTGGCAAAACCCAATGTCCCATTCGGCGGAAAGTACAGGATAATTGACTTTCCTCTTTCCAACTGCGCCAACTCCGGTATAGACACTGTGGGTGTTCTCACTCAGTACAGACCTCAGCGTCTTAACAGCTATATCGGTAACGGACAACCCTGGGATCTGGATGTTGCGGACGGAGGAGTTTATATCCTGCCGCCATACCAGAGCGCCGGCGAGAAGGGTTCCTGGTTCTCCGGTACAGCAAATGCAATTTATCAGAATATGGGCTTTATAGAAAGCTATAATCCTGAAAATGTGCTTATTCTGTCCGGTGACCACATCTATAAGATGGACTATGCTAAAATGCTCAAAGAGCACATTGAGCATGATGCCGCCTGCACCATTTCCGTCCTTCAGGTTTCCATGGAGGAAGCTACCCGTTTCGGTATTATGAACGTGGGCGAGGACGGATATGTAAGCGAGTTTGAGGAAAAGCCCGCACATCCTAAGAGCGATCTTGCCTCTATGGGTATTTACATATTCAACTGGCAGAAACTGCGCTCCTACCTTATTGCTGATGAAAATGACCCCAATTCCAGTAAAGACTTCGGAAAAAATGTTATTCCTGCAATGCTTGCAGCAGGTGAAAAGCTCTGGCCATACCGCTTCGAGGGCTACTGGCGTGATGTCGGTACTATTACAAGCCTTTGGGATGCTAATATGGATATGCTTTCCACCACACTCATTAACCTCTATGACCCCAGCTGGCCTATCGGTTCAAGAAGCCCTGTTTATCCTCCCCATTATACCGGCGAGGATGCAAAGATCGTTCACTCTATTGTGACTGAGGGCTGCGAAATTTACGGCCATGTTGAAAACTCTGTCCTTTCACCTAATGTAAAGGTCGGAAAGGATTCGACGGTATTTTACTCTGTGCTTATGCCCGGTGCCGTGATCGAAGACGGCGCTGTGGTTGAGTATGCAATTATCGGCGAAAATACTGTGGTTAAATCAGGCGCTCATGTGGGCGCACCCCCTGACGGCACCGATGCCTGGGGCGTTGCCACCTGCGGCCCCGATATCGAGATCAGAAGCGGCGCACAGGTTCCCGCAGCTGCAATGATCTACACAGGCGAGGAGGTTTAATCAATGAGAGACTATCATGGAATAATCCTTGCTTACAGCGCCAGTCCCGAACTGCGAGAGCTGGTAAGCGCACGCACTACTGCTTCTCTGCCTTTTTGCGGCAGATACAGAGTTATTGACTTTTCACTTTCCTCACTGCGTAATGCCGGCATCTTTGATGTAGGCGTTATAATGCAGAAGGATTATCAGTCACTTCTGAACCATCTGGGCAGCGGAAAGCCCTGGGATATGAGCCGTAGAGTGGGCGGACTTCAGATCCTGCCGCCTTTCGGCCTCCCCGGAAACCACAGCGGACAGTACAGCGGCACTATTGAAGCCCTTAATGCTGTCTCTGCATACATAAAGGATATTCCTCAGAACAATATCGTTCTTATGAATGCAGACATCTGTGCCAATATTGATATAGATGCGGCTATTGCTCAGTTTGAGGGATCTAATGAACCTGTTACTGCAATATGCGCAGAATACGCATCTGTCGGCCCTCATAACCGCTATGTGCTGGATGAGCAGGGCAAAGCAGTTAAGATCATATTCGATCGTGAATCCGATGATCCGGACAGCCTTCCGTCTCTCGGCGGCTATATAATCCGCAAGGATGTTCTGCTGAGCTATATGGATAAGTGCAAGGCTTCCAATGTATACAGATTCCATAAGGACGCCATATCCATGTATCTGAACGACGGCGGAAAAATGAATATCTACATCCATAAGGGATATTCCAGCACCATCAGCTCTGTTGAGGCATATTACAGATCCAATATGGATATGCTTAATCCTGAAACCAGAAAGACACTGTTCATTCCCGACCGCCCTGTGCGCACCAAGTGCCACGAGGAGGTCAGCACCTACTACGGCGAAAACGCAGTATCACGCTGGAGCCTTGTTGCAGATAACTGCATTATCGAGGGCGAGATTGAAAACTGCGTTGTTTTCTCAGGCGTGCGAATTGCTCCCGGTGCAAAGCTTAAAAACTGCATCGTGATGCATAACTGCACTATCCCCGAGGGATGCGCACTTGACTGCGTAATCGTGGATAAGAACGTATCTTTCCCCGAAGGAACAGTCCTGACAGGTACTCCCAGCCTGCCTGTGGTAGTGCCTAAAAACTTTGTTATCTAATCTATAACTAAACCTTACGGAGGTAAGTCCCCTTATGATTGGTGAAATCTCACGTGACGAAATGCGCAGCGCCATTGAAGATAAGCTGTGCGCCAGATTCAGTGTCACCAGTAAAACTGCCACTGATGAACAGCTGTTTCAGGCTACTGCTATTGTTATAAGAGAACTTATGAGCAGAGTTCTTGCAATAGAGAACCCTAAGGATACTGAAAAAGAAGTACATTATATGTCCATGGAGTTCCTCATGGGCCGCAGCCTTATGAAGAATGCCTTTAATCTGGGGCTTTCAGATGCAGTTATCGGTGCTCTCGAGGACATGGGCCGCAGCGCATCCGATATTTTTGAAGAGGAGCCCGATGCAGGTCTGGGAAACGGCGGTCTTGGCCGTCTCGCCGCCTGCTACATGGATTCTATGGCAACTCTGGGCTTAAAAGCCACCGGCTATTCAATCTGCTATGAGCTTGGTATTTTCAAGCAGAAGTTTGTTGACGGCAAGCAGACCGAAGTTGCCGATAACTGGCGTACCGCAGCTGAAAGCTGGCTTATCCCCCGTTATGAGGATGCAGTAGAGGTTCGTTTCGGCGGTCAGATTTCTCCTCACTGGGATGAGTTCGGCCATTACCATGCTGAGCATACAGGCTATACTGCTGTTATTGCAGTGCCCAGAGATATGCTTATTGCAGGCTACGGCGGAAACGAGATAAACACGCTGCGCCTGTGGGATGCCAAGAGCCCCAGCTCTCTTGATATGTATCTGTTCTCTGAGGGCGAGTACGTTAAGAGCATGGAGCAGCGTACCATGGCAGAGGTTATCACCAAGGTTCTTTATCCTGCTGATGACAATTACAATGGTAAAATGCTCAGACTGAAGCAGCAGTACTTCTTCGTTTCTGCTACCGCTCAGGATGTTGTGCGTAAGCATATCGAAAAATGGGGCGATATCAGAAGCTTTGCAAAGCATCATACCATGCAGATTAACGACACTCATACCACCCTTATCATCCCTGAGCTTATGAGAATTTTCATGGATCAGTACGGTCTGGGCTGGGATGAGGCATGGAGCATTGTAAAGGAATGCACTGCTTATACAAACCATACTGTTATGAGCGAGGCTCTTGAAAAATGGCCTCAGGATCTGGTGCAGCAGCTGGTGCCCAGACTCTGGGAGATCATTTGCGAGATTAACCGCCGCTGGTGCGATTATCTCCGTGAAAGCTTCCATAACGATGATATTGTGGGCAGAAACCTTATCATCCACAACAATCAGGTTCATATGGCCAATATGTGCCTTGCAGCCTGCTACAAGGTGAACGGTGTTTCCAGACTTCACGGAGACATTCTTAAAAACGATCTGTTTAAGGATGTATACAGTCTGAGACCCCAGCAGTTTACCTATGTAACAAACGGTATAGATCACCGCCGCTGGCTCACACAGATTAACCCCGGCCTGCATAAGCTGATTGTTGAGCTGCTTGGCAATGACAATTATCTTACCAAGCCCGAAGAGCTTATTAAGCTTAAAGATTTTGCTTCTGACAGCGAAGTCAGAGCAAGAATCAATGCTATCAAGCAGGAAAACAAGGAGCATTTTGCACGCTTTGCCATGAGAAACGACGGCATTGTTCTCAATACCGATGCCATTATGGATGTTCAGGTAAAGAGACTGCACGAGTATAAGCGTCAGCTTCTGTGCGCAATGCGCATTGTATCTCTCCAGATGCAGCTGCATGATAATCCCAATATGGAATTTGTGCCCCGCACTTTCGTGTTCGGTGCAAAGGCAGCTGCCGGCTACAAACTTGCAAAGCGTATTATTGAGCTGCTTCTTTCCCTTGCAAATGATATTAACAACGATCCTGTATGCAAAGGCAAGCTTCAGGTTTACTTTGTTGAAAACTATCGTGTATCCGCAGCTGAGGCTATTGTACCTGCGGCTCAGGTTTCCGAGCAGATTTCCACTGCCGGTAAGGAAGCTTCCGGTACAGGCTGCATGAAGCTTATGATGAACGGTGCAGTCACCATCGGCACTCTTGACGGTGCTAATGTTGAAATGTACGAGAGACTCGGTGACGAGAATATGTTCCTCTTCGGTCTGCATACTGAGGAGATTGAGAATATGCGCAGAAACGGCTACAATCCCTCCGGCATTGTGGCAGGAGATGATGAGCTTAAACGTATATTCGGACGTCTTAATCAGGGCTTCTCCGACGGTAAGAGTTACTCAGACCTTGTTTCAAGTCTTGTCTACGGCGGTGACCAGTATATGCTTATTGCCGATTACCGTTCTTACGCAGACTGCCAGCATCGTATGTACGAGCGCATCAAGAACGATGACGAGCGTGCACGCCTTGCGATTATGAACACTGCCCAGTCAGGAGTGTTTGCGGCAGACAGAGCTATTGCGGAATACGCAAACGACATCTGGCACACCAAATGAAAAAGAACGTCGTTGTAATAGGCGGCGTGAATATGGATATCGGAGGAAGTCCCGCAGAAGCACTTGTTATGCGGGACTCCAACCCCGGTCAGGTAAGCATCAGACCGGGCGGAGTCGGTAGAAATATCGCCCATAACCTATGCCTTCTGGGCCTGGAAACCAGCTTTATTACAGCCTTGGGCGGGGATATCTATGCCTCCAGCCTCCGTGAAAACTGCGGCGCCCTTGGCATGGATTTGAGTATGGCTCTTGAACTTCCCCAGCGCCGCAGTTCTGTTTATCTGTATGTAAACGATGAAAACGGGAATATGCAGGTGGCGGTATCCGATATGGACATTGTCAAAGGCCTTGACCCCGATTTTCTCTCACGCCGTATAGATAGAATAAACAGTTTCTCAGCCCTTGTGATAGATGCAAATCTTCCGGAGGAAAGTATAGAATATCTGTCTCAGAAGTGCGAGATTCCCATGTATGCAGATCCGGTTTCCACTATAAAGGCAAAAAAGCTGATTCCGTATCTGGATAAATTTTATGCCATCAAGCCTAATGCCATAGAAGCTGAGGCCCTGACGGGGGAGAGCGACCCTGCAAAGGCGGCTGAAATACTTATTGAAAAGGGGCTTAAACGGGCCTTTGTAAGCATTGGAGAAGAAGGAATCATTGCAGCTGACGGCAGCGAGCTTATACATATGCCGCACATTAAGGTTGATATTGTGAATACAACAGGTTCAGGTGATGCCGCAGCGGCAGCAATAGTCTGGAGCGGAATTAACGGCTTTTCACTGAGAAAAACAGCAGAGGCGGCAGTGAGAGCCGGTGCAATTACGGCTCAATGCATTGAGGCGAATAATCCTGCACTGAGCAAACTGAAAGATATGATGTAAAAAAGCACAGCAGAGAGCGTAGAAGAGCTTTCTGCTGTGCTTTTTCGGCTTTTATAAGTAAAATGTGCAGTAAATTTAACAAATAGTATTCGACTTGTTTTTTGAAGCCTTATGTGCTATAATAAATATTACAAATAGTTAATACATATTCAAAGAACCGTCTACATAGAAGGGCTTAAGTATTGCACCTGAGGGTGCTGTATGAAAGTGCCTTCATTTTTTTGTATGGGGGGATTTGAAATTTTACAGGAGGTAAAAATGGACGCATTAAACATGGCAGCAGAGCATTTAATAGGCCAGCCGGTAAAGCACAGCGCATTCGGCCACGGAACTGTGGAAAGTCTGTCGGGAAATGTTGTGACGGTCAATTTCTCGCAGGGTGACAAGAAGTTTATATATCCGGACGCATTTAAAAGCTTTCTGAGGCTGGAGGATGAAGAAGGCCGGGAAGAGTTCAACAGACTCATGGAGGTAAGAAAGAGAAGAATCGAGGCTAAGAAGGAAGTCGTCAGGGAGAAAGAGGAGACAAGGCGGAAGTTCCGCAGCAAGAAGCTTGTGCCTAATTCTCAGGCGGTTTTCAATGTAAGCGAGGAAGAGCTCAAGGAAAGCACTGAACGGGAATGGGCCTTTACAGGCAGATATCAGAGCGGCTTTTCAGAGGGCAGGGCAAGAACTGCCGGAAGAATCAAACCCAATTCACTTTGTATGCTTACAACACTGGGGAAATCTGAGCCGGAAAGCGAAAGACAGCTCAGAGGCCTCTTTATGGCCCGTGAGGACTTCTACGGCGATGAATGTACCGACGGACAGGTAGATGCTCATAAGAAGTACAGGCTGCTTCTAAGCCCTGAGAACGCCTTTAGAATATGGGATGCGGTAGATGAAGCAGATATGCCAAAACGCTTCGGCGGGCTTCACTTCAGATATGTATCCGAAAATTCAGCCCTGAGTATTCTGAAGGCTGTTAAAGAAAAGCTGGGCGAGGAACACAGCGAATTTATGGATGAATTTATTAAATATTACTGCCGGCTTAACAGTATTACAATTACTAAAAAGTAAAAAGGCAATAAAAAAACCACTCACATTTCTGTGAGTGGTTTTTAAACAGTAATTTAAAATTACTTGATTTCGACAGTTGCGCCAGCAGCTTCGAGCTGAGCCTTCATAGCCTCTGCATCTTCCTTGGAAACGCCTTCCTTGATCTTTGCAGGGACAGCCTCAACCATAGCCTTAGCATCTGCAAGGCCAAGACCGGTGATGCCACGGACTTCCTTGATAACCTTGATCTTCTGATCGCCGAAACCGGTCATGACAACGTCAAACTCGGTCTTCTCCTCGACTGCTGCGGCTGCTGCGCCACCAGCTGCGGGAGCTGCTACTGCTGCTGCGGAAACACCGAAGGTCTCCTCGAGAGCGTGTACGAGCTCGGAGAGCTCAAGAACGGAAAGGGCCTTGATCTCTTCGATCATGGCAGTGACTTTTTCACTCATTTTAATTTCCTCCAATTAAAATCTTTGTAATGGACCGTTTAATTATTCAGCTGCGGCTTCAGCTGCGGGGGCTTCGACGGAGCCGCCCTTCTGCTCGAGAATCTGACCAAGGCAAA
>JAHHRR010000002.1 GCA_020025655.1 Oscillospiraceae bacterium
GATATACCTTTGCTCTGCGCAATACACAGTCGAAGTAGGCATAATGCAGTAATATTGTTCTTTCAGGTAATCTGCTACCGGAATACTGCTGTCGCCGGTTACACCCATTGCATGAAAAAACAGTATTGCCGGATTTGATTTATTTCCCATCGTTTTAAAAATCATGAAAACACCCCCTGATTCAAATCTTCATAAATTACAGTCACACCGCCGCATTTGCAAAATAACCGGAATTTATTATCTTACAAATCCGGCTCTAAGTCAGCTTTATCACCATAAATTGCATAGATTAAGAAATTTCACTCAGCCGGTTGCCGGTAAATGATAAAGAAGCCCGTGGTAGTTAGAGCTATCTAACCGCATAATAGCACATTCTTCTCAATCTTTCAATTACCGGGGAAATACTATTTCAGTTTTACGCTGGTAAGCGGTTAAGATATTTTAGCTTTTCTCAACATTTTTTCTATATATGTAGAAATACGCTTATACTTTTCGAGGATATCAGAATTTCCGGTTGATTATTATTTCCCTCCGTACCACCATGGCGAGTGTCCCCTTTTACTCCTGTGAAGCTCAAAACACTATGTCCGTCAGGAGTAAACTCCTGATGGCTCTTTCACGAATATAGAAAGCAAAACCCGACACAATCTCCAGATTGGATTGTGTCGGGTTTTTAAGAAAGCTTCTTTTCGGGGCGTCCCCCAAGCTGTGCCGGTTTTATAAGCTTCTATATATAATTATTCAGCGGTATTTATCTCATATGAGTTGTTATTAAAATCAACAGTAACACTTGTACCGTCGCTGAATGTTGTCCTCTGCTGCTTCCAGTCGTTATTTAAGAACTCATGTTTTACCATTTCGCACTTTGCAACCTTCTCCTGAAGTGCCGCAACGATACGGTATCTCTCGATTTCCTCATCAAGATGCATTTCTGCTGCAACTGAGTCAAAAGCGCCGTCGGTATCGGGATATGCTCCGTCCTTATCCATATAGGCCGCACCGCCGTTCAGCAGCGCATACAGCATATAATCCTCTTTGCCCGGAATTTTATCCATAAGCCACGGAAGAATCATGCAGTCATGGTAAACAAGGTTAAACAGAGGAACGCCGATTCCCTTTCTGGGGCTGTCAGGAGCCTGAAGCATAAATTCATACGGGCCGTAATGGGAAAATACCAGACTCTTCATTGCCCAGTCGCTTACTTCCTCGGAGCTTGGCAGAATGTTTTTTGACTGGAGATATTCAAAACAGGCACTGCGATACTCAAGGCACTGTTTTCTGGTCATTCTGTGCCATGGATGATTGCATTCATCAGGCTCATTGCAGGTAAATACATCCAGATATGATGCCTCCAGATGTATACCGTGATTCAGTACCTGCTCAAAATTACGTTTCACATAGTATGGTGCCTGTGAAGCGCAGAGATAGGTCTGATGTCCCCCCGCCCAGCGTGACATTTCAAAAACAGAGCCGTCAGCTGCTGTGCAGGCAAAATTTCTGTCAAAAGTAGGGGCATCAAAATAGTAGTCTCTGTACTGGTCATGGAGACCGAACATATAGCCGCATTCTTCCATAGTGTCGGACAGTTTTTTAAGACCCTCCCAGCCGCCTGCCTCTTTACAGGCAGGAAGATAGTCAGGATGTTTATTGTCATATCCGGGATCGCCCCAGCCGTCAAGATGCAGATAAAGCTTTTCCACACCTTTCTCCCTGTAATGTTTGATTTCCTTTACACGGGTGTCAAAGCTGACAAGATGATCGTTTTTCTCCGGATGCTCCTCATCGTAGAAGTAGGAATCCTTTGCCACGTGGGTCTTTATTCCCTTGTGGACGATAGCAGAGCCTATAAGCTTGTCTACAAGCGGGTTCTTTGCCGCTTTCTCAGCAAGAGAGGTAAAAAGTCCGGTTTCCTTTACGTAACTGCGGTAAATTTTGCACAGCTCGTTATAGCTGCATTTTCCAAGGAAAGAATACCTCATTGTGCGGCGGTAATCCATTTTTCCCAGACTCGGCAGCCAGCGCACCGAAACATGAGTATAAGGACCGCCTGCGGGGTGATCCACCTGATAAGCCGCATCCCACGGCTCACGGCAGATAGCTATAAATCCACCGTCGGGCTTCACCTGGCCGAACCACGGCATATAGGCTGCACAGCTGCACATCTGACCGTCAAATGTAAGTTTGCCGACCTCAGTTTCCCAACTGTTTGGCAGGATAAGTCCCTGCATAATATTTAATACGCTGTACCAGTCGGAACTGTTTTCCTCAAATTCCATATAACCCGGCCAGTATACAGCTTTAATGTCAAATCCCTCATCATTTAACGGGATAAACTCGAAGTATACATCACCGCTTACATCCTCAATCCATGAGACTGTCTCAAATGCAAGCGGAACGTCCTTACCGTCACAGCTGAAGCCCGAAAAACGGGAACGGAAGCCTGTACCGAGGCCGGTTTTCCAAGCATAGTGTTCGATGGATTGCGCATCGGAAAAAAATATACTGCGTCCGTCGTTAAGTACAATTACGGGCCGATAGCTGTCTGCCCATTTCCATTCTGTGCCATGGGCAGATACGGAAAAGCTCAGGTTTTTATCATCAAATTTAAGCTGAACGCCTGCACTTTCAGCAATACGAATACTCATGGAAAAGCTCCTTAAACTTTAAAGATTTCCCGACAATACTATCACTTTTTTACCGCAAAATCAATTAAATCTTCCCTTTCAGCCCCGACCCAGATTGATTTTTTCTTTAATTACTGCTATAATTTTGTGCGTTTAAAGGAGAGAACTTTATGCGTCTGAATCTGAATCAGTCTCTTACAATGACCATAGACCTGCATACCATGCAGACAGCCGAGGCAAAGAAATATCTTCAGCAAAAGCTCGACACCGCACCTAAAGAGCTGCGTGAAATTGAAGTAATTCACGGCTACCACGGCGGCAACGCTCTTATGAATATGGTGCGCAAATCCTTCAGCCACCCACGGATCAAAGCCAAAAGCATCGGCCTTAATCAGGGCAGCACCACTTTTATTTTAAAGTAAAACCTGCTCCGTTCAGAGCCGGTTTTTTTCATATAAGCTTCTTTTTTGGAAGTATTTACGCTCCGGCTCTTTTTCTGTGTCATCACAGCAATTTCTCAAGCCTTTTAGGGGTGCGCTTTGCAGCTTATGTGGGAATCTATATGGCCTGCATTTTAAGGTGTCAGCTCTTTCAGGCGGAATCATTCTTATTGCGTCAGGTCTTAAAATATTTTTTCAGGTATTTTAAAATATGTGATTTAATCACAGAGATTTACCTCCTCGGTATGTATATTATAATTACAGAATTACTAAGGAGGTTTATTAAATGGCTAAATTATCGCTTTTCGGTTTAAGCCGGCTTTTCTCATCCGCAGATTCGGGATATGAGCATATATCATCGTCAGATGCTGCGGCTATAATGGCCTCGGGTAAAAATCATATTGTAGTTGATGTACGGCAGGCGTCTGAATTTGCAAACGGCCACATTCCGGGTGCAGTTAATCTTCCGAATGAGTCTATCGGAACCACCGAACCTGCACTGCTTTCTGATAAGGCACAGCTTATACTTGTTCACTGTCTTAGCGGTGCAAGAAGCAGACAGGCTGCCCGTAAGCTTGCAGCTATGGGATACATTAACGTCAAAGATTTCGGCGGACTGAACACATGGCGTGGGAGAATTGTAAGAGGATAGAAAAATCTTTTGAAAATTTTCTTAAAGTTTAACATTTATTGATATATCTCTGTTATTATATTAGCATACTAATGGAGAGGGTGTATTTATGGCAAATTTTACTGAAAGGGCAATCAAGGAAGCTTTTCTGGGTCTTCTTGGTGAACGACCTCTAAATAAGATCACAGTCAAAGATATTACCGACCAGTGCGGAATAAATCGCAACTCATTCTATTATCATTTTCAGGATATTCCCAGTCTTATACAGGATATATTCACCTCTGAGGTTAATCGGATAATAGAAGAGTATCCCAGTATAGACAGTTTTGAAAACTGCATTGAAGTTTCAACCGAGATGCTAATTAAAAATCGCAGGGCAATACTGCACATTTATAACTCTGTAAACAGAGGAATGTTCGAGCAGTATTTCTGGCAGGTTTGTGAGCATACCGTTAAAGTTTATCTTAAAACTGCATTCTCCGACGAGAAAATATCTGACGAGGATTTAAAATCCATAAGCTTCTATTTTCAGTGTGAAGCCTTCGGTCTTATACTGGGCTGGCTTCAGACAGGAATGAAGGATGATATCAAGGTTACATTAAAGCGTCTTTTCGAGCTGAGGAAAGGCTTTACCGAGCAGATGTTTTTACGCTGCACCAAAGCTCAGACTACTTAAGGAGTTTCTATGAAAAATATTATAGTGTTTCTGCTTGCGTCTCTGCTGCTTACGGGCTGCGGTAAAGTTGCCGTTAATCCTGAATATCAGCAGATTACGCAGGAGGAAGCCGCAGAAATTATGGAATCCGGCAGTGATTATATAATTCTTGATGTGCGTACTGCGGCTGAGTTTGCCTCAGGTCATATTCCCGGCGCAGTTAATATTCCAAACGAAAGCATCGGAACTGAGGACATAGCTGAACTGCCTGATAAAGATCAGACCATACTCGTTTATTGCCGCAGCGGCAATCGTTCCAAGCAGGCTTCTCAAAAGCTTGCGGCGCTCGGTTACAGCTCGATTAAAGAGTTCGGCGGCATAAACACCTGGCAGGGTGAAATTGTCACCGGCTGAACTTAATATAAAAATAACCCCATCTGTTATAAAACAGATGGGGTTTTCTTTAAGTCAGCATTACTGTTAAGTATTGATTACTTTTCAGGGTCAATGATGATCTTGCAGATGTTGGTACCATCCAGCATCATCTGGATAGCCTTATCAATTTCGCTCAGACCCAGACGGTCGGTAACCATGCGGTCGAGGCCCATTTCCTTCCAGTTGTCTTCGAGGAAACGTACACCCTTCTCGAAATCGTCCTGAGAATACAGACGGTTACCAATAAGGGTAATTTCCTTAAAGGATACCTTACCGATTATAAAGGGATAAGCATCGCCGGAAAGGCCAAGGCTCATGAGCTTACCGCCGCAGCGGCAGAGGTCAGGCATCTGAAGAACGCAGGAAGGAGCTCCGGAAGTATCGTATACTATATCGAAGCCGGCACCGCCGGTAACTTCTCTCATCAGATCCATAGCATCAGTCTCGGTAGGATTGATGGTTTCAATACCCATGCTCTCAACAAACTTACGGCGGGGTTCATTTATTTCGGAAATAATGACTCTGCCTGCACCGAAAGCCTTTGCAAAGACAGCAATGTAAAGACCAACGGTAGCACCGCCGGAAATGAAGATGGTATCGCCCTTCTGAATCTGGCTCTTCATCATAATGTGATAGCCGACAGCGAAAGGCTCGCCAAGGATTGCTACTTCATCAGGAATGTCCTCATCCAGAGCTACGAGCTTGTCCACGCCAACCTTGGTGTATTCAGCAAAACCGCCGTCAACATGGATGCCGAGGAGCTTAAGATTTTCGCATACGTGGGTAAGACCTGCCTTGCAGGCAGCGCACTCACCGCAGGATATAATGGGGTTCATAAGAACTCTCTGACCCACTTTGAAGGGGCCGTTATAACCCTCAGGCAGAGTTTCGATGTTACCCAGAATTTCGTGGCAGAGGATAGTAGGAACTGTTGCAGTCATGTGCTTGCCCTTATATACGGTCATATCAGAGCCGCATACACCAGCACGCTTTACCTTTATGAGGGCCTCGTACTTACCGGGTACGGGGACAGGGACATCGCACAGTTCAAGATCCAGCCAATTTTTAAGGACAGCTGCTTTCATAGTAAATTTCTCCAGTTATTTTTAATTTAAGATTCAGTTCAGGGCTGTTTGCCGATGTAAGCGAGGATACCGCCATCAACATACAGAACATGACCGTTAACAAAGTTAGAAGCATCGGAAGCGAGGAATACAGCAGGTCCGATCAGGTCGTCAGCCTCACCCCAGCGAGCTGCGGGAGTCTTGGAAATGATGAACTGGTCGAAGGGATGACGGCTGCCGTCGGGCTGAATCTCACGCAGAGGAGCGGTCTGAGGAGTGGCAATGTAGCCGGGTCCGATACCGTTGCACTGAATGTTGTACTCACCGTACTCAGAGCAGATGTTGCGGGTCAGCATCTTGAGGCCGCCCTTAGCTGCAGCGTAAGCAGAAACGGTCTCACGGCCGAGCTCACTCATCATGGAGCAGATGTTGATGATCTTACCATGACCCTTCTTGATCATGCCGGGGATAACGTGCTTTGCAACAATGAAAGGAGCAACCAGGTCGATGTCAACAACCTGACGGAAGTCGGAAGTCTCCATCTCTATCATGGGGATACGCTTGATGATACCTGCGTTGTTGACAAGAATGTCAATGCCGCCCAGATCCTGCTCAATCTTATTTACCAGATCGATGACTTCATCTTCCTTGGTAACATCAGCATAGTAGCCGTGAGCTTCAATGCCCTCAGCCTCGTAAGCCTTGATAGCCTCTTCCATGTGCTTCTCGCCGCGGCAGTTGAAAGCGATCTTTGCGCCTGCTGCTGCAAGGCCCTTTGCGATTGCAAAGCCGATGCCGTATGCGGCGCCGGTAACCAGGGCTACTTTACCTTCCAGTGAAAACTGTTTTGCTAAATCCATTATAGTACTCCTTATATGTGTAAGATTTCGATAGTTAAATTATCTCTGAACACGGCCGGTGCCGTCGCCGTTCATGAGCTTCTCGACCTCGGAAACGCTTACCAGGTTAAAGTCGCCGAGGATGGAGTGCTTGAGGCAGGAAGCTGCAACAGCGAACTCCAGAGCTGACTGCTTGTCAGAGTAGTTGTTGAGACCGTAGATCAGGCCGCCGGCAAAGCTGTCGCCGCCGCCGACACGGTCAATGATGTCGGAGATGAGGTAGCGCTTGGACTCGTAGAAGTGCTCACGGTCGTTGAGGCAGGCTGCCCAGCCGTTGGTGTCAGCGCTCTTGCTCTCACGCAGGGTGATAGCGATCATCTTCATGTTGGGGTATGCGGCCAGAACCTTGTCGCCCAGTGCTTTGTACTTGGAGCGGTCCAGCTCGCCGGACTCAACATTAACATCGGTGGTGATTTCAAGAGACTTCTGTACGTCCTCTTCGTTTGCAATAGCAACGTCAACGTAGTTTGCAAGCTCTCTCATAACTTCGGAAGCCTTTACGCCGTACTTCCACAGGTTCTTGCGGAAGTTCAGGTCGCAGGAAACGGTGATGCCACGCTTCTTAGCTTCCTTAACGCTCTCCAGAGACAGATCCTTTGCGCTCTCGGAGATAGCGGGAGTGATACCGGTGATATGGAACCATTCAACACCCTCGAAAGCCTTGTCCCAGTCGATGTCGCCGGGCTTAGCCATTGCGATGGAGGAGTATGCACGGTCGTAAACAACCTTGGAGGGACGCTGGTTTGCACCGCTCTCCAGATAGTAGATACCGAGTCTCTCGCCGCCACGGATGACACGGCTGGTGTCAACACCGTTCTTGCGCAGGTCCTTGATGCACTCGTCGCCGATTGCGTTTGCGGGGATAACGGAGAGGAAGCCTACTTCCTGACCGTAGTTAGCCAGAGAAACTGCAACGTTTGCTTCGCCGCCGCCGAAGGTAGCCTCCAGCATGGGGCTCTGGAAGAATCTCTCGTGTCCGGGGCTCTTAAGACGGAGCATGATTTCACCAAAAGTAAGGAATTTCATAATTCTGTTCTCCTTTTAAATAATTACTTCTGCAGAAGATGTACAGCGAAGCCGCCGAACTCATTCTTCAGGTATACGGCAACCATCTTGTCGCCCTTGAACTTTGCAGTATCCATATCGACCTCAAAGCCCTTCTTCTCCAGCTCAGCAATAGCGAGCTCCATTCTGTTGGTGCGAACAGCGATGTGGCCGTTCTTGCCCAGGAACTGGCTCTTCATAACCTCAACGCCGGTGGAAGCGAAGTTGGAGGAATTGCCTGCCTTGACTTCAAAGCCGAAAGCCTTGTCGAAATCGGAGCAGACAGCCATGGACTGCTCGCCGTCGTCGCAGTTAATACCTACATGAGCAACCTCAAAGCCCATCATAGCATTGCGTGCAGCCTTGCACAGCTCGGTGATGTGCTCAAAGTTGTGGTTGGCAATATCAGCCTTGGGGCAAACCCAGCTGCCGCCGACAGCATGGATGCTGGGGCTTGCCATGAACTCAGCAATATTGTCCTGATTTACACCGCCGGTAGGAATGAACTTCAGACCGACGAAAGGACCGGACAGAGCCTTGATTGCGCTCAGACCGCCGTAAACATTTGCGGGGAAGAACTTAACAACCTTCAGGCCGTGCTTGAGAGCAGCCATAATCTCGGTAGGAGTTACGCAGCCGGGAGTAACGGCAATATTATTTTCTACACACCAGGAGACAACCTCCTCGTCATAGCCGGGGGAAACGATGAACTTTGCACCGCACTCAACAGCGAGCTTGCACTGCTCGAGATTAACGACAGTACCTGCACCAACGAGCATATCGGGGCAGTTTTCTGCAACAGCACGGATAGAATCTGCAGCTGCTGCGGTACGGAAGGTGATTTCCATAACGTCGATGCCGCCGGCAACCATTGCGTTTGCAGTGGGGACAGCGTCTGCTGCATTTTCGAGAACTACTACGGGAACTACACCGGCATTAGCCAGTCTTTTCATAACATCCATTGTAATTGCTCCTTTTATTTAAAATTGAGATACTTGAGTTTTACGTAAAAGCCCTGTATAATTAGTAGACAATGCTTTTACTGAGGTGAACCGATGAACAGAAATATAGATGCACTATATGCTGCTATCGAAAAAATTTATCAGATGCCCGAAATAAGGGACCGAGAATTCTATGCTGATTTTCGCAGAAGCTGGGATGCCGTTTTAAAGAAGGCTTTCCACAGCTCTGTTTCCTATCTGCCGGAAGATGCCAAAGCAATCTATACCGTTGAACAGGAATTTCTTGGCATAAATCTGAGGCTGCATTTTGACCAGCTTAAAATTTACGACTGGTATCAAAAGGAAGTTGAAAGAAAGAGCAAGAACATTTTTGTTTCCAAAAAGCTCAAGCGTTCCTACTCCAAGGTTTTGACACTGGACAAATCCGTCTGCCGCTATGAAGCTGATGCAAAGGAGCCGGCACTGAGCGAAGATATGAAGAATATAATCGCCTGTGCGCTGCCCGGTAATCCTCCTGAGCTGTGCGTGGTGTACGGAAACAAGTGGGTTGATTCAAAGTTTACAATCTTCCGCCAGCGCTCACTGTCACTGTACTTTATGAACACTGACTTTGTACCGGCATTTCTGGGTACTCCCAGAGAAGTTGCAATGTATCTTTTCCTCATGGACTGCGGTTTTATTATCTTTAACTATAAAGAAGTTAAGGACAAGGACCTTAAACAGTTCCTCCACATTTTCCGTCCCTCACCCATGCTCAAAATCAAGGGACTCATAGGCTGATAAATTCAGGTTGCAAAGGGCTGATATTTAATATATCAGCCCTTTTTTAATTATCTGAGTTCGTTTATGCCAAAGGTGTCCATGTCGTCGAAAGCCTGATTTTCGCCGCCCATAGCCCAGATGAAGGTGTAGTTTGAGCTGCCGCAGCCTGCGTGGATAGACCAGGAGGGAGAAATGACAGCGTCAAAGTTCTGCATTACCAGATGGCGGGTCTGCTGAGGCTGACCCATCAGGTGCATAACGATACCGTCTTCGGGAAGGTTGAAGTAGGTGTAGATCTCCATGCGGCGCTCATGAGTGTGAGGAGGAATGGAGTTCCATACGCTGCCTTCGTCCAGCTGGGTAAGACCCATGGAGAGCTGGCAGGTTTCCAGAACGTCAGGATGGATGAACTGGTTGATAACACGCTTGTTAGCGGTCTCAGCAGCACCCAGAGGACGCTTGTTTGCATCCTTTATGGAAATGAAGGTAGTCTTGCATACCTTGTGAGCAGGAGCGGAAACGAGGTAGAAGCGAGCAGGATTGCTTGCATCCTTGGAACCGAAGTGAACTTCCTTGGTTTCCTTGGTGATGTACAGGCAGTCCTCAAAGTCGAGGTCAAAACGCTCGCCGTCAGCCTCAATCCAGCCTGCACCGCCGAGGTTGAATACACCTGCTTCACGGCGCTCAAGGAAGTAATGAGTACCGAAGTTTGCCCATACGTCAATGCCATCATCGATGGACAGAGTCTTTTCAACAGGCATAATACCCAGAACTACCATGCGGTCAACATGGGAGTAAACAGACTGAACGGTATCAGGCTGATACAGGTTCTGGATGAGGAACTCCTTGCGGAGCTCCTCGGTAGTATATCTTTTTACGTCGTTAGGACCGGCAGAATAACGAATATCCATTGTATAATCTCCAATCAAATCTCAGTAAGGTGGAAGGCAAAGCCTGCAATCTCAGTCTGTGCATAGATGAGCTTCAGCTTGCCGTCAGCCTCGTATTTTGCGCTGCTTTCGTCGAAAACAACACCCTTTGATTCGAGGTAGCTGCGGGCCTCACCGGCATTGCTTGTAGCAATAGCGATATGACCGTGCTTGCCACGGAAAGGCATCTTCATGATTTCAAACTGTTCGTTTGCAAACCATGAACCGTCAGTCTCACGAAGGGGGAAGCCGAACAGCTCTGCCAGAAGCTCAGCAGTGGCTTTTCCTTCTTCGAGGTCAGCGGAATTGATTCCGATATGAAGCAGGCGGAAATTTAAATCTTTTGCATTCATATTATCTTACCTCAGTTCACATCAGACAAGGCCGAGAGCCTTGGGAACAAACATGGTAAGCCAGGGAACGTAAGTAACGAGCATCAGCATGAGGAAGATAACTGCAAAGAAGGGCAGCAGCATCTTGATGATCTGCTCGATCTTGACATTGTGGGTGCGGCAGCCTGCAAAGAGGATAGCACCGACAGGGGGAGTCAGGGTACCAACGCAGAGGTTCATAACCATCATCAGACCGAACTGAACAGGATGCATACCGAACTGGCTTACGATAGGCAGGAAGATGGGAGTGAAGATCAGAACTGCGGGAGTGGGGTCCATGAAGCAGCCCACGATGAGCAGAATGACGTTCATAATAAGAAGGATGACGTACTTGTTGGTGGTGAGGCCGAGGATGGCTTCAGCGCACAGTGCGGGGATGTGGGTGTAGGACATGATGAAGCCCATGATACCGGAAACGCAGACCAGATACTCGATAACTGCGGTAGTCTTAACAGAAGAGAAGATGATACCGGGCAGATCCTTGATCTTGACGTTCTTGTAGATGAAGGAAAGAACCAGGGAGTAGAGAACTGCGATAGCGGAACCTTCGGTAGCAGTAAAGATACCGCCCAGAATACCGCCGATAACAATAACGATCATCAGCAGAGAAGGAATACCGTCCCAGAGGGTCTTCATGACGAACTTGAAGGTGTAGTGATCGGAAGAAACGTAACCACGCTTCTTAGCCATAATACCTGCAACGATCATGCAGCCCAGACCCCAGAGGATACCGGGGATATAACCTGCCATAAACAGAGCAGCGATAGAAACGGAGCCTGCAACGGTGGAGTAGACGATCATGATGTTGGAAGGAGGAATCATCATTCCGGTCGGGCCGGAAGCGATGTTGCAGACTGCGATGTATTCATCGGAGTAGCCTTCCTGCTTCTCAAGGGGTCCAAGGATACCGCCCATTGCAACAGCAGCTGCAACGCCGGAACCGGACATTGCTCCGAAGAGCATATTAGCAACGATATTGGTCTGAGCAAGTGCGCCGGGGAGTCTGTGAGCAACAAGCTTTGCGCAGCCAACAAGACGGCGGGCAATACCGCCGGAGTTCATCAGGTTACCTGCCAGAACGAAGAAAGGAATAGCGAGCAGAGAGAATGAGTTAACACTCTGGAACATCTTCTGTGCGCCAACCATAAGAGCGCCCTGATTGGGCATGATGATGAACAGACCTGCAGCGGAACCGAGACCTATGCTCAGGCCGATGGGGAAACCGAATGCAAGGGTAATAAAGATGAGGGCGACCATTACTACGCCCGCTAAAGCTGTAACTGTCATTTAGTGTCTACCTCCTAATCATGCGGTACCGGAGAGCTCGTCACCAAACTGACGTTTGCCCTTACGGAAGTTTTCAACAGCTGCTACACAGTTGTAAACAGCGTAGTACAGAGTAGCAGCGCCGGTGAAGGGGAGGGATGCGTAAATAACTGCCTTGGAAATTCTCAGTGCGGGATCGATCTGAACAGCAGCCTTTACGGTGTAAAGGTAGCCGCCGATAACGCAGATCAGCAGAACAAACAGGAACAGGCAGATATTGGTTACAATCTCAACGATCATGTTCATCTTAGGTCCGAACTTATCCTTGAGTATATCAATTGTCAGATGCTCACGGCTGCCGTAAACGTAAGCACTGCCAAACATAATCATCCAAACAAAAAGGTACTGGGAGAGTGCTTCGGAAACTGCGCTGGGATTGTGGAGCACGTAACGTGCAAAAACCTGATAGCAGACCAGAACGGTCATAACTGCAAGAATAGCGGTACTGGCATATTCGAAAATCTTATCAAGCCAGAATTTAATTTTATTAAGTACTTTCACGGAGTATCCTCCTTAATTTTTAAAGAAACGGCCCGCAGCAAGCTGTGGGCCGTTATTGATTCAGAAACTATAAATTAGCGCAGGGAAAGAATTGCTTCGTAAACGCCCTTAGTAATTTCGGTCTTGTTTGCAACTTCCTGAATGAGGTCCTTGCAGCACTCCTGGAATGCGGGAACATCAGCCTCGGTGATGGTTACACCCTTCTCCTCAGCCTTTGCCTCGTAATCGGAACGGAGCTCAGCGCACAGATCGAACATATAAGCGATAGACTCGTTAGCGAGCTTCTTCAGAGCAGCCTGGTCCTCTTCGGACATGGAAGCCAGAACGTCGTTAGCGATAACCAGTTCATCAGGAATCATCAGGTGACCGGTCAGGTTGTAGTAAGGAGCTACTTCGTACTGAACGAGGTCAACATAGGTGATGATGTTGTTCTCAGCACCGTCGAGGGTACCGGTCTGGATTGCGGAGTAAACGTCGCCCTGAGCCATGGGAGTACCAACACCACCCATAGCGTTCATCATGTCGATGCAGGTCTCAGAACCCATAACACGGATCTTCATACCCTTGAGCTCGTCGGGAGTGGTAACAGCCTTGTCACGGGTGTACAGGTTACGTGCGCCCAGAGAGTAGGTGGAAAGAACGGTGAATCCGAGGGGCTCGGTGGTAGCATACAGATCAGCCAGCTTGCCGGACTCGAATACCTTCTGCTGATGCTCGATGCTGTCGTAAACATAGGGAGTACCGAGAATAGCGAAGTCGGGAGCGTAGGTCTCAACAACAGCGTTAGCTACGAGAGCCATATCGAGGGTACCCATGGTAACCTGCTCGAGGGTCTGAGCCTGGTCGCCCAGCTGAGCATCGGGGTAAACTTCGATGGAGTAACGGCCTTCGGTAGCATCGTACAGATCATCGGAGAGCTTCAGAAGGGTCTGAGCTTCGGGGTTATCGATGGTCTGGTTGAATGCGCACTTCAGAACGGTCTCACCAACCTTGGCCTCAGCCTCAGCGGGTGCTTCTGCAGGGGTCTCCTCTGCGGGAGTCTCTTCTGCGGGTGCTTCTGCGGGAGTTTCCTCAGCGGGTGCTTCTGCGGGAGCTTTTTCGCCGCAAGCAGCCAGAGAGAGGATCATGACAACAGCCATGAGCAGTGCAATGATGGATTTCTTCATTTGTGTTCCTCCTAAAAATATATATGCCAAGCGTCTTTACGCCGACAATCTCGTAAATGTTCGACAAATCTCGTTTTTTGTCTTTGTCGAATATACCGAAAAACGATATATGGGCTGTTAACCGTTTTCGGAAACCGGTTAACTAAACAGGCTTAATTTTAGGTCTCTGACGAGACCTGAAATTTTTACTCTTTAATTATACTATCTCTAAGCTTCAGTTTGGCAGGTATTTCCATGTAGCTTGCAGGAGCATCATAATCTCTGCTGCCGGAAATTCTGTCAAGAAGCATATTTGCGGCTTCTTGTCCGATTATTTCGGTGCTCAGTGAAAGGGCGCTCACGCCGGGAGTCAGGAGTTTGAAATATGGCCAGTCATCATATGTACATAAGCCGAAATCTCTTCCTGCCAGTATTCCCTCCTTCTGCATAGCCAGAAGAATATGCTGTGCTGTAACACCGTTTACAGCCAGAACTGCAATTCTCTCATCAGGGAATCTCTGTCTGAAATCTCTCAGACAGGCTGCGCAGCTTGAATCGTCCGTAATATCAAATTCATATATAATCGTTTCGCTGCCGTCCGGATTTTTTTCCAGTGCGGCATCCTCATATCCCATATTTCTCAGGATACGGGGTGTTATCATTCTGTTGCCTAATGTGAAGAAAGCTACATGAGCATATCCGCAGCTGTAAAGGTACTCGGTTGTTTCTCTGGCGCTGTTTCTGTTGTCGCAGCACACAGTATCAAGTTCACCTTCTGTGAGCAGGCCACGGTCGGCAAGCACAACGGGGATTCCACTGTCTCGTGTGCTTATAAGCAGCTCATCATTTCCGCCTGAGGGGTTTACTATCAATCCGTCGACCTGATTGTCAACGAAACCCTGAAGGGCGTTTTTCTCTCTTTCCGGGTTATCGCGGCTGTCAGCAAATAGAACCTGATAGCCTGCCGCTTCGCAGACACGATTTATCCCGCTTAAAAGCAGGCCTGAGAAGGGGCTGCTTACATCGCCTATAATACATCCGATCAGCATTGAGTGTTCTGCTTTAAGCCTTTGAGCAGAGCGGTTAGGGCGATAATCCAGCTCCTCAATTTTCAGTCGTATTCGTTCTCTGGTTTCTGCGGAGATATTTTCGTACTTTCCATTAAGGAATCTGGAAATGGTTGTTTTCGATACACCGCAAAGTTTGGCAACTTCACCTATTGTCATTCTTTTGTCGGTCTGAAAATCCATAACTAAACTTCTCTCTTTTTTTCATCAGTATATTAACATTCGATTAACTGATTGTCAACAGGCTTATGCTGTTTACGGCAAAAGAATCATCTCAAAGCCACAAAATTACAACCTTTTTATCATACTTTTTTATATCGTCGGCTCGGATTTTTCCTTAGTTTGGAAATCGGTTTCCAAAAGTCGGAAATTCAATTTATTCAGCTAATGTTTTAATTTATAATCTAAATAAGTAACTTTCTCCGTTTCTTTTGCACAATTGTATGCATAGTATAATTATTCGTATTTGTCAATTTAACGCTCTTTCTGCCCTTATTATGCTCACCGAAATAACGTCCGTCGTCATATTACATAATGTATTTTCGTAAAATATTTTTCATTTGCGGCACTGATTTCTGTATTTCAGCACTTTCAGCTCCGTTTTACATTTTAAGCCTGCAAATATTTGTCATGCCGCCTGATAATAGACATTTTAGTCATATCCCCTTTTGCCAAAAGCGGCCATCATAACGCTCTCCCGCACCGCCGCTGCATTCTTTAAGCGTCGGCAGGAAATGGCTCCTCCGTTCCATTTTCTGTATTTAATAATTTTAACGGTTCACATAAGTTTTATTCATTTGACTTCCTGCGTGTAAATGATATACTGGTGTTCCGGGTGATGAAAATGGAAAATCAGTTTATCGAACCGGAGTTTAACGACGACAGCAATTCGAATAACCTAAAGATAGGCCAGATTGACTATTTTGAATTGCTTTCCGAAATACGTTTACAGTAAACTTAAGCTCGAAATATGCTGAACTGCTCTGAACTGTCAGAGCAGTTTTTATTTTATTCTGTAAAAACATCTGAAGCTGTGTTATTATAATGTATAGCATATCACATGACAGAAAGGAAAATCTCTATGAGTTCACCCGCCAGAAGAACTATTTTAATATACGGCCTTGCCGGCATGGAGCTTTTGAAGCTTGCTAAGCTCTGTAAGGAGGCAGGTATTCGCTGCAAAGCAGTTTCCTCCGCTCAGACTACCTTGACGGTTTCTCAGCTTTTGTCGGAAAACCCTCCTCAGGCTTCCGAATCATTCCCCCTGAACGGTAAATATGCGTTGCTGGACGGCTTCGGCAGTCAGATAGATGATGCTGCACGCATTATAAATCAGGTTTCTTCCGGAGTCATAAAGGCTGTACACACCGCTCACAACTCGAACTGGCGTTTTGCCGACCTCTGCTTTGCTATCCGGCAGGAGCAAAACGTAATAGAAAACATCAAAAAGCAGAAGAAAAAGTAATTTCGCTTTTAATAAACCGACAGCAGTACGGCAGGTCAGAAATCTGACCTGCCGTTTTCAGCTTTATTTAAGTTTTGCGTATTCTTCCCTTGCATATTCATCAAGCATATTTATAGTAGTCTGAATATCATCCTTTGTAGTTTCAGGATGTATTGCGCAGAGGCGAAGGACGGTTTTTCCTCTGAGAACCGTCGTAAACATTGCGGCATACCCGCTCTCATTCAGTCTCTCGCTTATTCTTTCGTTCAGTGCATCCTTCTGTTCTTCGGTTAAGTCATTCGGCGCAAAGCGGAAATTGAGCATAGCCAGCTGTGCAGGAGCAACAATTTCCCAGTTTTCCTTTTCTTCAACCGCAGCTTCAGCCCATTTTGCCTGCTTGAAGCCCTGCTCAACAGCTGAGCCCAGAAGTTCAGTTCCCAGAACCTGCAATGTCATCCAGAGTTTAAGACCTCTGGCAGGTCTGGTAAGCTCAATTCCTATATCGAACATATTGGGATAGCCGTCATCAGCCTGCACATCCTTTAAATACTCAGGGCTTACATGGAAGCTGTTGTAAAGATCAGTAACATCTTTGACTATTACAGCTGCGCAGCCGTAAGTCTGGAAAAGCCATTTGTGAGCATCCCAGCTCAGGCTGTCTGCTCTCTCAACACCATCTAATAGTCCCCTGTATTTTTCGCTCAGAAGTACGGAGCCGCCTATGGCCCCGTCAACATGAAACCACATTTCGTATTTTTTGCATATATCCGCAATTTCATTGAGCGGATCAATGGTGCCTGTGTTGGTAGTACCGGCAGTTCCGATTACAGCAAAGGGAATATACCCTGCCTCAATATCCTTTCTGACCATTTCTTCCAGTTCAGCTACATTCATGCGGAAGCTGTCATCAGTGCTTACGCAGCGAATTCTGCTGCTTGCAATTCCTATAACTCTCAGACCTTTTGCAACAGAACTGTGAGTCTGATCTGAAATATAGGCAGTACCCAGATGCAGAGTGTCCTCGTTAAGCTTCTTATCCCTTGCCGCAGTAAGTGCGGTTATATTTCCCATAGAACCACCGCTGACGAAAATACCGCCTGCTTTCTTTCCGAAGCCTGCAAGGTCTGCAAGCCATCGTATAACCTGCTGCTCTACACAGTTGACAGTAGGTGCAAGCTTGCTTCCGCCTGCATGAATGTTATAGGCAGAAGTCATAATATCGCCGAGCCATGACACGCATGATGCAGGTCCGGGTACGAAGCCGAAAAATCTCGGATGATTATTGTCACCGCAGTATCGGAACACTTCCTGCTCCATTTCCTTAACTACTTCCTCTACCGGTCTGCCCTTGGCGGGAATACCGATCTTCTCTATCGTTTTGAGCTGAGATTCATCCGATTGAGTTAAAACAGGCATGGATTCCTGAATATGCCTCTGAATGCAAAAATCATGCACAAAATTGTTTACAGCTTCTTCAAGCTGCTGACTGTTTAGAATAAATTCTTTGCCGACCATAGCTGCTCCTTATCTCAGAATGTATTTTTTCTATTATATATCGTAATTCCCGTTTTGTAAAATTTTGATAATATGATATAATCAAAATATTCTTTTTTAAACGGGGTGCGGATATGAAAGCTTTATCCATCGGTTCCTGTGTGCTTGATGTATATGTTGAGATTGACAAGCTTCCGGGACTGGGCGAAGATGTAAATACTAAAGACCTGAAAATGTCTCTGGGCGGCATGGCATATAATGTCTACAATGTTCTAAGTCTTTTTGATAAGGGACACATTCTTGGCTGTGCCATAGGCGAGGGCGTAATTGCAGATATTGTATCCGGACTTTTAGACAAGCGTGGGCATCATCCCATAGGCGTAATTCACGGACTTGATAACGGAATGTGCCTTTGTCTTGTAGATGACAGCAAAGAGCGCAGCTTTATTTCGCATCACGGTGCAGAATACCGCTTTGACCCAGAGCTTTTTGATTCTGTCGATTTTTCAGATATAGGTTGGATATACGCAAGCGGTCTTGAAATTGAGGATAAAGACGGTGACAAAATCATTGATTTTCTCGAGCGAAAGCAAAAGAATGTTTTTCTCGCACCGGGTCCGAGACTGCACAAGCTCTCCCCTGCTGTTATGGACAGGCTTTATAAGCTTCATCCCGTGCTGCACCTGAACGAGCGTGAAGCCTCACTTATCACAGGCGAAAATGATGTATATGAAAATGCAGAGAAGATTTTCTCTCTCACTCATAATACAGTTATAATAACTCTGGGCGCTGACGGAACTCTGTTAAAGGAGAACGGAAAAGCTCCCCTGCTTGTTCCAACATTCAAGGTTGATATGCTGGATTCAACCGGCGCAGGCGACAACCACGCAGGTGCAGTTCTTGCCTGCATTTGCAAAGGCATGAGCTATTATGATGCCGTCAGAACTGCAAACAAGATTTCTTCCTATGTTGTGCGCCAGAAGGGTGCAAGCCTTACAAAAGAAAACTTCGACAAAGCCATGGATGAGCTGAGGGCTGAAAATATCAGCGGATTATTTTAAATTTAAAACATCCGGAACAATATAAAAACCGGGACTGCATAATGCAGTCCCGGTTTTCTGTTTAAAGCTTAATTTTGCATTTTATCCGAACAGCTTTGCAAGGATGCCCTTTTTTCTGCCGTCCTTTGCGCCGTAGATAGTTTTATCCGCATTCAGTTCTGCAAAAGGATAGCAGGCGGACACAGTCTCTATAAACTGCCCCATTCTGTCGCCTGCATCTGCCCTTGTGCTGTAACGGCAGTTTATTTTCATCTTTTTTACCTTACCGTTGAAATTTTCTATAATAGCAGCCATGGCGATTGCAGCGCAGCCTGAAAAAGCATCTGCATCACTCAGCTTCATTGTATAATTGCCCAGACCTTCGCCGGGTTTAAAATCTACAAGATACCGGCCTACCTCACCGGTAAGCTCATAGCGCTCCTTCGGGCTTTTTCTGGCCGCAAGCTGCCTCACAGTCTCACCGCTTATAGCAAGCAGACTTCCACTCTCAATAAGCTCGTTCATAGCCCTGCTCTGGATATCGAAAAGTTTTGCGGCAAGCTCCTTATTTTCTTCTTTCATTCTCGCATTAAGCTTTTCCCAGTTCCGCATAACATCCATATTAAAACCCCTCCTGCATACAACATAAGTAAGCCGCAGTGTAAGTTACTACTTATTATAATATAACTTCATTTTCCAAATAATTCAAGAGAATATGATTGCAGCATTTTTATCATCAGGCATCGGGCACAGTCCCGAGCCTGCTGCCGCTTCAAAATACAATATGCAGATATCCGCTGTATGTTAACCGAAAATCGAAAATACTTTATTTTCAGTCTTTTTCATCCAGATTATCGTCCAGAAGATCCTGAAGACTAATGCCGTCGAAGAAATCATTTATCATTTTGTCAAGCTTTCTCCACATTGGCATGGAGTGGCATTCGCCACAGCGTGAGCATTCCTCGCTTGGTATCACGCACTGAACGGGCGCCAGATTGCCCTCCACTATACGCAGAATCTCACCTACCGAATAATTCTCCGGTTTATCCATAAGCTTATATCCGCCGCCCTTGCCACGCAGGCTCAGCAGCTTGTCATGCTCCACCAGAAGCTTCAGTATTCCGTTAACATATCCGGTGGATATGCCCTGTCTTTCAGCAATTTCCTGAAGAGGAACGTATTCATCAGAATCCCGCTCTGCAAGGTCTACCATAACACGCAGGGCATAGCGTCCTTTAGTTGAAATAATCATGTTTTTTTCTATCTCCTCAGTTTGATTTTTCTCTATTGTACACTAAACTACTAGGTTAATCAACTTTTATTAAAAAATTTTATTTTTTCACTGTCAGTTCGCTTGACAAAAGCCATTGATTGAAGTATTATCAAGTCACAACATATTAACCTACTAACCTAGTGTGTTTATATGATATGGTTTTTGGACTCAGTGTTCTATTCAGCATCGGGTACAGCCTCGATAAATAAATAAATAAATAAATTGGAGGAAGCGATATGTCACTTCTGCAGGTTAAAAATATAAACGTCCGCATAGAGGAAAAGGACATTCTCAAAGATTTAAATCTCGAAATAGGCAAGGGCGAAACCCATGTTCTCATGGGCCCCAACGGTGCAGGTAAATCCACACTGGGTTATGCCCTTATGGGTAATCCCAAATATGAGGTTACCTCCGGCAGCATAATTTTCAATGGTAAAGATATCACCGCTGAAAGCGCAGACCAGCGTGCCAAAGACGGTATGTTTCTGTCATTTCAGGAGCCTCTTGAGGTTCCCGGTCTCAGCCTTGAAAGCTTCATCCGAAGCGCTTTGCAGCAGCAGACCGGTGAGAAGCTCCGCTTCTGGGATTTCAAAAAGCAGCTTCAGCAGGCCATGGATGTTCTCCAGCTTGCTCCGTCCTACGCAGGCAGAAGTCTGAATGTAGGCTTCTCCGGCGGTGAAAAGAAGAAGGCCGAAATTCTCCAGATGATGCTGTATCATCCTCAGCTGACAATTCTTGACGAAACCGACTCCGGTCTTGATGTTGACGCCGTAAGGCTTGTATCAGAGGGCGTCCGCCGCTATCAGGAAACGCAGGAAGGTTCACTTCTCATCATAACCCACAGCACCAGAATTCTCGAATCTCTCCACGTTGACTATACTCACATTCTGGTTGACGGTCATATAGTCACTACCGGCGACGGTTCGCTTGTCGATCGTATCAACCGTGAGGGTTACGAGGCATTTATTAAGTAAAGAGGTGCCGATATGAAAGAAAAAACTTATGTTGCAGATATTAACCGCAATATCTACGACTTCAAAAATGAAGAAAAAGATGTATACCGGATAAATGCCGGTCTTACACCCGAAATTGTTGATAAAATTTCAGCTGAAAAAAACGATCCCGAATGGATGCATCAGTTCAGACTGAAAGCACTTGAAATATATAATAAAACCGATATTCCCGACTGGGGCCCCTCAATCGACGGGCTTGACATGGACAACATCGTAACCTATGTCCGTCCCAACACCAAAATGAGTGCGAAATGGGACGAGGTACCCGAAGATATTAAAGATACCTTTGAGCGTCTGGGTATTCCTCAGGCTGAGCGCAAATCGCTTGCGGGAGTAGGCGCTCAGTATGACTCCGAGCTTGTTTACCACAATATTAAAGATGAGGTTGCTGCAAAGGGCGTTATCTACACCGACCTTGAAAGCGCCATGCACGGCCCATATGCAAAGATGATTGAGGAGCATTTCATGAAGCTTGTTCCTCCCTCCGACCATAAATTTGCAGCTCTTCACGGCGCTGTATGGTCCGGCGGTTCTTTCGTGTATGTTCCCCCCGGCGTGGATGTGGAAATTCCGCTCCAGTCCTACTTCCGTCTGAACGCTCCCGGCGCAGGCCAGTTTGAGCATACACTTATTATTGTGGACGAGGGTGCAAACCTTCACTTCATTGAGGGCTGCTCCGCTCCTAAATATAATGTTGCAAACCTTCATGCCGGCTGTGTTGAGCTGTTCGTTGGCAAAAACGCAAAGCTCCGGTACTCCACTATCGAGAACTGGTCAAAGAATATGTATAACCTGAACACCAAGCGTGCAATCGTTGAAGAGGGCGGAAAAATGGAATGGGTCTCCGGTTCCTTCGGCTCCCATGTTTCCTACCTCTATCCCATGACCATATTAAAGGGTGACAATTCCAAGATGGAATACACCGGCATCACTTTTGCCGGCAAGGGTCAGAATCTGGATACCGGTGCAAAGGTAGTACAGAACGGTAAACACACTTCTTCTTATATCAATACCAAATCCATCTCCAAGGACGGCGGCATAAGCACCTTCCGAAGCTCCGTTGTTATCGGCAGCAAGGCCGAAAAAGCAAAATCCGCAGTTTCCTGCCAGAGCCTTATGCTTGACGCAATTTCCCAGTCAGATACAATCCCTGCCATTGATGTCCGTACCGGCGATGCCGATGTAGGTCACGAGGCGCAGATAGGCCGCATCAGCGATGAGGCAGTTTTCTATCTTATGAGCCGTGGAATTGCAGAAGATGAGGCCCGTGCAATGATAGTCAGCGGCTTTGCGGACACTGTCTCCAAGGAGCTTCCGCTTGAATATGCTATGGAAATGAACAACCTCATTCGTCTCGAGATGAAGGGCAGTATAGGTTAAGGGAAAGGAGAACAAAAATGGATATGATTTTAAACAGCCTTCCCACCAGAACCTGGAATCATCTGGGAATGAACGAAACTAAGCTTTCCGTGGCAGAAAGCATTTATGATAATCACTGTCCCGAAGTGTCTTTTGATTCCTCAGTAAGCTGGAATCCCTCCGCTTCACGGGATAATTCCCTGCCGGAAATCAAAAACGGCATGGGCAAGGATATGAAAGCAATCACCTCTCAGGCCTCCATCGGTCTTGCCGAAACCGCCGAGGGTGTCAGAATGGAAAAGCCCATGATTTTAAAGTGGAGCTATGCCCACGGTGAAAAGTCAGTCAGCCGTGTGGTTCTCCACGCAGAAAAGAACAGTGTTCTGTCCGCAATTATGGTTTTAAGTTCCGAGTCTGAGCTTAGCGAGGGCTTTTCCGCAGTAAGAACCGAAATTTATGCAGATGAAAACGCAGTTGTTAACCTGTACGTCGCTCAGCTTCTTGGCGCTGATACTCTGTGCTTTAACGACATAAGCGGTATCTGCAAGGATAATGCACAGATAAATCTTGTAAAGCTCGAGCTTGGCTCAGGAAAGCTTTACGCCGGAACTCAGATTGACCTTATGGGCGTAAACAGCTCATTTAACACCGATATCGGATATCACGTTCTGGAAAATCAGGTGCTTGATATGAACTATGTGGCAAACCACTTCGGCGCTCACACCTCTTCACATATGAATGTTTCCGGCACTCTTGATGAAAACTCCAGAAAGATTTTCCGTGGAACTATTGATTTTAAGCGAGGATGCACCTCTTCTTCGGGTACCGAGAACGAAAATGTTCTGCTTCTGGGTGACAACATGGTAAACCAGACCATTCCTCTTATTCTCTGTCAGGAGGAGGATGTAGAGGGAAATCACGGCGCATCTATCGGAAAGCTTGATGACAAGGTGCTGTTCTACCTTGCAAGCAGAGGTTTTTCCGAGCGTGAGGCTCAGCAGCTTATAGCCCGTTCCCGCATCGAAGCCGTCTGCCAGAAGATTCCCGATGAGGACATTCAGGCTCAGATCCGTGAATACGAAGACAAGAGAGGAAGTAATGCAAATGACTGAAAATTACAAAAATGATTTTCCCCTGCTTTGCAGTCAGGATATTGCCTATCTCGATAATGCCGCTACCGCTCAAAGGCCTCTGTGCGTAATGGAGGCCGAGCGTGAGTATTACGAATCATATAACGCAAACCCGCTCCGTGGCTTTTACAAGCTTGCCATTGACGCAACCGAGCATTATGAAGCAGCAAGAGAAACTGTCCGCCGCTTTATAAATGCTCCCTCCGCAGCTGAGATAATTTTTACCCGCAACACCAGTGAAAGCATAAACCTTGTTGCATACAGCTACGGTCTTAATTTCATCCACGAGGGCGACGAAATCTTAATCACCATTGCAGAGCATCACAGCAATATGCTCCCATGGCAGATGGTTGCCGCAAAAACCGGTGCCACTCTCCGTTTCCTTGACTGTGAAAAGGACGGAAGCTACACCGAAGAGGCAATTCGAGCCGCAGTCACCCCCAGAACCAAATTTGCCGCAATTCAGCAGGTTTCAAATGTTCTGGGAACCGTAAGTCCGGTTGAGGAGATAATCTCTCTTGTTCACAAAAACGGCGGCCTTGTTTTAATAGACGGTGCCCAGAGTACGCCCCACATGAAGGTGGATGTACAGGCTCTGGATGCTGATTTCTTCGCCTTCTCCGGTCACAAGCTCATGGCCCCCATGGGTATCGGTGTTCTCTATGGCAAAAAGGACATTCTCGATATGATGCCCCCGTTTTTAAGCGGAGGCGAAATGATAGAATCCGTTACAAGAGAAGGTGCTGTTTATGCCCAGCTTCCCCATAAGTTTGAGGCAGGAACCGTAAACGGCGGCGGTGCTGCCGGTCTTGCAGCTGCAATAGAATATCTCGAAAATATCGGCATGGATAAGGTCGAGGAGCTTGAAAGAGAGCTTACTGTATATGCCTTTAACAGAATGCAGGAAATTCCCGGTGTTCACATTCTGGGAAGTCCCGATCCTGACAGTCACAACGGTATTCTCAGCTTTACGGTGGATAATGTTCATCCCCATGATATTGCCGAAATCCTTTCCGTCGACAACGTGGCGGTACGTGCCGGACACCATTGCGCACAGCCCCTGTTAAAGCATCTGGGCGTTTATTCCTGCACACGGGCCAGTATTTCCTTTTATAACACGAAAGAAGATATCGACCGCTTAATTGAAAGTCTCGCATCAGTAAGGAGGAAAATGGGCCTTGGAAACTAATACTTTTTATAATGAGGTTTTGATTGACCACAATCTGCATCCGCTGCATAAGGAAACTCTTGCAAATCCCAATATGATTCTGGAGGGTGTAAACCCCACCTGCGGCGATGACATTGTAATTCAGCTCCGTGTAGAGGATGACATCATCAAAGAAGCTGCTTTTGAGGGCAGCGGCTGCGCCATTTCACAGGCCTCCGCCGATATTATGATTGACATGATAATCGGTAAGCATAAGGACACCGCACTTCACCTCGCTGACCTTTTCGTGAAAATGATAAAGGGCGAATGTTCAGAAGAAGAGATTGAGGAGCTTGAGGAAGCAGGCGCTCTCAGAGATATCTCACATATGCCCAACAGAGTTAAATGCGCCGTTCTCGGCTGGCACACTATTGAAGAAATGCTGGGCGGGAAGAAATAATATATCTTCTCTTACCTTACCCCGTTTGTCAGGCAGTGCGATTAACTTGCCGGACAAGCGGGGTTTTAAATAAATCATCATGCTCAGCTGCTGTAAATGCAGGATATAATTTAAGAGCCTTTTGTATGCTTTACGCACGCAAAAGGCTCTTTGGCTTATTAAGTATAAATTATATTTGTTTTCAGTCTGCGAGAGTTCCCATGGGGTCCCAGGGTTCCAGAACAACGGGCTTTTCCTCAGTATATTTTGCAAGCTCGCCCAGATATTCCTTTTCAACCGCTGCCTGATATACAAACTTGTCAAACCAGCTGTCTGAGCAGATATAGTAGCCCTTTTCGCCGGACTTATCTCCCCAGCTGTTTTCAATCTTCCAGCGGTTGGGTTTACCATCGTCAAGATTTACGCCGGTAATAACCATGGCATGATTCATGGCTGAGAAACCGTAATCCAGAGCATTGCTCTTGCTTATGGTAAGGTCAAGACCTGTTAAAAGCTCAAAGTTAAAGCTCTTATCGTCCCAGATTCCCTTCTCTCTGTCTCCGTAATAAGAGACATCGCTGCCGAACCATACAACCTTGCCCGCCTGAAGCTGGCGGATAACAGCAGCCTTAAAGTCCTCAAGGCTGAGGTTCAGATGAGTAACATCTTTACCGCCGACCACATTTCCAAGCAGTCTTACAGTAAAGGTCTTGTTATAGGGCTTATCTGCAGTGGGAGCGTGGATTATAGACACCATTGAATCAACAGTGTCAGTCACATACTTCTCTGCAAAGGATTTTGCTGTATATCCCTTTTCTATGTGATATACATCATCCTTATCTACATATTCAAAGTCAAAGGTCTCAGGCGGTTTTCCGTAGCAGGAGCAGAGGTAGGAATAAATCTTTGCCAGCATATCGTTCTTGACGTTCTGGATTTCCTCCCGGGATTTCTTCTCTGCAACCATTGTGCGAAGCTTTATTGCACCTGCTTTAAGATTCTGGTTGAGAATTCTGTTCATAACAGCGGTGTTGCTTGTCTGGAAAGTCTCGTCAAAGGCATCCTTGGGCATAACGCCGTACTTTTTCACAATGTTTGCAAACATATCCCACTGTCCGCCGTCATGTACGCCGGTAGCCAGAATAAACGAAACTGTGCGGTCGGATGTAGGCAGCTCTGCGGTTTCAAGAATACTCTCGAAGAAGTAGTTGCAGCGTTCAAACTTATCCATAAGAGCCATATAGCTCTGAGAAAGCTCAAGTTTTTCAATATTGCACTTTTTGCCTATAATCTCACGCAGAACATTTGTAGCGGCAAAAATCCAGCAGCGTCCGCTGGACTTCTGATTTGCAGCTTCCATGGTTTTTATATCAACTGAAAATTTATGGCGCAGCTTGTTTGCCTCTGCGGATACATATGCAGCATCCGCCATATTAGTCTTGCTGAGGCTTAATGCGGCAAGCTGACGCTGAGCATCAGCTTCAAACTCATCATTCCAGTGAGAAATCTGGTCGTAAGTAATTGCTTTCATTTCTTTCTCCTTTCATTCAGCCCTGATACAGTCATACAAAAGGGCAGGCTAAGGGAAACATCGAATCTGCGGATATTTCTCTCAGTTAGAATACCCTAACCGTTTTAAATTGTCAATACTCATTTAAATCAGGCAGATGATGCATTTTTTCATCACCTAGGCAATTAAACTGTAAATGTAACTTTAAATTTTATATTCATCAGTATATAATATTTTCATATATTACCAAATGCTACATTTTTCTATCGGGAGGCAACACTATGGATATGGACAACAGATTGAGACTTCTCTATATGGCGCAGCTGCTTTATGACCTCAGCGACGAAGACCACTATCTTTCAACCTCTCAGCTTATTAACCTTCTTTCAGAGCGCTATGGCATATCATCCCATCGGCAGACCATAAAAAGAGATATTGAGGTTTTGCAGCGCTTCGGCTGTGACATCAAGGAGCTGAAGTCCACGCAGAATCTTTATCATCTGGTAAGCCGCAAGTTCGACACGGCGGAGCTGCGCCTTCTTATTGACGCTGTATGCTCAGCAAAATTCATAACCGCCAGAAAAAGTGAACAGCTTGTAGAAAAAATAAGCAGTCTTGCAGGTATAAACGAAGCCCGGGCGCTTAAAGAAAACTGCTGTCTGTGCAATATCAATCGTGCCGACAACGAGCAAATCTACATAATAATAGACAGCATAAACGAGGCTATAAAACGCAGACGGAAAATTTCATTTCAGTATTATCAGTACGATATACATAAGGAAAAGGTACTCAGAAATTCCGGTGTTCCGTATGTTGTATCCCCTATACGCCTTGTATGGAACGGTGATCATTATTACCTGCTCGCTATAAAAGACTCAGGTGAACGCCGCAATTTCAGAGTTGACAGGATAGCATCCACACCGGACATTCTCTCCTCTGCTGCAAACCCCACGCCCGAAGGTTTTGATGTCAATGAATATCTTAATCAGACCATACGTATGTATGATGCCGAGCCCAGAAATGTTACTTTAAAATGCGATAATTCGGTTATAGGTTCTATTCTTGACTATTTCGGTACGGATGTTCCCATTGTCCTCGGGGATGACGGCACTTTTACAGCAAGAGTAAAGGTGTCGGTCAGCAATGTGTTTTTCGGTCGTGTTTTCGGATACGGCGGACTGATTAAAATTATTGAACCCGAAGATGTTAAGCAGAAATTCCGGTTGATGCTCAAAAATTTTGACTGAAAAAGCTGCTGCGGTTAACCGCAGCAGCTTTTATATTTCTCTCCGGTTTATATTATAGTATGTGCAAAAGCATAATTTTCTGTAATTTCTAAATTTCACCTCATTATTTAAGCCGGTTATACACAGCCGCAATAATTTCGCTGAATTTTTTCACGCTGGGACTTATGCCTGCAAAGTACGCTCTTGCATTTTTCTCAAAAGGGTATTACTATTAAATATACTGCGTATAAGCAGTCTAACTTGTAATTAAAGTTTTAAGACAGGAGATATATTATGAAAACAGTACCTGAACGCATTGCAGCATTCCGCAGCGCTATGGAAAAAGCCGGCTGCGACATTTTTATTATGCCCTCATCCGACCCTCATTCCAGTGAGTATGCACCTGCTCACGAGACCGCATGGGAGTATTTTTCAGGTTTTTCCTGCGAGAACGCAAATCTGCTCATAACCCGCAGCGAAGCCGCACTCTGGGTAGACGGCCGTTTCTTCGGCGCTGCCGATAAGGCTCTTGCAGGCACCGGCGTGCAGTCCATGCACATGGGCGTAAAGGGTGTTCCCTCCGTTCTTGCATGGCTGGGTGTAAGACTTAAAGAAGGCAGTGTTCTGGGCTATAATGCAGAAACCATGCCTCTTCACAATATGCGCCAGCTGAAGGAAGTCTGCGACAGCTGCGGTGCAAAGCTTGTGGATCTGCCTCTGGTTGACGAAGTCTGGGTAGAAGACAGAGCTCCCCTGCCCTCCACTCCTGCATGGATTCTCGGCAAAGAATATGCAGGTATGGAAGCTTCCGAAAAGCTTGCCGTTTTAAGAGATAAGCTCAAAGCTTTAAACTGCACCGCAGAGCTTGTAACAAAGCTTGACTGCCTTGCATGGCTTTTAAATCTCCGTGCCTCCGACGTTGACTGCACTCCTTATGCACTTGCATTCTGCTATGTAGATATGGATAAGGCTGTTCTTTTCATGGATTACAGCCGTCTTTCCGATGATGCAAAGGCATATCTTTCCGCCTGCGGCGTTGAGCTTAGAGGCTACAAGGAAATGCCCGCATTCCTTGCAGAAAACACCAAGTCTGAGACAGTTCTGATTGATCCTGCAAGCCTGAACGCATCTTTAAATAACGCTCTTCACAGCAACAGCGCATTTACAGTAGTTGAGGGCAGCGATCCTCTGGCAATGCTGAAAGCCGTCAAGAATGAGACTGAGCTTGAATGCACCAGAAAAGCTCACATTTACGACGCTTCTGCCATGGTCAGATTCCAGATTGAGCTTGAAAAGCGTATGGCCGCCGGAGAAAAGCTCCGTGAAACCGATATTGACTCCATTTTACATAAATACCGCAGTGCAAACCCCGGCTTTATTGTAGAGAGCTTCCCCACCATCGCCGCCTATGGTCCCAATGCCGCAAATATGCACTATGCACCCAAGGCCGGCTCCGATGCAGAGCTGCAGCCCAAGGGCTATCTGCTTGTTGACTCCGGCGCAACCTACTACACCGGCACTACCGACATCACCCGTACCTACACCCTCGGTGAGCTCAGCTATGAAGAAAAGCTTGCATATACAAGAGTTCTTCGCTGCCATATCGACGTTGCAATGGCTGTCTGGAAAGAGGGCGCAACCGGCGGTGAGCTTGATATGCTGGCCCGTCAGCCCATGTGGCGTCATATGCTTGACTACCGCTGCGGCACAGGTCACAGTGTTTCTCACGTTGGTGCAGTTCACGAAGGCCCCCACAGCCTCCGTCCCCACAACGGTGTAGCTTTTGTTCCCGGCATGATTATAACCAACGAGCCCGGAATTTACGAAGAAGGCAGCATCGGAATCCGTATCGAAAATGAACTGGAGTGTGTAGAGGCCGGCGAGAGCGAATACGGAAAATTCCTTCGCTTCGAGCCTATCACATTCGTTCCTGTCGAAATGAGCTCTGTTCTGGTTGAGGAGCTTACAAGAGAAGAAAAAGATTGGATCAATCACTACCACGCACAGGTATTTGAGAAAATCAGCCCTCTGCTTAATGCAGAAGAGACTGAATGGCTCAAGAATAAGTGCGCAGCAGTCTGATTCAGTTCAAAATCTGATAAACTAAAAAAACAGGCAGCATCACGCTGCCTGTTTTTTATATTCCGTTTATAAATTCAGCAAATCTTTCCGCAAATTCAATGTTTGCTTTCTCAGTTAAGTGAATACCGTCATAGCAAAGTTCCATATTCCACTTTGCAGTATTGCAGAAATAACAGCCTGTTTTTTCTGCGAGCTTCTCGTACATCTCGGAAAGCCTTTTAAGCTCTTTTCCAAAAGCATCTTCAAACACTATATCAGGCGGTGCGGCAAGAATAATGTTCATCCCGCTCAGCTCTTTAAGATGCAGAATAAGCTTCTCCATTTTCTCTGCATTATACTCTGCCTGCTGTCCCAGAAGTATATCATTAGTCCCCAGCATTACAACAAGCATATCACAGTCGGGATTTTCCTCTATTGCACGTTCAAGGCTTTTGCAGCTGTCCGCCGGTACCGTTCTGCCGTTCTGACCCATGTTTATTACTTTACTTCCAAGTCTTTTGCCCAGGATATCGCACCAGCGATACTCAGGCGTATACCTGTCACCCAGAAATGATCTGGGGTCAAAGCCGTAGGTGTTGGAATCACCGAAGCATATTATTCCTTTGCTTTTCACTTTCTCACCGTCCATATATGATTTTACAGCGGCTGCCACGGAAAGTAAATTGAAAATACAGCAGGATTTATGGTATAATTTTAATCTGTTATACCGTTCAATCCAAAGTAATAATTTCAAACACATCCGAGGCGATAAATATGATTTCACATATTAAAGGCAATGTTTACTGTATCTGCATAAAGCTTTCAAACAGTCCTCTTAAAAATATAAATACCTATCTCATTAAAGGTGATGACCGAAATCTCCTTATTGATACCGGAGAGTGCTGTGAGGAAAGTCTGGCTTATCTTCGTGAAGGTCTCAGCGAGCTGGATGTTGATATGAATAAAACAGATATTTTTCTCACTCATTTTCATCCTGATCATGCAGGCCTTGCAAAGCATATCGCATCGGAAACAAGCAGAGTATTTGTAAGCCCCATAGACCTTGAGCATTTGTACGATTTTACAGACACTCACATAACCGAGCTGACCGCAAAGTGGTGTGTAAGCAGCGGAGTTCCTTTGAACGTAATGGAGGCGTTTCTTGCAGAGCGTCAGAAAAATTATTTTCACTTTGAGATGCCTGAGCATACAACGCCCATAGCTGACGGTGACATTCTGTCCTGCGGCGGTCACACTCTTCAGGTCATCTGGACGCCCGGTCATACTCCCGGTCATCTCTGTCTCTATGACAAAGAAAACAGGCTTTTCTTTTCCGGTGACCATGTTCTTTTCGATATAACTCCCAACATCTCCGACTGGCATAATGTAGTCGATTCTCTCAGTGACTTTATACACAGCCTTATGAAAATAAGAAATCTGGAGGCTGACAAGGTTCTTCCCGGTCACAGAAGCGCAGAAGGACTTCTGAGCCAGCGTGTAGACACACTGATTGAGCATCATGCGGCGAGAGTCAGAGAGCTTCTTGATGTAATTCAGGCAAATCCCGGTAAAACAGCCTATGAAATATCGGGCCTCATGACATGGAATATAAGAGCAGGAAGCTGGGATGACTTCCCCGTAATGCAGAAGCCCTTCGCCATACATGAAACCTGCGCCCATCTCAATTACCTTCTGGGCCGCAGGCAGATAAAGGCCGTAAGCATAAACGGCACCAGACACTATTATTTCAGAAAACTGCTGAAAGACGACATTCTCGATTTATACTGAATATTCTAAGCCCCCTAAATATTGTGTTTCGGGGGCTTACTTTATTGAAGCGATTTTTTAAGATAAGGTGCGGTAACGGATTTATCGCTGCTGAGCATTTCCTCAGGTGTACCCTGAAAAATTATTCTGCCGCCCTCTTCACCGCCGCTCGGGCCTACTTCAACCACATAGTCCGCAGCTTTAAGAACTTCGAGATTGTGCTCAATCAGAAATACCGAATTACCCTTTTCCACAAGGCTGTCAAAGAGCGAGATTATCTCCTGAATATTCTGCAAATGCAGACCGTCCGTCGGCTCATCCAGAATTAAAATCTGTCCTGTTTTTCCAAGATATGATGCAAGCTTCATTCTCTGAAGCTCACCGCCTGAGAGTGTGGAAAGTGCCTGATTCAGATGCAGATAGCTTAGCCCGACATCTGCAAGCGGTTTGAGCTTATCCGCAATTTTAGTGCCTGCAAAACGCTCCATAGCCTGTGCGATACTGAGATCCATAACCTGAGAAATATCAAGCCCGTCCACTTTATACTTTAGTGCCTGAGGGCCGTAGCGCAGTCCGCCGCAGGCCTCGCACGGAGTTTCTATTGAATCCATAAACGCCATTTCGGAAACTATTATTCCCTTGCCTCCGCAGACAGGGCAGGCGCCCTCTCCGTTAAAGGAAAACAGACCTATCTTTTCGCCGCTCTGCTTTGCAAAAAGCTTTCTTATGTCATCAGCTACACCCAGATAGGTTCCCGGTGTAGACCTGAGACTTATGCCTATATTTTTCTGGCTTATAAGGGTGATGTCCTCGCTGCTCTGCTTTTTGAACGCCTCCATAAGAGAGCTTTTGCCTGAGCCTGCCACACCTGCAATAACCGTAAACAGTCCCTTGGGAAGCTTAACATCTATATCTTTTAGATTGTGCAGATTGAGGTGCGACAGTTCAAACCATTCCTTTGCCTGTCTGGGATTAGTTTTGAGCTTGTTTCTCTGCCGCAGAAGCCGTCCTGTAAGGGTGTCGCTTTCAAGAAGCTCGGGATAGCTGCCCTCAAAAAGCACATTACCGCCCTGCTCACCCGCTCCCGGTCCCATATCTATAATATGGTCGGCAATTTCCATCATCTCTTTATGATGCTCCACCATCAAAACAGTGTTGCCTCTGTCTCTAAGCTCCTGCACAGCCTCCGCCAGTCTGTGTATATCATGGCTGTGAAGGCCTACACTCGGCTCATCCAGCACATACAGCAGATCGGAAAGTGAAGAGTTATTGTACTTTGCAATTTTACACCGCTGTGCTTCTCCGCCCGAAAGAGTACCCATAGCTCTGTCAAGGGTCAGGTAGTCGAGCCCTATATCAATAAGGGCCTGAATCCGGTTTCTGAGGGAATTTACAATATCCGCACCTATGGGATCATTGATTCCGTCCAGCCATTTCAAGATTTCTCTAAAGGGCATGGTGGTTATCTCGGCAATATTTTTCCCCTGAATTCTGCATGAAAGTATCTTGGGATTAAGCCTTGCGCCATGGCATTCCGGGCAGACGCCCTGAGTTACCAGCGGTTCAAGCTTCTTCCAGTGAACCTTGGCATCGTCTCTTTTGAGCATTCTGTTCATGCGGTACATAAGCCCTTCATAGGTAGCGGTCTTATAGTATTCAGGAGGCGGATTTTTAAGCTTCATCGGCTTCTGATATAAGAACAGCTGAAGCTCCTCTTCCGTATAATCCCTGATCTTTTTATTATTATCAAAAAGTCCGCTGCCGCCGTAATACAGCCAGCGCCACTGGCCGGGTTCAAAGGCCACATAGCGGATAACGCCAGGATCATTTAGGCATTTATCGAAATCTACCAGTTTATGCACATCGAGTTCGGTAATTTCGCCCAGACCGTCACAGCGCAGGCAGCGTCCCTGAGGATGGTTGAAGGAAAAAGAGTCCGAATATCCCACAAATGGCTTGCCGACTCTTGAAAACAGAAGGCGCAGAAGCGAGTAGGTATCCGTATAGGTTCCCAGAGTGGAACGCACCTGAGATGAGGGCTTTTTCTGATCTATAACAATCGCAGGCGGCAGATTTTCGATTTTCCCCACATGAGGTCTGCCGTATTTGGGCAGGTATCGCTGTGCAAAGCTGGGAAATGTTTCATTAAGCTCACGCCTTGACTGAGCTGCCACCGTATCCATAACAAGAGAGCTTTTTCCCGAACCCGAAACACCTGTTACCACTGTAATACTATGCTTCGGAATCTCAAGGGAAACATTTTTGAGGTTATTCTGAGTAGCTCCGTAAACACAAATTTTTTCTTTTGACATTTCTAAGTCCTTTCCTTAAACAAAGACAAGCTGCAAAATCTTTTTGATTTTTCCTGACTTCTCTGCATAACGCAGTCCGCCGTTAAGACCACCCGGCTTACGCCGAAAAATTTTGCAGGCAGAAGAACTGACATACCACTCTGCTGATTATTATAATACGCCCTGATTATTCGGGCAACTGCATTCAAAATTTCTGCCATACCCTATGTATCAAAAAAGCAGCTGCGCCTCAGCACAACCGCAAATCTGCCGGAACAGGCCGTATGCACGGAGAATATTTTCCCTGAAATTCTCGCTTCACAGCCGTCACTAACTATTAAATTATATCACAGATTTCAAGGTATTGGCAAGATTTTTCATCTAAAAAGCTTATTTTCCATATTATATACTAATCATATTGAACTTTTTCATAAACTTTGCTGATTGAGCTTTATTGCTGATAGTGCTATATTAAAGACGTAAAGAAGAAGGAGATTGATCTTCTAAATGAATTTCCGATGGATGAAGTTCAGCGGATCGAATCCTGAGCTGTAAGAAAGCTCAGCCACTGGTTCGGCAGAGTATGGCCGGATGTGCGGTGTACAGGTTTTCGGTTCAGATTAGGAAAGTGAGGTAAACAAATGATGTTAGATACCAAAAGTTCACAGAAATAACCCTTGGCTGGAAAAACTGCGAAGCAGAGTATGGTTTCGTAAGTGCCGGTCAGGGGTTATTTCTTTTTTCGCCGTACTGTCGCTCCGTGACCGGTCAGGAACATGGCACAGAGTATAAAATAACCCCGCCTTTTGAGACGGGGGATCATCCATAATTCAGCTGTAAAAGTGCGCCTGATACAGCCTGCAACAAGTTCAGGCTACCTTTTAATTTTAGCACAATCATTTTTGAAAAGTCAACATTTAAACTGTAAACAATTACATTTCTGCGAACTATACCAAAACACGCTAACTTTTTTATAAACTTTGGCAATTGAAATCTGCTACCTGCAATGTTATTATATAGCCACAAAGAGGAAAGATCATCAAGTTGAATCCCTCTGATAACAGAAACTTTGTTCAACCGAAGTGATGTCGAAGACTTAATATTCTTGGGAAATATCAAAAGGTTTGGTAGCCAAAGTAATATCGAAGCTCTGGTATCCGAATATCATAGTCAGATTTGCTGGGATATATCTAAAGCTTTGGTGTTTAAGAGTAATGTCAAGAAATTGATGTGCTTGGGAAATATCAAATAAGGAAGGTAAATCGTAGTAAAAATTCAAAGTTTCAATATCGGGATCAGCTTATGACAGCCTTTATTCCCATATAGGGGAACGGCGGACGGGCTTCCACATATCTTCCGATTACATAATTTTCTGGTAAGTATAAGCAAGTGAATTGGTACGGAAGCAATTCTGAAATGATTTAATTAGAAAGCCGCGTCTAATTTAAGAAAGTGAGGTAACCATTGATGTTAGATACTAAGAGTTCGCAGAAGTAACCCTTGATCGTAAAGAGGCTTTTAAAACAGTGTATGGTTTTGAAAGCGGCGGTCAAGGGTTATTTCTTTTATATGCTGCTGCACCCGGGGAGGGTGCTTTTTTCATACCATTTTTCAGCTGTGCATTGTGAAATAAACTACTTATACGCAGGCTTAGATATACATTGACAGATGTTTTGCGCTATAATATAATTACTTTAATATAATTCATCTCGGCGCAACTAAAGACCGAATGAGCAAATTAAATCCGGTTATATTTAACTCCTTCGGCATTCAGTCCGCAGGAGTTTTTTGTTTTTTCAATTTAAAGTACAGAATAAAATAATTAACATGAAAGAAAGGTGGAAAATACTTTGAAACACTTGATGTCAGGCAATGAAGCCATTGCCAGAGGTGCTTATGAAGCAGGTGTAAAAATCTGTTCGGCTTATCCCGGCACTCCAAGCACCGAGATTTTTGAAAATCTGCCGCTTTACAAGGACTCCCTCTACTGCGAGTGGGCTCCCAACGAGAAAGTCGCTACCGAAGTTGCATACGGTGCCAGTATCGGCGGCGTGCGCAGCCTTTGCGCAATGAAGCACGTCGGTCTTAACGTGGCAGCTGACCCTGTTTTCACTGCTGCATACAACGGCGTTACAGGCGGTTTTGTTATCGTAACCGCCGACGACCCCAGTATGCACTCCTCACAGAATGAGCAGGACAACCGCTATTATGCAAAGGCCGCTAAAATCGCTCTTATCGAGCCTTCCGATTCTCAGGAATGTCTTGACTTTATGAAGTACGCATATGAGATTTCCGAAAAATTCGATATGCCGGTTCTCTATCGTACCACCACCAGAGTTTCTCATTCAAAGAGCCTTGTGGAGTTCCATGAGCGTGTTGAGCATGAAACTGCTCCCTATGTCCGCAATGTGCGTAAAAATGTCAGCACTCCCGCCAATGCCTATGCAAACCACCGGAAGGTTGAGGAGCATATGGCAGAGCTTCAGAAATATTCAAACGTCTGTCCTCTCAATGTAATGGAGCTTAAAGGCAGCAAAATGGGTGTTATAACCGCATCCATAGCCTACGAATACGCAAAGGATGCTTTCCCTGAGGATACCTCTTTCCTGAAGCTGGGTCTTACATGGCCTCTTCCTATGGACCTTATAAGAGAGTTTGCTTCAAAGGTTGAAAAGCTGTACATAGTTGAAGAGCTTGAGCCCTTTATGGAGACAGAGATCAAAGCCGCAGGCATACAGTGTGTCGGAAAAGAGCTTACCGGCAATATGTATGAATTGAATCCCCAGCTGCTTAAAGAGCGTATATTCGGGCAGGCTCCCGAAACTGTGGATGTGGGCGTACAGGCAGTTTCCCGTCCTCCCGCTCTCTGCCCCGGATGTCCCCACCGTGGATTCTTCTACACTGTGTCAGGAAATAAAAACTATGTTGTAGCAGGCGATATAGGCTGCTATACTCTGGGCGCTGCGCCTCCCCTTTCCGCAGTTGACAGCTGTGTCTGCATGGGCGGCGGCTTCTCAGTAGGTATGGGTATCTCCAAAGCTCTTGAAATTACAGGCCAGACTCAGAAAAAGGTTCTCGGTGTGGTCGGTGACTCTACATTCTTCCATAGCGGCATGACCGGTGCTGCCGAAATAATTTACAACAAGGGCAGCATTGTTCCTGTGGTTCTGGATAACTCAATAACCGGTATGACCGGTCATCAGGACAATCCCGGCAGCGGCTACACTCTTCAGGGCGATATTGCAGAGTCAATTAAAATTGAGGATGTTTTAAAAGCCTATGGCTATAAAAACATTTATATTGCAGACCCGTGGGATCTTAAAGCAATGAAGGAGGCAGTAAATAATGCCCTCAATTCTCCTGAACCCTCCGCTGTTATATCCCGCCGTCCCTGCCTGCTAATAAAGCGCATTAAGCATGACACCGGTCTTTGCGTTGTGGACAGAGATAAGTGCATCGGCTGCAAGAAGTGTATAGGTGTGGGCTGCCCTGCCCTTATGATGAAGGACGGCAAGTCATCTATCGATCCCAACCAGTGTGTAGGCTGCACAGTATGTGCTCAGGTCTGCCCTGTTAAGGCCATTTCAAGAAAGGAGAACTGAACCATGAATACTAAAAGTGCATTATTGGTCGGTGTAGGCGGTCAGGGTGCCATTCTCACCGCCAAGATTCTTGTTAACGGTCTTATGCGTGCAGGTTACGACGTTAAGATGTCTGAGGTTCACGGAATGAGCCAGCGTGGCGGAAGTGTCTCCACTCAGGTTCACTGGGGTGAAAAGGTCTACTCCCCTGTTATCGGAAAGGGTGCCGCCGACCTGATGGTTGCCTTTGAAAGAATGGAAGCTGTACGTTATGCAGATTTTCTCAAGCCAGACGGCATCGCAGTTATAAATGATTACGCAATTCCGTCGTCTACCATTGCTGCCGGCCTTGTAGAGTACCCTGACGGCTGTCTGGAAGCTATGCAGAGTAAATTCAAGTGTCACAGCTTAAACGCAGCAGAGATTGCCATGGAGCTCGGAAACAGCAAGTGCATGAATGTGGTTCTCTTCGGTGCCATGACCGCTGCATTGAACTTCGGTGATATAGACTGGGAAGATGTGATTAAAGAAACGGTTCCCGAAAAATTCCTCGAGCTGAATCTCCGTGCCTATGAAGCAGGCCGAAAGGCCGTTCTGGGATAAGCTTCTCTTTCCGGAAATCCTATTATAAAAAATTAAACCGTCAGTATTTCAAAAAAGATACTGACGGTTTTTGTATTTTACTGTACTTTTAAATCATGCGGTTTCAGGCTTATATTCCATACCGACCTTTTTAATAACGTGCTTCAAAAGCGGTCCGGCAACAAATATGGAAATGAATTCAGCAATGGGGAAGCAATACCAGATCAGATTCAGATTGCCTGAAAGAGACAGCAGCCATGCAATCGGCAGCAGTGCCACAAGCTGACGCACCACGGAAATCAGCAGGCTGTATATGCTGTAACCAAAAGCCTGACAGCTGGAGGAGCGGACAATATTCAATCCTGCAAAAAGGAAATGTATACTTATTATTCTGAGTGCAGGAACACCGATTGAAAGCATATATTCGTTAGCGTCAAACATACGAAGAAGGACGTTAGGAACAAGCTGCATAATCAGGAAGCCCGCAAGCATAATGCAGCAGGCATATTTTATACCTGTCTTTATAGTGTCGTGGATGCGCTTTGAATTTCCCGCACCGTAATTATATGCAAGCACAGGCACAATCGCATTGTTAAGGCCGAAAATCGGCATAAAGAAGAAGCTTTGAAGCTTGCCGTACACGCCGAAAACAGCAACCGCAGTAGATGAAAACTTCTGCAGAATAAGGTCCATTATAAATATCGTAATAGAAATTACCGAGGTCATTACAATGGACGGAATGCTTATCTTGCACATAGCCCCAAGCATTTCGCCGTCAGGTCTGAAGCCTTTAAAGCTGAGGTTTATCTCAGGGTTCTTTTTAAGGTTAAGAATCATTCCCACAACGGAACCGAACATCTGACCGCCGACAGTTGCAGCTGCTGCACCTGCAATACCCATTTTCGGGAAGCCTAAAAGACCGAATATCAGAATAGGGTCGAAAACTATGTTGAATATTGCGCCGCTGAGCTGAGTGTACATGGAGTATTTAGCCCGTCCGGTAGCCTGAAGGAATCTTTCAAGGCTGATCTCAGTGAAAACGCCGAAGGAAAGGCACATTACGATTCTGAGATATACCACGCCGTAATGTATGATTTCAGGATCATTGGACTGTGCATTCATAAAAGGTTCCACAGCGGTAAGGCCGAGTATCAGGAATATAATATAGCTTATTGCCTGAAGGAAAAGTCCATTTTTAACTGCTTTGTCAGCTCTGGACCGGTCCTGACTGCCTAAAGCTCTTGATAAAAGGGCATTTATACCCACTCCGTTTCCCACAGCAAAAGCTATTATCAGATTCTGCATCGGGAAAGCCATTGAAACCGCAGTCAAAGCAGCTTCATTTATTTTTGCAACAAATATGCCGTCAACGATATTGTAAAGAGCCTGCACAAGCATGGATATCATCATAGGGATACCCATATTCAGCAGCAGCTTTCCCACCGGCATTTCACCCATTTTATTGCTTTCCAGCGTGTTGTTAGCCACAAAATCCCTCTTTTTGAAAATTTAATAATGTGTTATTCTATCACAATTCCACGAATTAAGCAATAAGGCCGGGACTGAGTCCCGGCCTTTGAATTTAATTTTATTCAGTTATTCAGCTCAGGAAGCCTTCGATAATCATGGCTTCTGCTTCCTGCTCGTCAAGACCCAGGCTGCGCAGCTTGAGTATCTGTTCGCCTGCGATTTTGCCAATAGCAGCCTCGTGAATAAGAGCTGCATCAGTGTGATGAGCGCAGAGCTTGGGAGCCGCATCAACGATAGCGTCACCGTCAATAATGGAGTCGCACTCGGAGTGACCGCTGCATCTTGCAGAACCGATAATGTTGGAGGTGTAGCTCTGTCTGGACTTGCCTCTTGCAACAGAACGGGAAATGATATCTGCGCTGGAATCCTCGCCCTTGAGCTCTACTTCAAATTCGGTATCAGCCTGCTGTTCGCCCTCGGTAAGCAGTCTCTCTCTTATTAAGAGCTTGCCTCTGGCCTCAACAACAGCATTGGTCTTGCGGTAGGTCTTATCGACGCCGCCGATCTGAGAGGTATCCATCTCCAGAATGGCATCCTCACCGACAGTAGCCTGAGTTACAGGGTTAATGCTGCGAACACCTTCGCCGGCACCTGTACCGACGTGCTTTTCATGGTATTTTACATGGCTGCCTTTGCCAAGGAAGAAGCGATGTACGCCGCTGTGGCGTGAATCGTGTCCGTCATCGGTGTGAACACCGCAGCCGGAAACAATGGTACATTCTGCACCTTCACCGATGTAGAAGTCATTGTAAACGATGTCGTTAATATTGCCCTTGGTTACGCAGGTAGGTATGTAAACAGTCTCACCCTTGGAACCGGCCTTAACATGAACCTCAATGCCGGGTTTGCCTTCCTTGGCACTGATAGTAACATTCTCGGTGCTCTGGTGTCCTACGCAGCTTCCATCCTCACGAATGCTGTAAGCACCCTTCATGAATTTCTCTTTAAATACGTCAACCTTCTTCAGGATGTCTTCAGTTACTTCTTTCATCGAATACGGCCTCCTCTCTGTCACAAGCAGCAATGCGCTCTTTGGTCTTAAACTGCATAAGCTTCAGCATCTCTTCTCTGGGGCCCATATTCTCAATTTTACCGTCTGAAACCAGAGCAATTTCATCAGCAATACGGAGAATACGCTCCTGATGAGAAATAATAATGAGGCTGTTTTTCTTTTCCTCGTGAATATGTCTGAATACTTCAATCAGGTTCTTAAAGCTCCAGAGGTCAATACCTGCCTCGGGCTCATCAAAGATAGCCAGCTTGCTGTCTCTTGCAATAACAGTTGCAATCTCAATTCGTTTTATTTCACCGCCGGAGAGAGTAGCATTAACCTCTCTGTCAACATACTCCTTTGCGCAGAGACCGACCTTGCCCAGAAGATCGCACAGCTCTGCATCATCCAGCTTTCTGCCTGCGGAAACCTCTAAAAGTCTGCGGACTGTTATGCCTTTGAAGCGAACAGGCTGCTGGAATGCGAAGCTGAAGCCCATTCTTGCACGCTCGGTAACGTCCTTGTCGCTAATATCCTCTCCGTCAACTAATATGCGGCCGGAAAGAGGCTTCTCGATACCGGCAATAATTTTTGCAAGGGTAGTCTTACCCCCGCCGTTGGGTCCGGTGATAACAACGAGCTTCCCATCAGGAATCTCAAGATTCAGACCCTTTAAAAGCTGTCTCCCGTCGGGAGAATTCCAGCAAATGTCTTCAAGACATAGCATATGACCAAACTCCTCTATATATGTATATTTAAACGCCTTATCCCGCTGCATCAGGCAGCGGGATTCCGGACATTATTTAACTTTAATCATTGCACGCATGGAATTGAGCACAGCCAGCAGCATAACGCCTACATCGCCGAAAATTGCAACCCACATATTTGCAAGTCCCAGCGCACCCATAATCAGGATCACTGCTTTAACTCCAAGTGCAAAAACAATATTTTCTTTGACTATCATCATAGTCTTGCGGCAGATTTTTATAGCCACCGGCAGTTTTATCGGATCGTCATCCATCAAAACTATATCCGCAGACTCAATAGCCGCATCAGAGCCCATGGCTCCCATAGCAATGCCCACGTCAGCTCTCATAAGTGCCGGAGCATCGTTTATACCGTCGCCCACGAAGGCAACTTTCCTGCCGCTTTCTATAAGCTTCTGAAGCTCTTCAAGCTTCTGGTCGGGAAGCAGCTCGGATTCAAATTTATCTATACCAAGCTTGCCTGCAACATCTTCTGCAATTTTGTGCTTATCTCCGCTGAGCATGATAAGTTCTTTCATCCTGAGCTTTTTAAGTCCGGCAATAGCCTTTGCAGAATTTGCCTTTATACGGTCGTTGACAACGATGTGACCGAGATATTCACTTTCCCGGGAAATATGAATTATGCTTCCGCTCAGGTGGCAGTCATGCCACTGTGCGCCTGCTTCATCCATAAGTGCGCCGTTTCCGACGTAGAAAGTTTCTCCGTCCACAACAGCTTTTATACCTCTGCCTGCTATTTCTTTAACCTCGCCAATCCTGCTCTTGTCTATATGTCCGCCGTGGGCGCATATAATAGATTCAGCAATAGGATGGCTTGAATAGCTTTCAGCAGCCGCAGCAATATCCAGAAGCTCTGCCTCCGAAATATTTCTGGGGTGGATTGCACTGACCTCAAAGCTTCCCTCGGTAAGAGTACCGGTCTTATCAAAGACCATGGTGTCTACACGCTCCATAGCCTCCATGCACTGTGCGCCTTTAATCAGGATACCCTGTCTGGAAGCGCCTCCCATGCCGCCGAAAAAGCTCAGCGGAACAGAAACAACCAGAGCGCAGGGGCAGGAAACCATAAGGAATATAAGTGCTCTGTTAATCCATGTGGACCAGTTGCCAACTATCAGCGGCGGAATTAACGCCAGAAGCACTGCACCTACAACAACGCATGGTGTATACCAGCGGGCAAAGCGGCTTATGAAGCTTTCGACCCGTGCTTTCTTTTCGGATGCGTTTTCCACAAGCTCCAGAATCTTTGCGACTGTACTTTCTCCGTATGCGCTTTCTGCCTTCAGTTTAATCAGGCCGCTGAGGTTAACCGAGCCGCTTACGGCTCTGTCACCGGGGCCTATATCAATAGGCATACTCTCTCCTGTGAGAGCAGAGGCATTTATTGTAGTATGCCCCGAAATTACCGTTCCGTCAAGAGGAATTTTTTCTCCGGCCTTAATAATCAGCGTTTCGCCGACTGAAACCTCCTCAGGACTGAGGGTTATTTCCTCGCCGTCACGCAGAACGGTAGCGGTATCGGGTCTTATATCCATAAGCTCAGCTATGGAATTTCTGCTTTTTCTGACAGCCAGACTCTGGAAGAATTCACCTATCTGATAAAACAGCATTACGCCCGCAGCTTCCGGATACTCATGCAGCGCAAATGCACCCAGAGTTGCAATGCTCATCAGGAATTTTTCATCGAAGAGCCGGCCGCCCATAAGATTTCTAAGGGCGCCATACAGAACATCCCAGCCGACCACAAGATATCCCGCTATAAATATCAGCAGTTTATATATCTCAGGCACCGGCAGAAACGCTCCCAGAGGCACCAGAACGACTGCTATTATGATTCTAAGCAGCAGTTTTTTCTGCTTTCTGCTCATTGTTTCTCCTTATTAAAAAACGATAGTGCAATCGGGTTCAATCTTCTTTGCAGCCTTCTTGATTTCCTTCTGTATGCGGGGGAACTCTGCCTCTTCTGCCTCAACGCTGAGGTTCATCATCATAAAGTTAAGGCTTGCAGCTTCAACACCGCTGATTTTCTTAACAGCATCCTCAATGAGTCCGGCGCAATGTGCGCAATCCAGATCTTTTACCTTAAATACCTTTTTCATAATCCTAGTTCCTTTCTTCAATTAAATGTTCATAGCCCTGAGCTACAATGGTTCTTACATGGTCATCCAATAAAAAGTAATATATTGTCTTGCCTTCACGGCGGTTCCCTACCAGCTTTGCATCTTTAAGTATTCGCAGCTGATGTGAAATTGCGGACTGGGTCATGCCCAGAAGCTCTGCAATGGCGCAAACACACATTTCCGATTCATGCAGAGCCAGCAGAATCTTCATACGGGTAGTATCCCCGAAAAGCTTGAACAAATCTGCCAGATCGCATACAAGCTCATCGTTTGGAAGTCCTGCTTTCACTTCGTTTAATAATTTTTCGTGATTATGCGTACTCATGTGAGTCTCCATTCATATGTTATGTTGTTCATATGATAATCTGTTCATATGACTTTGTCAATAGACATTTTAAATTTTCCGGAAAGAAAAAACCAGACTCTTTAACGAGTCTGGTTTTAATAGCTTTTAAAGAAGCGGAGCAATTACTTTTACAAGTACTCCTGTTAATTTTACGGGGAATTTTTCATGTCTGACAGTTTCAAAATCCACTGTCCGGCACTTTGTCTGTGTCTCCAGGAAATCCTGTTTTATATCCTTGATGCACTCTGTTCTGTTCATGTAGCAGGCACATTCAAAGTGATGATAAAGGCTGCGGTAATCAAGATTTATGGTTCCCACCACCGCTTCTCTGTCATCTGTCACAAAGACCTTTGCATGAACAAATCCCGGAGTATATTCATAGATTTTGACACCCGACTCCAAAAGAGATTTGTAATGGGTTTTTGCAAGCGCATAAGGCATTTTCTTATCCGGTATACCCGGCAGAATAAGCCGCACGTCCACGCCACGCTCTGCCGCAAACTTTATTGCAGTTTCCATTTCACCGTCCAGAATGAGATACGGGGTCATAATATAGATATAATCTCTTGCTCTGTTCAGCAGATCAAGATATACCCACTCACCAACCCGCTCATTATCAACCGGGCAGTCTCCATAAGGAATTACAAAGCCCTTTGCCGACTCAACGCTGTGAGTAGAAAGCTTAACATACTTATCGTACTCTGCTTCCTTCTCGCTTACGTGCCACATCTGTAAAAACATAAGTGTGAATGTCTTTACAGCCTCACCCTCCACCATAACGGCGGTATCCTTCCAGTGGCCGAAGCGCTCCTTTTTATTGATGTATTCATCAGCAAGGTTAACTCCGCCTGTAAATGCAACTCTGCCGTCGATAACCAGAATTTTTCTGTGGTCACGGTAGTTGTAGTGAGTTGATACAAAGGGTGAAAGAGGTGCAAAGCTCTTGCATTTTATTCCCAGTTCCTCAAGACGTTTAGGGTAATCATGTGGCAGCAGTGCAAATTCGCAGGTGCCGTCATACATCATTCTGACCTCAACACCCTGTTTTGCCTTTTCTGCCAGAATCTCAAGAATTCTGCCCCACATAAGGCCCTCATCTACAATAAAATACTCAAGGAAAATGAATTTCTCTGCCTTTTGCAGCTGTATCAGCAGTTCTGCAAACTTATCATCACCGAGGGGAAAATATTTTACAGCTGATTTGTCAAATACCGGATGGCAGCTTGCTCTGCCCAGATATCTGGCAAGTCCAAGCGCCTCAGGTGCCTGCTCTTTGAATTTCTCCAAAGTCTCCTGATTCTGCTCAATCTCGTTCATGCTTTCTTTTGTAATATGAGCAAATCTGTCTCTCAGCACTCTGTGTCCCAGATCGCTGTGAGTGTACAGGAACAGCAATGAGCCGAAAATCGGCAGTATCATTATTACAACAAGCCATGTTAGCTTTGCAGTAGGGTCATGGCTGCTGTTTAGCAGATACAGCACCATGCTGATGCTGAAGACAATATCTACAATATACAGGTACGGCAGGTATTCACGTGAATAATATAATATCGCCGCAAAAAGTGCCACCTGTATTAAAAGCAGCAGCGCTATCAGGCCGGTACGGCTGAACACAATCCGCATCAGTCCTTTTTTACTTTTATTCAGTAAGCGAATACCGGTATCATCTTGGTCAATGTATCCATCCGTTGCTTTCATGTCTACCTTCTTTTAATACTCGCCTGTCAGCTCCAGAAGGGTCTGGGTAAAGCCGTATCGCTCCGCCAGTGTCTTTGCCCTTTGTCTGCCGTCAGTGCTCTTTTTACCGCCCTTACGGGCTCTTATCATAATGTTTTTGGGAGAATGTTCAAAGTCGATAAATTCTATCATATCAACCTTATATCCCATATCCTCCAGAATATCCGCTCTTATTGCATCAGTCAGCAGGGCCGACATTCTCTCTTTAATAATTCCGTGGGTTAAAAATACATCCAGCTCTCCGCCTTTTTTAATGCTTGAGTTTATTTCATGCTGGCAGCATGGAACAGAGAAAATGTATTCTGCACCATGAGTGATGGCGTAATTGAGTGCAAAATCCGTAGCCATATTGCAGGCGTGGAGACTGACAACCATGTCTATATGCTCATTGTACAGCTTATCCTTTGTAACATCAGCTTCCACAAAGCTCAGTCCGTCATAGCCGTATTTCTCCGCAAGCTCTGAGCAGTTTTTTACCACATCGGTTTTGATATCATATCCGATAATCTTAACATTCATGCCCTTTTTTACCGAAAAATAATAGTAAAGGATGAAAGTAAGGTAGGATTTTCCACAGCCGAAGTCAAGAATTGTTATATTATCACGGGATGTTTTTGAAAACTCCTGATCTATAAGCTCTATAAAGCGGTTAATCTGTTTGTACTTATCGTATTTTGAGCGGACGATCTTATAATCCTTTGTGAAAACTCCCAGATCGACCAGTGCAGGAATTGCCTCACCTTCGGCAAGGATATATTCCTTTTCTCTGTTATGGCTCTGGTTTTTATAGACTATGTAGGAATTTTCACTGCCTCCTGTTTTTTTGTATCCGCCTTTCTGTCTCAGGCAGTACTGCGCATTTTCGCAGTCTGTGCTTATAAGGGCCTGACGGAATTTTCCGTCCATTTCCTCACCGAAGCGGCTCATCAGCTGTGCTTCATTGAGATTTTCATGGTAGGCCTTATTATCCTTAAAGCTCTCAACCTGATAGAGTCTGGCTTTTTTCAAAATCACAGGGCGGATTATCACTTTGCTGATGCCTTTTTTATCCACCGGCTGACTCAGCACCACTTTCTGAAGCACAGGCAATGCCTGCTCCAGATCACGATAAAGTCTGGATACTTCCGTGTTTTCTGTCATTTTATTCTCCGAACATCTTTTTAAGTCTTAAAGACGCAGCTTTAAGCTCATTTTTACTGTATGAATTATTTTCATCCGCAAGAACCGCTGCTATTGCATCTTTTGCATTAAGACCGCCAACCATGGCATCAACCAGCATAGCCTCGGGAGAAACAGTATGCTCCACCTTATTGAAAACATACTCGGGGTCGATTTCAATTACAACTGCATACTCGCCCTTATCGTAATTTCCCTTATTCAGAAGCTGCTCTTTAACCTCTGCAGGAGTACCTCTGAAGCTCATCTCATGCAGCTTTGTCATGTCGTTGCACAGGCACATCTGAATCTTGGCATCTTCGTTAATGAAGAAATCAACAAGCTCCATAATTCTCTTAGGAGACTCATAAAGAGCATAGGTGCGGGTGTCGCCCTTTCTCATCTTTTCCAGAAGCTTTCTTCTCTCGGAATTTTCTCTGGGGAAAAATCCATAGAACAAAAAGCTTGAAAGGTCGAAGCTTGACACAGCAAGTGCATTAACCGCAGCGCAGCAGCCAGGCACGCCCACTACTCTTATTCCCTCAGCGATTGCAGCTTTTATAAGCTCATTTCCGGGGTCAGAGATGCAGGGTGTTCCGGCATCGGTTATAACCGCTACACTTTTTCCGGCTTTCATTTCATTTATGAAATAATTGGCCTTACCGTACTCATTAAATTTATGGTTGGAAACCAGTCTGTTTTTGATTTCCAGCTTATTTAAAAGCACCATGGAACGTCTTGTATCCTCTGCCGCTATCATATCTACATCTGTAAGAATCTGAATTCCACGGGGAGACATATCTCTTGAGTTGCCTATGGGGGTGGCTACAATATAAAGTACGCCCTGTTCCTTGATTTCTTCCATTTTTTTCTCCTAATCTTATCATTTGGCCCAATTATAACCTATAACCCTATACTTTACAAGCAAAGTTAGCGTATAGAGGCAAAATAAAAAAGCGCTTCCGTAAAGGAAGCGCATTTGGTGCAGAAATCAGCCGAGGTCAGACATATTGTCCATCCACTCAACAACCTTTTTCTTGTCAACTCCGAGGCCTTCGGAGAGGAACACTGCCAGCTCGTTAAAGTTAAGGCCCTTCATGTGTTCGAAATTGGTAACATCGCCGGCGTTTTTGACGCTGTCGCCATCACGGCCTTCGATGTAACCGCAGTTATAGCACATCTGAAGAGCATACTTGCGATGGCTGTCAACAGTCATTTCGCTTCCGCAGCGAGGACATTTCATAATACAAACCTCCTTACTTTTCATACATTTTACTGCTATATGTTAAACCTTTATATCGATTTATGCAACGATAGTTATTTTTTTCACCTTTAACTTAATTTAAAAGCCCCGGAAACCGGGGCTTTCATTGATATTACATATATTTATTAGTGTCAGTCCAGTTCTCCCTCATCGCAGATAAGGCCGTAATCTCCTTTTTTGCGCTTATAAACAACCGAAATTGCCTCATCTTCATCCATGTTCTTAAACACAAAGAATTCATGGTCGAGAAGATTCATCTGCAAAATTGCCTCCTGAGGTGACATGGGCTTTATAGAAAATCTCTTGCGGCGGACAATATTGAACTCTTCGTCCTCATCATCCGGCTCTTCATAGAATTCAGGTGAGATTTCCCTTTCAAAAGCACCGTCTCTCAGTCTCTTTGCAAGGCGGGTCTTGTTTCTTCGGATCTGGCGCTCAATAGCGGCGACACCGGAGTCCACAGAGGCATACATATCGTGAGTAAGTTCGCTTGCCCTGTAATACATTCCGTTGCTGTGGATGGTTATTTCAGCCATAAAGCGTCCTCTCTCGACGCTGAAAGTGACAAAGGCTTCTGCCTCGGTTTTAAAGAGTCTGTCAAGCTTACTGATCTTCTTGATTGCATAATCTCTCAGTGCCTGAGATGCGTCCATCCTCTTTTCGGTAAAAGTGAACTTCATTTGTGACAACTCCTTTCATCTGCTGCCTATGTACACACAACGAATATCTTTTCGTTGTGGTATTATAATAGCACAATACAGCGTCAAAAAGAAGTCTTTTTTGTTAATTATATCAAAATTGTACGATACTAACGAAGTTTTTTATTCGTTTTGTATAAAACTCCAAAAGTTTTTAAAATTCGATTTTATTCAAAAATTATCTTGCAGCCGCCCAGATTTACTTTCAGATTCTCAATATCTTCTTTCTCAAGCGGGTTGCCGCTCAGATTAAGAGTTTTAAGGTTTTTGAGATTTATGAGCTTTGCAGCAGAGCTTATATTGTTGTTTGCAAGGTTCAGCTCTTCAAGACCTGTGAGGGCAGCAAGCGGGCTTATATCCGTAATACTGTTTGAGCTGAGGTCAAGAGTTTTGATGCTGAACTTTGAAAGGCTGTACTGGAGATAGTACACGTTTTCAATGCTGTTTGAGCTGAGATTTACATTTACAAGTGCCGTCATGTTTGTAATTGGCGAGATATTGCTAAGGCTGCACGAGCTGAGGTCCAGATCCTTTGCGTCGCTGCGCACCTTTATTTCTCCGAATGCCACTGAATAGTGAAGTTCAGAATGGTTGATTATGCAGCCTCTCAGAGCGCCTTTAAGCTCATCAACAGACTCGCCGCTTAAATCGGGATTATCTTCTATTCCCAGTCGCTGCAGAGAATAAAGCTCATCCAGATATTTTATTCCCTCATCGTTAAGACCCGTCTTGGTAAGGCCCAGTATCTGAATTTTAGGCATATTTTCAAATCCCGAAAAATCTCCTATCGGGTTATTTGAAAGATCCAGCACTCTCAGATTCTCCATGGACCCGAAAGCCGCAGTTGCGGCAACTCGGTTGCCGGCTGCAAGTACAGTATCGAGATTTTTAAGACCCATCAGCGGGCGCATATCCCCGATAAGGTTATTTGAAGCATTCAGCCATGAAAGCTGCGGCAGATTCATAACAGCATACAGGTCTGAAATTTTGTTATTGCTTATATTAAGCTTTTCAAGGTTTCTGCACTCAGCAACAGCTGCTATGTTGGTAAGTCCCATACCGCTCAAATCCAGTTCCTTCACCTCTGAAGAAAAGCTCTTTCCGCCGATGCTGATGGTAAAGCCATCTTCATCCTCTCCGGAATCGGTATAAATCGAACAGTTAGGGAGACTTGCAGACAGCTTTTCAAGCTGCTGCGGCTGAATATTTATTCCACGCAGGCTCAAAAAGCTTAGATTTTTCAGCTCCAGTAAAGGCTTCAGCGCCTTAATCGGGTTATTATCAAGATACAAAGCTTTAAGGCCCTGAAGCTTTGCAAGCGGACTTATATCCTGAATCAGGTTATCATTGAGGTTCAGGCTGACAAGGCTTTTGATTCCCGAAACGGCCCCGATATTTTCGATATCATTATCTGCAAGAGATAGACGTTCCAGACAGGTGAAGCTGCCGATTTGCTCGATATCCTCATCTTTAAGTCCCTTGTCATCGAGCTTAATAATTCTTTCTTTCCGGTTAAACTTCTCACCGGCAAGCCGGAGTTTATCAGACTCCATAAGTTCTATTTTTTCCTGCTGAAGTCTCGCAATTCTTCTTGTTACAGATATATCTCTGCTCTCTGTCTTTTTAAGAGCTTCAATGGCCTTATCAAGATTTCCGAGTTCTTCATAGCAGTCTGCCATAAGCATAAGACATTCTTTTTTCTGCTCTGCGCTCGCAGAATCACAAGCTTTTCTGAGCATGGTAAGAGCATTATCATACTCCTCCTGACCGTAAAAATCCGCTGCTTTTGTGATGTAGGTGTCATAGTCTTTCTTATTGGAATGAATAAGAAAGACCGAGCACAAAATCACAAGTACAGCCGCAAGAGCAGCGCATATTATAAATATATATTTCTTGTTGAAATTATATTTTTTCTTAAAAACAGGCGGTTTAAAGGCAGGAGCTTTGTATGCCGTATGCTCCCCTTCTACACGCTTTTTTCTCCTTGTCCAGCTGCCTGTTACAGCAGCATGAGACCCGGAGTGTTTTTCTCTGCCCATGCTTATTCTCCCGCTTCAGTATTATCGTTTTCTTTTTCTGTATTATCGGTTCTGTTGTTTTCTTCAGATGAACTGTTCTCTTCACAGGCTGCTGTCTCTGTCTGACTGTCATCCTTGTTTTTGAACTTTGTAAAAATCTTAGGAGCCTTTATCTTAGGCAGCTTTTCCTTCTCAAGCTCACTCTTGGGTTTCTTCATTGCAAGTGCAGTAAACAGAAGGCTCAGCAGAATACAAAGTACGGAAATTTCCTGCAGGCCGTCGGAAAGCGTAACCGGATTCACCTTATCTCCCAGTCTGCTGAAATCATAAATAACATGAATTATAAACGGCAGACCGAAAACCGGAACCAGCGGCCATTTTGTACGCACTATTCCGAAAGCTGTGGCGGAATAAAGAAATGCGGTTGCAATATAAGCAATTATGCTGATCAGCATTTTCCACCACACAAATTCGGTAGCTTTGATTATAAAGAATACAGCACCTAAAATAACCGGAATACTGCTCAGTGAGAAAAACTTTCTTCCGAGAAGCATCAGGCTCAATGCAAAAAGCACATTGCAGACTATGGGCAGAACTATCTGGGTTGTGGTATAAAAAGCATTATCCCAATATCCCCAGCAGCCTATAATCCGCAAAACCGCTGAGGCCGCCATGAAAAGAATGGCTCCCCGTATAAATATGTTCTCTTTATCAACGGAAAACTTTACTCTGTCCTGCTTGGAAATGTTTTCATTCATCATTATCCCGGCTTTCTTTATTTAATGTACAGGCTGCTTAGTCCTGAGCCCAGCGGCCGTTTTTAAATATCTGCACAACGCTTCCGTCTGCACATATACCCTTAATATCGAGGTCAGGTGCGCCGATCATGAAGTCCTCATGGTTCATGGAGTCGTTAACACCCATATCACGCAGCTCCTCATTTGTGTACTTCCAGTATTCATCTATGCAGCTGGAATATCCTCTGCCCAGTGCCAGATGGCAGGATGCGTTTTCATCGAACAGAGTGCTGTAAAACAGAACTCCACTCTCTCTGATGGGGCTTTCCCAGGGTACCAGAGCACATTCACCCAGCATGGAGGCACCTTCATCCATGCCTACCATAACCTTGAGAGCTTCCTCGTTTTTCTCTGCCTTAACCTCTACTACCTTTCCCTCGTGGAAACGTACTGAGAAATTATCAATCAGATTTCCCTCATAGGAAAGGGGTCTGGTTGAATATACAATACCCTCGGCCTGACCCTTCATAGGAGTTGTGAAAACCTCCTCAGAGGGAATATTGGCGTTATACCAGACATCCTTGCCGGGCAGCTCCTCTGCACCGCCGCAGAAAAGGCAGTTGGGTATAAGTCCGACTTCAAAGTCAGTTCCGGTAAGGTCGCTCTTGTAAACAAGCTTTCTGAGCTGGAGTGAGTTAAGCCACTTGCAGCGGCGGGCAAGATTTTCGTTGTGGATTCTCCACTCCTCCATGGGGTCCTCGCCGTCAGCCTTGGAGCATTTCAGAATAAGCTCCCAGAGCTTTTCCACAGCATCCTCAACAGGCAGCTCAGGGAACACCTTCTTTGCCCACTTTTTGCCGGGAACTGCTGCAACACACCACTGATATTTATTCTCCATAAGGTCGTTGTAGGGCTTAATAACCTTGTAGCGGTTCTGCTGTGCAAGGGCAAACTTTGCATTGTCAATGCCGCTCAGACCGTCCGGATCATCAGAATCAAGATATACACTGGCAGGAAGAGTTTCAGATTTGTATTTAAGCTTCTCCTCTTCCCATTTTAATACACTGCCGAGATTTTCAGCAGACTGGTATTTTACATTCAGTCTGGTCATAGGCATAAAGCGCCACTCAATATTAACAACAGATGCACCGGCTTCGTAACATTCCTCAGCCAGCATTTCAATAAATTCTATCTGTTCAGGCTCGGTGCGGATGACGACCTCCTGGCCGGGCATGATGTTAAGACCGGTTCTTGCAATAAGTCTTGCATAATTTCTTAGCTTTTTTATATCCATTTTTTTACTCCGTTTAAAAATAATTTTACAGTATATTATATCACGCTCCACACATAACCGCAAGTATTGGCAAAACTTACTGCAAATTATTCTATATTCTTCTTGACACAAAAAGTTTATTCCGCTAATATTGATATAAAGATTGTATAAAGAACATTACAGAAAGGACTACCGAATGAACACTGAGAAAAAAGAAAAACTGCGTGACAGATTAAGGTATAAAATCCACGGCTATTGCGATATAGTAGAGCTTGCGCTTGCAATAATCGTAGGTCTTGTACTCGTGTACAAAGGTGTATGCTACCTTGTGACTTATATAGGTTTTGCTGATATTCTCACCAACACCTCCGGCTTCCAGACCTTTTTGAAGAATATCTTCATACTCGTCGTCGGCATCGAGTTTATAAAAATGCTTCTGAAGCCGAACGTCAAAAACGTAATTGATGTGCTCATATTCCTTGTCACCCGTCATGTCATCATCGACCACAGCTCCCCTGCCGGAATGCTGCTGTGCGTTATTTCCATCATACTGCTTTACGGATTCCTGTTCTTCATACGTTATATGAAAGTCAAGGATGAAAACTTCCGTGAGGCGGTGGATTATCCCCACGAACCACGGGAAGCTGCTTTACATACCGAAAAGACTAAAGACAGCAATGATGCAAAATAAACTCAAAAGCCTGAATCAGAAATCTGATTCAGGCTTTTTCTTGTTTTGGCGACAGTAAGATGGTATAATATTTCAAGTTTTATGTATCGGAATACATAATTAAAATACCTGTATAAACGGTATTTCGGAAAGAAAATTTTACGGGAGTGACAGAAATGAATAACACCATGATTGCCGGAATGTTATGGGGAAAACAGCTCAATGCCGATTATAAAATTCAGGCTATGCTATGTTCTCCGTACGCAATTCCCCTGCTGTGCGCCTACAAGTCTCTTGAAACCGATGTCATTTACAAAAGCCGTATCCACGGTCAGGGGCATATTGAACGGGTAATGCTTCTGGGCGCAATGATAGCCAGAGCCGAAAAACTCACACGACACGAAACAGAGCTTTTGCTTTTTGCCTGCTCCTACCATGATATAGGCAGAGTAGATGACCGCAAGGATGATCTTCACGGCAGACGTTCGTCGGCAATGATTGTGGAAAAGGGTCTGTGGGAGCGTTTCGGTGAAGGAAACGCTGATGAACTTTGTGCTGTTCAGGCTGCTGTATGCACTCACTCCGTAAACGACAGTATGCTCGACGAGATTGCCGCAGAATACGGAGTTAAGGATGAGCTTATGCCGCTCTGCCGCAAACTCTGCTTCTGTCTTAAGGATGCTGATAATCTGGACAGAGTCAGACTGCATGACCTTGACCCGAAGCATCTCCGCCACGAAAGCAGTCTGAATTTAGTAAAGACTGCGGAGTACATATTCAGCGAATACATCAAAAATAAAGATATCCAGTTCAGCTGATAAAGGAACCACAAGAAGATAAATAGCACAGAGAAAGACCCTCTTCCCGCTGTTTTTACAGGGAACAAGGGTCTTTTCAGTAAGAAAAAAGCACCGGAAAACCGGTGCTTTTTATTTTTAATTTTTACTCTTCGGGTGAGAATTCATCCTTACCTGCTCCGCAAAGCTCGCAGGCGAAATCTTCGGGGAGATCTTCCCACTTAACGCCGGATTCTTCTTCATCATAGACCCAGCCGCAGAGATTGCAAACGTAACGCATTGTTTTTCCTCCTCATTGAATAATATTCTTATAAGTACAGCGTTTTGCTGTCAAAAATTCGTATACAGCTGCCGCCCATGATATCTATATATCAAATATTATTCTCTGGTTTGAGGAAATACAGGCGGCAATCTTTTTCTAAAGAGGCCGTTGAACGACCTCTTTCAGTTTAAACTTTCGGTCTAATTTCCTTGTGGTAGTGAGCGTAGGTGCAGGAAGCATCTCTGCTCAGAACCTTACTTTCCGTTACCTCGCCTATAAACAGCATATGGCTGCCCAGATCTTTTTTATCTATGACTTCACAGCTGAAAAAGGCGTTGGTATTTTCGCAGATATAATTTATACCGTTGCATGAGCGCTCAGTTGCTTTAAAGTCGCTGAACTTGTCCACGTCTCGGCTTGACTGCATACCAAAGTGACGGATAGTTTCAAAAGGTACATTATCGGTAAGAACACTTACATTGAATTTACCGGTTTTCTCGATAACTTCACGGGTTTTGTTACCGGTCTGGACTGAAATCACCAGTCTCACAGGCTGATTTGCGGCCTGAACACAGGTGTTGGCTATAAAACCATAGTCCTTATCATCCCTGGCTGTAATAACAAACAGACCGTAGGATAAATTTCTCAGGGCCTTAGGGTCCTGTTCGGGTTTCGGCTGATTAGTGAAAGTAGCGCTCCAGCAGACCCTTGAATGCCTTTCCGTGGCGAGCCTCGTCACGTGCCATTTCGTGAACGGTATCGTGGATTGCATCCAGATTGTACTTCTTGGCAAGCTTTGCAAGCTCGAACTTACCTGCGGTTGCGCCGTTCTCGGCCTCTACACGCATCTCAAGGTTCTTCTTGGTGGAGTCGGTCAGAACCTCGCCCAGCATCTCTGCAAACTTTGCAGCGTGCTCAGCCTCTTCAAGACCTGCCTTCTCCCAGTACATACCGATTTCGGGGTAACCCTCACGGTGTGCAACTCTTGCCATTGCAAGGTACATACCAACCTCGGAGCACTCGCCCTCGAAGTTTGCACGCAGACCGTTGATGATCTCTTCTCTGACTTCCTCGGGAACATCAGCGCCGAACTGCTTGCCGACACCGACAACGTGCTCAGCTGCCCAGCTCATATCTTCCTTCTGCTCGATGAACTTGGAACCGGGGACTTTGCAAACGGGGCAAAACTCGGGAGCGGTCTCACCCTCATGAACGTAACCACATACAGGACATACCCATTTTTTCATATTAATTTCCTCCAAAAAAATCATTTGTAAATTGTTAATTTATATATTTCACTGCTTAGCAGTAAAAAGCATTTTATTTTCTGCACTCGGCGCAGATACCTTCAAAGCACAATGAATGGCTTAAAATTTTACAGCCTGTTTCTTCTTCGATACTCTCGTACAGGCTCTGAGCGCTGTCTGTCATATCAAGGTCCATAACCCTTTCACATACCCTGCACACGAAGTGGGCGTGGGGATCGGTTCTGGCATCATATCTTGTGTGGCCGCCTTCATGGCTTACACTAATAACCATTCCGTCAGCTTCAAGTACAGACAGGTTTCTGTATACCGTACCCAGACTGAGTTCGGGATAATCACCCTTCAGGCTGTCATACAGCATCTCAGCGGTTGGGTGAGCTTTTGATTTTGCGAGGGCCTCATATACGGCCTCTCTTTTTTTACTTTTGTTTCTTTTTACAACCATCGATCTCACCGTTGATTTTCAAAATCAGTAATCATTCTTAATTTTGTGGCTTTAATATAACATGACTTTTAAGCTTTGTAAAGAGTTTTTTTCGAAATTTTTCAACTTTTTTGGTTAGTTTAATCTAACTGTTTGTTCAGTTCGCAAAGAGCCGGTGCAGCCGCATCTCCGAATAATCTTATAGCAGCCAGTGCCTCCTGCAAGGTATTGCCGGAGCTGCCGACTTCGATTATAAGAGAGCCTTTTGTAAGCTGCTGATTATACCGCTCACGCACAAGGGAAACAGGACGCATAAGGCTTGGATGTCTGGCCGTAACCGCATTCTGGAGATAGAGTGCAAGGGAAAGATTTGTCTTCCAGTCGGGATGATAAAGCCCGCTGTTGTCAGATCCCGCCAGAAGCATAATCTGACTTGCGCAAACGCCCTTTTCCTCCGCCATGGTTTTATATACAACGCCGTTTGCCCCCAGCGCATCTCTGTGTACATCCAGCACCACAGCGATATCAGGATACTGCTCCAGATATTTTTCCACGGCCTCGCCCGAGCGTCTGTAAGAGCCTGTGTAGCTTGGGTAATCGTAAATCTCTCTGTCGTGGATAACCCGCAGCCCAGCCTCCTCGAAAATTTTTGTAAGCTCGTCCCCTATTCTTATAATATTGAACTCCTTGTTGGCTGTACGGTGATCGTCATTAGATTCATAGTGGTCAAGTCCCGCCTGAGTGTAGGCTTCGCTGCCGTGGGTATGTATTATAAGTATCTGCGGCCCCTCTTCCGGCAGAACTATGCCGGGCTTTTGCGAAAGCATCTCCCGTACATCAATTTCATAGGATGTTGCATTTTTTATGCTCAGTCCGCCCTGAATACAGGTTTCTCTGATTTCCTCATCCCATACAGTTTCCATTACCGCACGCAGCGGTTCTGTTTCCGCCTCGCATGATATCTCCTCTTCCTCAGCAGGCTCCTCTTCAGGCTTCGGCTGCTGCTCTGCCTGCCCGCTCTCGCTCTGCGCCTGCACAGGTGCAGTTTCTGCATCCTGCGGTTGTGTCTCCTGCACATCCGCATTTACGCTTTCCTCTGCAACCGTTTCCTTAATCAGCTTTTCTCCGCGGATTTTCAAAAAGCCCTCTGCCGACAGCAGATATACACACAGTATCAGTAATGCCGCCAACGCCATTTTCTTGTTAAACTCCATATTGCACCGCCTTCATCTTAAAGCTTGTTACAATATACCTATGAAGCAGCTTCATTTTTATTCCTTTCCGTGTACCCTGTATATTGAAAAGAAATGTCGGCTGTGTTATATTTTTTCATGATATCGAAAAAAGTTGAAGGGTGAAGAAAAACCCTGAATTACAGGAGGAAATCCATATGAAAGTATCATATAGACCCAAGGGCGTCTGTTCCCAGCTCATGCAGATTGATGTTGAGGACGGCAAGCTCGTTGACCTGGAAGTTATCGGCGGATGCGACGGCAACCTTAAAGGTATCTCAAAGCTCGTTAAAGGCATGGAGATTGATGATGTTATAAATCGCCTTGAAGGTATCTGCTGCGGCCGTAAAAAGACCTCATGTCCCGATCAGCTCGCTCAGGCTCTGAAGCTTATCCGTGACAGAGAATGAGCTCCCGCCCCAAAAAGCTTTTAGTCCTGCTTCTTCTTTCTCTTTTATTCTGCCTTGCAGCCTGCGGCACCGCCGAACAGTCAGCTGAAAGTCCCGCTCAGGCGGAACAGTCAGCTCCGGCAATTGCACCGCCGGAAAAGAGAGAGCCGGCTGCACATCCCGAAGTCAAGGTTTATTTTGACGGTCTTTTAAGCGATCGGGGATACTATGAAAATAACACCCTTTATCTGGCTCCCGAGGCAATATGTAAATATTTCAGTCTTGAGCCTGTAACCGCAAGTGACAGCAGCAGCTTTGAAATCTCTTTTCCCGGTTTAAGCCTTACCGGTGCAAAAGAGCAGGAATATATGATTGCAAATGACCGCTATCTTTACACCCCTACATATTATATAGAGGAAAAAGACGGAAGTCAGAGCCGTATATATCTGCCGCAGGATGTTATAGAGCGTGTGTTCGGAGTAAAGATTGAGTTTTCTCCGGACGAAATGAAAGCAGAATTAAATTACGGTGTTCTCTCGCTCATAAAAGGCGGAGAAAACTACTATATTTCAAATTTCCCCAACGAGGAGCTTTACTGGCTGTCCCGTATAATATACGCCGAAGCCAAGGATCAGCCTATGGAAGGTCTTATAGGTGTGGGAAATGTTGTATATAATCGTGTGAAGAGTGATGAATTCCCTCATACGGTATTTGATGTAATATTTGATAAGAGAGTTCGGGTTCAGTTCGATCCGGCAGCTACCGGAGGAGTTAAAGGCGAGCCTGATGAACGCTCTGTGATTGCAGCCTGCCTCTGTATGGAAGGCTACAATACAGTCGGCGATTGTATGTACTTTGTAAATCCCGACAGAGGAGACAGCTCATGGTTTGACAAAGACCTTGAATTTGTAATAAGTCTCGGCGACCATGATTTTTACCGATAAAATAAATAAATTTGGGAGATAGATGTTATGCTTGGAGAAATTCTTTCCGACGGCTTTGAAGAACTGGGCATTTTCTGCAGCATAGAAGCCCTTGCAAATCTTTGTAAATACCGCAGTATTCTTGAAGAAACCAACAAGGTTATGAATCTCACCGCCATTACAGGTGACGAAGATATAGCTAGACTCCATTTTCTTGACTGTGCTTCGCTTTTAAAGCTTGAGGATTTTACCGGTAAGAAAGTACTGGACGTAGGTTCCGGTGCAGGCTTCCCCGGTATGGTTTTAAAAATAGTTAATCCCAAAATGAACATCACATTGATGGACAGCTTGGAAAAAAGGGTAAATTTTCTAAAGGATTTAAGCGCACAGCTTAAACTTCAGGATATAGAGTGTGTGCACATGAGAGCAGAAGAAGCTCCCGCCGAATACAGACAGAGCTATGATATAGTTGTTTCACGTGCTGTTGCAAGACTGGAGCTGCTGTCAGAACTGTGTCTGCCTTTTGTAAAGGTGGGCGGCAAATTCATAGCAATGAAAGGCCCCGGCGGAGCCGATGAGCTTAAAGATGCTGAAAATGCCATTAAGGTTTTAGGCGGCAGGTACATTGAAACCGTCACCTACCCCATCCCCGGCACTGATACTAAGCACAATGCTGTCATCATTGAAAAAGTCGCACCCACGCCTGAAAAATACCCCCGCCGCTGGGCGCAGATCAAAAAATCACCGCTGTAAAAAGCATTAAAAAGGCAGGCCCTATCGGGTCTGCCTTTTTTATTGACAACTTTATATTGTCTCGTTTATCATTTCATTTAGCTCTGAAACCGTGTCTGCTATGCGTGATGCGCCGGATTCCACAAGCTGCTGCTTTGTTCTGAAGCCCCAGCTTACAGATATGCAGTCCATTCCCGCTCTCTTAGCAGTTTCTATATCGACTTCGGAATCTCCCACATATACGCATTGGGAAATGTCAAAGCCCATCTGTTCTGCCGCTGCAATAACCGCATCCGGATTGGGCTTGCGCTTTACTGTTTCACTTTCGCCCACCGCTGTTTCCAGCATATCGGGGAAAAACTCCCCTGCCAGTTCTTTTACAGTGCTGTCAGGCTTGTTTGAAATTATAGCGAGCTTATAACCGGAATTCTTAAGATTTTCCAGTAATTCTAAAATTCCGTCATAAGGTCTTGTTTTTATGTGGCTGTGTGTATCATAATAGGGGATATAAAATTCCAGTACCTTTTCCAGAATTTCAGGCTCAGTCCCCTCTGGTAAAGCTTTTGTTATAAGCTCTCTTGAGCCGTTGCCGAGTCTTGCCTTTGTCTGGGCGGAATTCATTTCAGGAAAACCGAATTTTCTGAGCGCTGTGTTTGCCGAGTTCATGATATCCTCGACAGTATCAAGTACCGTTCCGTCCATATCCAATAAAACTGCTTTATATTTCATAATAACCAACCTCATTTCTTATGCCTTCGTTATTATCATCAAAAGCAGCCGTTATGTCAAGTTATAGTTTCGGATTCTGTATTTATTCAGTTGTGGGGATTGTTCTCCACATTTTCCTGTTGTTATTGCGTAAAGTGGAGATTGTTTTCCACATTTTATATAAAATCCCGTTGGAGGTAACATATGAAGTTTAAAAAGCTCATTATTTTCATGCTGCTTTTCTGCCTTGTTTTATCCGCTTGCGGAAACAGAGACGAAGGGAGAGATTATGTTTCTGTCTGGTGTCTCGACTCCGAGCCTGCAAAAGATATGCTGACAGAACTTGCAGAGGAATATAATTCATCCCGCTCCGCAGGTCTGCCTGTATCAGTGCGGACTTTCCCTGATGAAGCGTCTCTGGCTCAGGGCTTTGATACAATGCGCCCAGATATTCTTCTTTGCTCTCTCAATAAGGCTCAGGAACTTTCAGCTATGGGTCTTACCCGTGATGTAAGCGCAAAGCTTCAGGCACCCGTGCCTGCGTACCGCAGCTATATACTGGATCGTGTTCCGCAGTGTGGAAAAGACATCTTCCCAATCGGCGGAAACATTCAGCTGATCTGTGCAAAGGAAGGTATGCTCTCCTCCGGCGGCAAAGACAAGCTGAGCCTGAAATCATTCTGTGAGCTTGGTGAAAAATACTCTGCCGAAAACGGACTTCCGTTTTTCAGTGTCGATTCCTTCGCTTCACTTTTTTATCAGGCTCTTCTCAACGAGAATAAAGAATTCCACGCCATCAAAAATTACGACATCAAAAACGATGCCTACATTAACACATATAACACTATTGCCGAATCTGTTTATAACGCCTCCCTCGCAGTATCCGAGCATCCAGGCACAGACCTGCTGAGAAGCAATTATATTCCCTGTGCAGTGGTCAACAGCTCCGATCTTACTTCATTCAACACCGACGGATACGAGCTTGCAGCTCCGGAAAACAAAGGCTATCGCCTTTCGCAGCTGTCATGCTTTGCAGTCACAGTCAGGGACGGACGTGAGATAAAGTCTTCCGCCGCATTTTTAAGCTGGCTTTTCTCGCAGGGACGTTCCGAGGCGCTTTGCCTAAACAGCGGTCTTGTGCCGCTTGTTGATAATCTGTATTACGAAACCGATGACCAGCTGCAGATTCTACTCATCAGGCTCAGCAGTCTTGATAAACTCCTCATCCCGGAAAACAACTGTGATTTTCTCCTGAACCGAGACGATTTTGAGCTGTCTTTTAGAAATGCTCTCCCGTTTTTAGAGTAAATTTTCATAAATATTTGCCCGACAAGTTTTAGACTTTTGTTGAATTTCAAACATACGTGTGCTATCATGTGAGTATATATATTTTTCCGAAAGAAAAAGAAAGGAAATGACATGGAAACACCAATTTATAATGCAAAACCTGTTAAAAAAAGTAAAAAAGGTAAAATTTTTATCATCATACCTATTGTTCTGCTGCTGGTAGTAATAGCTCTATCCTCCATTACCGCAATCCCCACCGGTCATACCGGTGTTGTCACCACTTTCGGTTCTGTTGAGGATTACACCTATGATTCCGGTGTGCACCTCAAATTCCCCTGGCAGAAAGTGGTTATGATGGATAACCGTATCCAGAAGGAGACCGTCGATCTGAGCTGCTTCTCTTCTGATATCCAGGAAGTCTCCATGACCTATACCCTGAACTATCAGATAAACAAGGCAAATGCACAGAACATTTACAAAAACATCGGAATTGATTACTACGACACTGTAATTGTCCCCTGCATCACCGAGGTTACAAAGGTTGTTACCGCAAGATACTCTGCCGAAGAGCTTGTAGGTGAAAGAACCGATCTTGCAAAAGCCATTGAGGAGCTGCTGTCAGGTAAGCTTTCCGAATTCAACGTAGAGCTTGTAAGCACCTCTATTGAGAACATGGCCTTTACCGAGGCATTTACAAATGCAGTTGAAGAAAAGCAGGTTGCCCAGCAGAACAAGCTGAGAGCCCAGACCGAGGCAGAGCGTGCAAAGATTGAAGCCGATGCCAATGCCGAGGTTAAGAGAATCGAGGCAAAGGGTGCTGCTGATGCAAAGCTTATGGAGGCTGAGGCAGAAGCCGAAGCTAACAGAAAGATTGCCGAGTCTCTTACTGATGACGTTCTGCGCAATAAGTTCATCAACGAATGGGACGGCAAGCTGCCTATGGTTACCGGTGGCGGTAATAATCTTCTGAATATTCCTCTGGGAAATAATCAGGGCTAATATTTAAGCAAAAATTTTTATATAGTACGAGGTGTAATATGGAAGGATTCAGAGTACTTGAAATCAAGCAAAGTGTATTCGAGAACAATGACCGAGAGGCCGACAAGGTTCGTGCAGAGCTTAAAAAGAACGGCACATTTCTGCTTAACCTGATGAGCTCCCCCGGATCCGGCAAAACTACCACTTTAAAGGCAACTATTGCAGCTCTTAAAGACGAGTTCAATATCGGTGTCATGGAAGCCGATATCGACTCCAGTGTAGATGCAGCAACTATTGAAAAAACCGGTGCAAAGGTAATTCAGTTACATACCGGCGGTATGTGCCATCTTGACGCAAGCATGACACAGCAGGGTCTGGACGGCCTTGGTGTAAATGACATTGATCTGGCCATACTTGAAAACGTCGGCAATCTGGTCTGCCCTGCCGAATTTGATACAGGTGCCTGCAAAAATGCCATGATCCTTTCCGTCCCCGAAGGCGACGACAAGCCTCTCAAGTACCCGCTGATGTTCTCCATCTGCGACGTACTTCTTATAAACAAGATTGACGTTCTGCCCTACTTTGATTTCAGCATGGAAAATGTTGAAAAGTATGCAAAACGCCTCAATCCCAACATTAAGATTATTCCTATCAGCGCCCGCACCGGCGAAGGTGTTGATAAATTTGCCGACTGGCTCAGAGAAGAGACCAAAGCCTGGCTCGAAAAGTAATTTAATCAGCAAAAATGCTGTGTACCAAAAGGTACACAGCATTTTTTATTTTTTATTTTTCTGGTAAAGTGCCCAGAGGCCCTTAATAAGCAGGTCATTGTCCACTGTAATATCATGCTTGCAGTAGGGCACAACGGATTCTGCCAAGCCTCCGTTTGCAATAACCTTGCACTTATAGCCAAGCTCCTCTTCCATTCTGTCAATCATACCGTCAATAAGCGACGCCGTGCCGTATATTGCACCGGAGCGCATTGATTCAACAGTATTTGTGCCTATTACCTTTTTGGGGTCTTTAATTGAGATTGAGGGCAGAAGGCTGGTGCCTGAGGCAAGGGCGGCATAGGAAAGGGTTACTCCGGGGATAATGGCTCCGCCCACATAGCAGTTATTCTTATTTACAACCACCATTGTAGTTGCAGTTCCCATATCCAGAACTATAACCGGTGCGCCATAATATTCTATTGCCGCAACACTTCCCACCACCAGATCTCCTGCCAGTGTGCTGGGGTCATCAATTCGCACATTAAGACCGGTTTTCATACCGGGCCCTACCACCATAGGCACTATTCCGCTTACCCATTTTACAGCTCTCTTAATTGATTCCGTAACCTCAGGTACGACAGAGGAAATTATTGCGCCGTCAAAGCTTCTGGGATCTCTGCCGTAGATTTCCAGTATCTGTTTTATTTTAATTGCATACTCCGCATCTGTGTCGTGAACATTTGTGTGGAGCCGGACAATATTCATAATATTTCCGTCCTCAATGCATCCCAAGACAACATTTGTGTTTCCCACATCTATGGCAAGAATCATTTTTCGGCCCTCATTTCATTTTTTTGTTAATTGTATTACCATTAAATTTTCATGTCAATGCTGAATTTATGAAGAATCCTCCCCGAATACAGGGAGGATTCAGAATTATATTTTCAGTTTGCTATGCCGTGATGTGAGGTAGGACTTGTAATATCAAGCGCTCTGAAGGTATATCCGTTGCGCAGGCCCCAGTTGATGATTCTCTCCACTGCGGCTACACTGTAATCCTTAACATCGTGTTGAAGCACCACCGAAGTCTTTTTTCCGCTGCATCCGTTGACCACATTCTCCACAACTACATCCGTGTCTGTTGTCTCGCCTGCATCACCGCTGGATACATTCCAGTCAAAATATTTATATCCGGAGTCTGTAAGAGCTTTTGAAAGTCTGGTCATTATTCCGGGGTTAAATCTGCTGACGGTATTGGAGCTTCCGCCGGGGAAACGGACAAGGCTTGTATATTCGCCGGTCTGGTCGTGAATAAGCTGCTGAACCTGTTCCAGATCGTCAAAATATGCATCTTCACTTGCATATACAGTGTAGTAATTGTGGCAGGCGGTGTGAGCACCTATTGAGTGGCCCTCACGATAGGCTCTGCCGATGCAGTCATTGTATTTCTGGCCGAGACAGGTAACAAAGAAAGTAGCCTTTACATTATATTCTGCAAGAACATCCAGAAGCTGATCGGTGTAAGGTCCGGGGCCGTCATCGAATGTCAGATAAATAGTCTTTTCGTCAGGCTCGACACTGTCAGGCAGTTCAGCGGGCAGTACCTTAACCCGTCTTACAGCCTCAACTCTTTTGCCCTGAGGATTTTCTATGAAGTATTTCACCTCATAATCCCCTGCTTTGTAAGGCACAACCGCCCCTTCAACCTGTACCATACCGGAGTAATCATTGCCCTGCTTGTCAGTAGCCGTAAATCCGGGGTCTTCATAAAATGCACTTGCATAAATCTCGCTCTCCGCATCACCGAGAAGCTCAATATGAGGAGCTGTATCGCTGTAACCCGATTTACGCTCTACCGTGGCCGTATTGCCGTGGGAGTCGGTAACTGTATAAACTATCTTATCATCGCCGATTTCACACTGAACCTTATCTGTAACGTCTCCGTCCAGTCTGTCTACTGCCTCGTAGCCCTCTTCCTCATAGCCGGTAAACCAGTTCGGCTCATAGCCTTCCTTATATTTAAGTGTAATCACAGGCGGCTTTGTATCCACAACATTTACAGTTCTTGTAACGCTGTAATCGTGGAACATATGCCTTGCGGTATATTTAAGCTGATAGCTGCCGAGATTTTCTGTATCAACCTCGCCTTCGGTGCTTACATGAAGATGAATCGGGCTTTCACCGAAGATTTTTCCAACAGTGACTGCCTCTCTGCCGGGATCTACAAATTCCTCGCCCAGCTCCTGCTCAATTTCCAGCTCATCTGTAATATAAAACCGCACATGGCGCTCATCCAGAAAAACCGCAGCTGCAACAAGAAGTATGATGATGCTCATCAGCACACATACTGTTATTATAAAAGCTTTTTTACCCTTATTGCGCGTTGATTTTTCCTTTTCTTCAACATTTTCCTGTATTATCTGGCTTTTAATATTTTTATCCTTCATATCTCTACCTGACTTCACTTTTTTCTCTGCTGATTATTATACACTATGTTTACATAATTGGAAGATACATTGAGCTTTTTTTATAATTTTTAAGAATTTTTTTCCAGTTGTGTCCTGCGGAATTTTAACTCTCCTCCGACTGAATTCCTGTTTTATATTCTGCCCTGTTTTCTCAAATTATTATTTTTGAACATTATCTAACTTTTAACAAGGAAAATCGGGCTAAATACTGCAAAATATGCCATATCTCCTTGAAAGAGCATGGATACTATGATATATTTAATACTTGCTGCAAGTCAGCAAATATATCTCTGCGGCAGCCAGCCGCGGGAAAGGATTTTAATATGAAAAATACAGAAAAAACAATGGACAAGATTGTTGCCCTGTGCAAAAACCGTGGTTTTATCTTCGCCGGCTCCGAGATCTACGGCGGCCTTGCCAACACCTGGGACTACGGCCCTCTCGGCGTTGAGCTGAAGAATAACGTCAAACGTGCATGGTGGAAAAAGTTCGTTCAGGAAAATCCCTACAACGTAGGTCTGGACGCCGCCATTCTTATGAACCCTCAGACCTGGGTTGCCTCCGGTCATCTGGGCGGCTTCTCCGATCCTCTTATGGACTGCCGTGAATGCAACGAGCGTTTCCGTGCAGATAAGCTGATTGAGGACTGGACTGCTGAAAACAACTATGAGCTTCCCAAGCCTATCGACGCTTTCTCTCAGGATGAGATGAAGGCCTTCATCGAAGAGCACAATATCTGCTGCCCCAGCTGCGGCAAGCACAACTTTACAGATATCCGTCAGTTCAACCTGATGTTCAAGACCTTCCAGGGCGTAACCGAGAACGCAAAGAACACCGTTTACCTGCGTCCCGAAACCGCTCAGGGTATTTTCACAAACTTTGTTAACGTACAGCGCTCCACCAGAAGAAAGCTGCCTTTCGGTATCGGCCAGATCGGCAAGAGCTTCCGTAATGAGATCACTCCCGGTAACTTCATCTTCCGTGTAAGAGAGTTCGAGCAGATGGAGCTTGAGTTCTTCTGCGAGCCCGGAACTGACCTTGAGTGGTTCAACTACTGGCGTTCCTTCTGCCACAAGTTCCTGCTGGATATCGGTCTGCATGACGAAAACCTTCGTCTCCGTGACCATGATCCCGAGGAGCTGTGCTTCTATTCCAAGGCTACTACTGACTTTGAGTTCCTGTTCCCCTTCGGCTGGGGCGAGCTCTGGGGTGTTGCAGACCGTACCGACTACGACCTGACTCAGCATCAGACCGTTTCCGGTCAGGATCTGACCTATTACGATCAGGAAAAGAACGAGCACTACATCCCCTATGTTGTCGAGCCTTCTCTGGGTGTTGAGCGTACTGTTCTGTCTGTTCTGGTTGAAGCTTACGACGAGCAGGTTGTAGGTCAGGACAAGAAGGGCAACGACGATGTGAGAACCGTTATGCATCTGCATCCCGCTCTTGCTCCCTTCAAGTGCGCAATTCTTCCTCTGAGCAAGAAGGATGTTCTTACCGGCCCCGCAAAGGAGCTTTATGCAGAGCTTTCCAAGGAGTTTATGTGCGATTACGATGAGACCGGTTCTATCGGTAAGCGCTACCGCCGTGAAGATGAAATCGGTACTCCCTTCTGCATTACTTTCGACTTCAACACCGTCGGCACTGAGACCGATGAAAAGGATGACTGCGTAACAATCCGTGAGAGAGATACCATGGAGCAGGTTCGTATTCCTATCAGCGAAGTTAAGAATTATATAAGCGAAAGAATCAAATTTTAATTAGGGAAAGGTGATATAGAGTGAAGCATGGATTTGTCAAGGTAGGGGCAGCCTCTCCTGTTATAAAGGTTGCCGATGCTAATTATAATGCTGAGCGTATTATAGAGAGCATCAAAGAAGCCCGTAATCAGGGTGTCAAGGTTCTTGTTTTTCCTGAGCTCAGCCTTACCGGCTGCAGCTGCTATGACTTAATAAGCCACAAGGTTATGCTGGAAGGTGCAAAAGAAGCTCTGCTTCATGTTGTTGCCGCTACCAAAGGCATGGATATGCTGTGCTTTGTAGGTCTGCCCTATGCAGACGGTGCAAAGCTCTATTCCTGCGCTGCCGTTATCTATAACGGTGAACTTATGGGTCTTGTACCTGCCGAAAACTGCTATGACGGCGCCTTCACTCCCTCCGCTGTTGAGGAAGCAAAGGAGATTCTTATCGGCGATTATGAGACTCTGCTTCTCACAAGCGACAGCCTCTTCACCTGCGATGCTCTGCCCGGTCTTTCCGTTGCAGTTGAGCTTGGTGCAGATATGGATGCTGTTATTCCTCCCTGCGTATGGCACGCTCAGGCCGGCGCAACTCTGATTGCCCGTATGGCATCCTTCCCCGAAACCGTTTCCTCCACTGAAAACGCCGAGCTTAATACCCGCTATGAGTCCAGGCGTCTCCGCTGCGGCATGATTACCGCCGCTCCCGGTAAGGGCGAAAGCACTACCGATAATGTTTTCTCCGGTCTCTGCATGGTTTCCGAAAACGGCAAGATTCTTGCTGAGAGCGAATGCGAAAACTCAATGGCTATCTCCGAGATCGACATTGAGCACATGATGAATCTGAGACGTGAAAAAGGCGGCTTCTATGACGAGGGTTCACACGATGAGTTCTTCTGGGGCGAAGAGGTTGAAGAAACCAAGCTCACCAGAACCTACAATATGTTCCCCCATATGCCTGAAAAGCTGGAGGATTACCCTGCATACTGCCGCAGAGTTATCGACATTCAGGTTACCGCTCTTTGCAAGCGCATGGAATATGCCCATCTGGACCACTGCGTTGTCGGTATATCCGGCGGCGTAGACTCCACCCTTTGCGTAATGATCTGCGCAATGGCTGTAAAGAGACTGGGTCTGCCTGCTGAAAATGTCGTTGCCTGCACCCTCCCCTGCTTCGGTACTTCTTCCCGTACCAAGTCCAACGCTATCGTTGTTGCTGAGCAGTGCGGCGCTGAGGTTCGTGTAATTGATATCGGTAAGTCCGTATATCAGCACTTCGACGATATCGGTCATGCACACGACGATTATTCTATCGCCTTTGAGAACGCTCAGGCCCGTATGCGTACCATGGTTCTCATGGATATTGCCAACAAGGTAAACGGCCTCGATGTCGGTACTGAAGACCTGAGTGAGTTCATCGACGGCTGGTGCACCTACAACGGTGACCACACCAGTATGTACGACGTTAACATGGGTCTTACCAAGACTCAGGTTCGTGAGAATGTACGTTACATCGCCGGTGCCTGCGAGGACAAGGTTCTCAAGGCCGCCCTTTACGATGTTCTGGACTGCCCTGTTACTCCCGAGCTTCTGCCTATCCACGATGACCAGATTGAGCAGAAGAGTGAGGATGCTGTCGGCTCTTACAGCCTTCAGGACTTCTTCACCCACAAGATGCTCATGTGCGGCT
>JAHHRR010000020.1 GCA_020025655.1 Oscillospiraceae bacterium
GCTCAGCCTTTTTGTTCTGGTCTTTTATGAGCTTCTGCATCAGCTGGCTGGACTCATACCAGAAATCGTAGTTACCCACATACATCTTGATTTTGCCGTAGTCGATATCGACAATGTGAGTACAAATGTTGTTGAGGAAGTAACGGTCATGGGAGACAACCAGAACGGTTCCCTCATAATCCATAAGGAAGTCTTCAAGCCATACAACGCTTGCAAGGTCCAGATTGTTGGTAGGCTCATCCAGCAGGATGACATCGGGATTACCGAAAAGAGCCTGAGCAAGCAGAACCTTGACCTTGAGTCTTGCATCCATTTCGGACATAAGAGTCTGATGCATTGAGGTATCAACACCCAGACCCTGAAGAATACGGCCTGCATCGCTTTCGGCTTCCCAGCCGCCAAGCTCTGCAAACTCCTCTTCAAGTTCAGCAGCCTTTATGCCGTCCTCATCGGTGAAATCTTCTTTTTCATATATAGCATCTTTTTCCTTGCCGCAGTCATAAAGACGCTGGTTGCCCATGATTACGGTATCCATAACTGTGTAGGCATCGTAAAGGCTCTGGTTCTGCTTTAAAACAGACATTCTGCGCTTAGCCTCCAGAGTTACGGAACCGGAGGTAGGCTCCAGCTCTCCGGAAAGGATTTTTATAAATGTAGATTTACCGGCACCGTTTGCACCGATAATGCCGTAGCAGTTGCCAGCGGTAAACTGTAAATCAACTCTTGAAAAGAGTATATCTGAACCAAACTGCATGGAAAGATCATTTACTGTAAGCATTAACAAATTCTCCCTAATAATTTTTCAAGCTATTTTAACATATAAGTCAAGTTTATGGTAAAGTATATGTAAACATATAAAAAGGTGTAACAGTTTGTTACAAAACGTAGTTCCGGTCGATTTTTACCACGGCATTATATCCCGGCCAGTTCTGACTGACCAGTTCATTGATCTTTTTTATCAGAACTTCATCTGAATCCTTACATTCTATGGGAAAAACCGCATCAAAAATAAGGTTTGTATGTGTCTCACCGGGAACCATGCGGAAATCGTGAATTGTGGCTGAGCGGTCAAGCTCTCTGAGCTTCTGCGCCACATCCCGCTGAAGCCGTGAAAGATGAATATTATCAAGATCAAGCGGGTCCATGTGAATGGTGGCTATACAGCTGAATTTTGAATACAGCTCATTCTCAGCCTGATCTATTATATCGTGTATTCTGTATATATCACCTTTGCCGTTCACTTCGGCATGGAGAGAGGCCATAATCCGCCCCGGACCGTAGTCGTGAATTACAAGATCGTGCAGACCGAGTATTTCGGGGTATGAGAGAACAACTTCCTGAATACCTGCCACAAGCTCAGGATCAGGAGCCTGACCCAGCAGGGGAGAGATTGTATCCTTGACGGCGGAAAAACCGCTGTAAATTATGAATACAGAAACCAGCAGACCTGCATAAGCATCTATGTTAATGTCAAACAGTTTGCTTACGCCCATGGAAATAAGTACCACTGCGGTGGATACGGAATCGGAAATTGCATCGGTTGCAGAGGCAAGCATGGCGGCCGAGTGAATCTTTTTTCCTATTGAACGATTATAGGCACCGATATAAATTTTTACTCCTATTGATACCAGAAGAATAAGAGCAGGGATAAGTGCGGCATCAACCGACTCCGGATGAAGAATTTTCAAAACAGAGCTCTTGCACAGTTCAAGTCCTACTGTTATTATAATAACGGAGATTATAAGTCCGGTGAGATACTCGACTCTGCCGTGACCGAAGGGGTGGTCCTTATCAGGCTTCTTTCCCGCAATGGCGAAGCCGAGAAGGCTTATGATTGAGGAACCTGCGTCCGACAAGCTGTTGAAGGCATCTGCTATAATAGCCATAGAACCGGAAACAGCACCTGCAAAATATTTTCCTGCAAAGAGAATAAGATTGAGGAATATGCCCCATATTCCGCAGAGCATACCGTATGCGCTGCGTACGGAAGCATCCTTATAATTCTCACGGTCTTTTATAAAAATTTTACTGAGTAGTTTTAACATGATCAAATATCCAGATTTTCAAGGCCAAAGTATTTCTCGGCAAAGTCTACTCTGTTAACCTTGAATTCCTTTCCGTTGAGATAGTTTAAAATACCTGCATCGCTTTCAAAATCAAAACGGAGCTTATATGAATAAAGGGCCTGACCTTTTTCCTCAAACTGTCTGTTCATACGAGGATTTCCATATTTGATGTCGCCGAGAAGAGGCCAGCCGGCATGAGCCATCTGCACTCTTATCTGGTGGGTGCGTCCTGTGAGCAGGTGGCATTCCACAAGAGAAAGTTTGCCCTTTGAGCGCAGAAGTCTGTATTCGGTTTTTGCAATTTTCGCTCCCGGCGTGTTTGCAGGCTTCACAAAGACCTGATTTTTGCTGTCGTCCTTATACAGATAATCCTCCAGAAGAGCCTGTGCAGGGGAGGGCTTGCCGCAGACAGTGAGAAGATAGTATTTATCAATCTCTCTTGACTGGATCTTTTCATTTATAATACGAAGGGCCTGTGCGTTTTTTGCACCGATTACGATACCGCCGGTGTTGCGGTCAATGCGGTTGCAGAGAGCGGGAGAGAATGAATTCTCCTCTTTCGGCTTCCATTCACCCTTTTGAGCAAGATAGGCTTGAACATTGGCAATAAGCGTGTTATAATCCCAACCTCCGGCACTGTGACAGAGTATACCGGGCTTTTTGTCCAGAAGGATTATGTTTTCGTCTTCATATACAATATCGAGCTTCGGCTTGCCGACCTTCAGATAGGAGTTCTCTTCTTTGGGCTTGTCGAAAAACTCATCATTGATATAGAGCTGCAAAACATCGCCGTTATTTAAACGTGTATCACGCTTTGCACCTTTGCCGTTGAGCTTGATGCGCTTTAAGCGGATATATTTCTGAAGCAGGGACTCAGGAAGAAGAGGCACTGCCTTGCTGATAAAACGATCCAATCTTTGACCTGCATCGTTGGATTTTACTGTAATTTCTTTCATATCTTAAAGAACCTTCCGTTTTTCTGCTAAAATTCTTTTAATTTGGATTATACTATATAAAATATGTATTGACAAGCCTTGATACATCAACTATAATACTTAAGCGACTGTGGAGGCATACGCCTGCGAGTGAGGTAATTTATATGAGACTTGACCTTAGAAAAATCATAGAAGTTCCCGGAGGCTCAGTTCCCTTTGAACATGAGCTGGATACGGAGTTGTTGGATTTTCCTTCTGTTACGGCCTATAAGAAAAAGCCTTATGCTAAAGGGCGTGTATACAACGAGGCAGGCATTCTTGAGCTTCAGGGAGAAATTGATGCTGAAATGACCTGCATCTGCGACCGATGCGGTAGCAGCTTTGACTTAGCTAAAGTGACCCCGCTTAACGCCACTATCGTCGAAGAGGACGAGGGAGATAATCCGGAGAACTTCGTACTGGATGGTGACGAAATAGACCTGGACGAAGTCTTGTCCACCTGCTTCATTTTAGATATGGAAACCAAATTCCTCTGCAAAGAGGATTGTAAGGGTCTGTGTCCCAAGTGCGGCAAAAACCTAAATCTGGGACCTTGCGGTTGCCAGAAAGAAATCGATCCAAGATTTGCTGTGCTTGAGCAGCTTTTGGATAAATAAATATAGAGCTGCTCAAAACAGCTGTTATCAGGAGGTGTCAACATGGCAGTACCAAAAAGTAGAACTTCAAGACAGAGACGTGACAAGAGACGCGCTTCCACTTGGAAGCTGACTGCTCCCAACTTAGTAGTTTGCCCCAATTGCGGTGCATTCTGCATGCCTCATCGTGTTTGCAAAACCTGCGGACAGTACCATGGCCGTCAGGTCGTCAATGTTGAGGAGAGCAAGTAAAGACGCTTTAGGAGGAGAGGAAAACCTTTCCTCCTTTTGCATTATTTGGAGCTGAAATGGAAAACATTATTAAATCAATAGACAGTAACAGCCCTGTTCACCGCAAGGTTAAGCCGGGTGACAGGCTGATATCTATAAATGACAATAAAATACTGGATGTTCTGGACTATAAGTTCTTCGCATATGACAGAAAGCTGAAGGTCGTGCTCAGACGTCCCGACGGGCATGAGTATACCGTTCATGTACACAAGAACGAAGGCGGAGATCTGGGGCTCGATTTTGAGACCTATCTTATGGACAAGCCCCGTTCCTGCGCAAACAATTGTGTGTTCTGTTTTATTGACCAGCTCCCGAAGGGGATGCGCCCTACAATGTATTTTAAGGACGATGACGCAAGACTCAGCTTCCTGCTGGGAAACTATATTACCCTTACCAATCTCTCCAAGCGTGAGATTCAGAGGATTATAGACCTGCACGTAAGCCCTGTGAACGTATCTGTCCATACAACAAACCCGCAGCTGCGCTGTGAGATGCTTCGCAATCCCAGAGCAGGTGAGGGCATAGAAGTTATGCGCCGTTTTGCCGAGGCAGGAATTATTATGAACTGCCAGATTGTCTGCTGCCCGGGACTTAATGATAATGAAGAGCTGGACCGCACTATGCATGATCTGGCGGAGATGTACCCCAGTGTACATTCTGTTGCAATCGTTCCGGTAGGACTTTCAAAATACAGAGAAGGTCTTTACCCCCTTACCCCGTTTACAAAGGAACACGCAGCGGAGACAATTCAGCAGATTACGGCTTTCGGTGACGAGTGCCTCAAAAAGTACGGCTGCCGTATTTTCTACTGCGGCGATGAAATGTACCTTAAAGCAGGGCAGGAAATGCCTGAGGAAGAGTTCTACGGCGACTTTGCACAGCTCGAAAACGGTGTGGGAATGCTTCGCCTTCTGGAGACAGAATTCCGTTCTGCACTGAAACTGTCCGATGAACCTGACTATGTTCCTTTTTCCATAGCCACCGGAACATCGGTAAATCCGTTATTTAAGAAACTTTGTGCGCTTGCTGCGGAAAAATATGATAAAATGGAAGCGCACGTATATGCTATCGAAAACGACTTCTTCGGTCATAGTATCAATGTAAGCGGCCTTATTACAGGTCAGGACCTTATTAAGCAGCTCAAAGGCAAAAATCTGGGCGAAAGGCTCTTTATATCTCAGAATATGCTCCGCCGTCAGGAAATGGATTTTCTGGACGATATTACACTGGAGCAGGCCTCTGAGGCACTGGGCGTTCCTATTTATCCTGTGGAGCAGGACGGATTCGCACTTTGGGATGCTATAAGCGGTGAGCTGCCGGAGGTAAAGCTTCCCCAGCGTGATACAGAACAGACTGAATATTATAAATATAATCAAAACTAAGAAAGGGTGAGGTGAATGTCAAGACCTCTCGTTGCCGTAGTCGGCAGACCAAATGTAGGCAAATCCATGCTGTTTAACCGTCTGGTCGGTCAGCGCCTGTCCATAGTTGAAGATACCCCCGGTGTTACCCGAGACAGACTTTATGCAGAATGCGAATGGTGCGGCAGAAAATTCGATATGGTTGATACCGGCGGAATTGAACCCACCACAGACAGTGAAATTCTGCTTTTTATGCGTGAGCAGGCTCAGATTGCTATTGATGCCGCCACTGTTATTATACTTGTAACCGACCTCAGAACCGGCGTTACCGCAGCTGATGAAGATGTGGCAAGAATGTTGCTTCGTTCAGGAAAGCCTGTGGTTCTGGCTGTTAATAAGGCTGACTCTACCGGTGCTACCGATGTAGGTGTTTACGAATTTTATTCTCTGGGTCTGGGTGATCCTATTCCCACATCCGCTGTTCACGGTCATGGTACAGGAGATCTTCTTGACGAGTGCCTGAAGTACTTCCCGCCTGAGGAAGATGAGCAAGAAGAGGATGACAGCATTAAGGTTGCCCTCATCGGTAAGCCTAATGTGGGAAAATCTTCACTCATTAACCGTATTTTAGGCGAAAAGCGTGTTATTGTAAGCAATGTTGCAGGTACTACAAGAGATGCTGTTGACAGTGCTTTTGAAAATAAGTACGGCAAGTATGTTTTCATAGATACTGCCGGAATCCGCCGCAAGTCCAAGGTTGACGAAAGAGTTGAAAAGTTCTCCGTCATGCGGGCACAGCTTGCAATCGAAAGAGCAGACGTCTGCCTTATTATGATTGATGCAAGAGACGGCGTTACTGAGCAGGATACCAAAATAGCAGGTCTTGCCCATGAAGCCGGTAAAGCCTGCATTGTGGTTGTAAACAAATGGGACCTTGTTGATAAAGAAACAGGCACTATGGAAAAAATGCGTAAGCGCATAATGAACGACCTGAGCTTTATGAGCTATGCACCGATTGTGTTTATATCTGCTCTGACCGGTCAGAGAACCGACCGCCTTTTTGAGCTTATCAACTTTGTAAACGACCAGAACAGTATGCGCATTACCACCGGTATGCTGAATAATGTTCTTGCCGATGCTCAGGCCAGAGTACAGCCTCCTACCGATAAGGGTAAGAGACTCAAGATATATTACATGACCCAGACAGGAACCAAGCCCCCCACATTTGTTATTTTCTGCAATTCCAAGGAGCTGTTCCACTTCTCATATCAGCGTTATATCGAAAACCAGATTCGTTCGGTATTCGGCCTTGAAGGTACACCTATCAATATAATCGTCCGCCAGAAAGGGGATAAGGAATGACCTTTTACTGGATTTTCCTTATTCTGATTGCTATTCTGGCTTATGTAATGGGCAGCATCAGCACCCTTAATATTGCGTCTATCTTTATCTATAAGAAGAATCTCAGAAGACTGGGAGAAGGAAATATCTGGCTTTCAAACTTTAAACGTATCTTCGGAACAAAAGGTATAATTACACTTTTCTTAATTGAGATACTTAAAGACCTTCTGCCGATTCTTATTGCAGGCTTGATATTCGGAATCAAGGAGCAGGCAGAGCTGGGCCGTGCCTTTGCGGGCTTCTGCCTTGTGCTTGGCAGACTGTTTCCGGTTTTCAACCGCTTCAGAGGAAGCTATGGCAGCGGTGCCCTGATTGTTGCTGCTTTCGGAGTAAAGCCGTCTATCGGTGCATTTGTACTGCTGATCTTTATAGGTATGATGTGGGCAAAACGCTATATTACACTGGCAACAGTGGTTTCTGCGTTCATGTTTATCGCAATTTCCATGGTACTTGTGGAAAACAGCCTTATTATGACTCTCTGCATCTTTACAGGCGCACTTGTTATTATAAGACTTGTTCCTAAAGTAATGGGTCTTGTACAGGGACGGGAAGAAAAGCTGAGCTTCAAGGAAGATATAAGCTATAAATTTGATCAGAAGTTCTGATTAACCGCACTCTGTTTGTCAGACAGCGTCATGCTGCCTGATAAGCAGGGTGTTTTTTACACAGCGAGAGCATAGAAGTATCGGCGCAAATAAAAACCTGCTGTCTGCACAGCGCAGACAGCAGGTTTTTGCTTGGTATTAAATTTAAAGTATGTAAGCCGAGAGACGGAAAAGCAGATTTGACAGGTCAGAATCTGTGAATTTCAGGGTCTTTTCCTGTCTCATAGATGCCGGCGGTGACGTTTCTCAAAAACCAAAGCTCAGTGTTCTCGTCCTCGAGAGGAAAGAGCTTGATAAGCTCAGGAAAGGCATTCAGCATACTCATTTTTGCATCAAAGCTGTTGTCTTCAACAACAGAAGCCTCGAGCCGAAGCCACTTGTCGTTAAGGCAGGCAGAGATTTCAATTTTCGGATTTTCGTGAAGCTGATGTGAAACGGCCTTGGTTTTGCTTGTCATAATATAAAGCTTGTCATCAAAAAGATTTATTGTTCCAAAAGGACGGACTCTGGGCTGAACTCCGTCAGTTGTGGCAAGATAATAGATTCCGGCAGTTTTTAAAAAATTATATATTTTCTGCATATCTTTTTCCTTTCCCGTGTAATGAGAAAAATATCCTTAAATAATTTTAACCCTTATGCCATGATTTTACAAGCTTCATTCCTTGACTTTTTTAAAAATATGTTGTAAAACAATATAAGAATGCATTATTTATAAAACTTTTCGGACGGATTTTCCCAGTGAAATCCAGATATATTATAAAAACAGCACTTGTATAAACATTTTTTATTTCAGGATGGATTCAATGAAAACTAAACATAAAAATACTCTCTGGCTTGTGAGCCTGGTTATAGTATCGCTTCTTGCGGGCATAGGTATTCAGGGGGTTCTGTACATACAGCAGAGAAACCAAAGCATTTTGAGAGCGGCAGATGCCTGCAATGATTTTATAACTGCTACCGAGGAAAAGGTGCAGCTGCTCATAGATGAGGACAGCAGCTTTGCAGAAAGCCTTGAGGTGAATTCCGAAAAAAAAGAAGAGCGCAGGGAGAGTCTTAAAAATCTCGATCTGCTGATACTTGTTAACCCGTGGAATTCAATACCTGACGGATATCCTGTCCAGCCTGCATATGTGGATGAATTTGCGCCCGAGCTTTATTACACAAATGAGGGCGAAATGATGGATGTGCGCTGTGTTGAGGCCTTGGCGAGAATGATGCAGGACTGCGTGGCGGCAGGAAACAGCCCTTATATCTGCTCTGCGTATCGGTCCCATGAAAAGCAGGTGACTCTGTTTGAAAATAAGATAGACAGAGTTATGGCAGAGGGCTATGGATATGATGAAGCAAAGAAAATGGCCGCAAAGGTGGTGGCTGTTCCGGGAACAAGCGAGCATGAGCTTGGACTTTCTGCCGACATTATAGATGCAAACTATCCGTATCTGGTTCCGGAGCAGGAGCAGATGCCTGCTCAGCAGTGGCTTGCGGAAAACAGCTGGAAATATGGATTTATACTCAGATATCCCAATGATAAGTCCGATATAACAGGAATCATATATGAGCCCTGGCATTACCGCTATGTGGGCGAGGAGTTTGCAAAGGATATGCATGAAAAAGGAGTGTGCCTCGAAGAGTATGTAAAGCTCAGAAGAGGACGCTGAATAATAAGTTTAAAAAGACCGATTTTCGTGATGAAAATTGGTCTTTTTTGATATCGCAATTCTTAAGAATTCTTAAATCTGACTGAAAATGCAGATATTTGGCGTCGCTGCTATATAAATAAGTAAAAAACTGTTGTATAATTTAACACATCAGATTAGGAGGGATAAGCATGATAAAAATTTTGGTGGTTGAGGATGAAAAACCTATCTCAGAGCTTATTCGGCTGAGCCTTACAAAAGCGGGCTATTCAGTAAGCTGCGCCTATGACGGTGAAGAGGCTGCGAATATTCTCGAAACAGAAGTTTTAGACCTTGTACTTTTGGATGTCATGCTGCCGAAAATATCAGGCTTCGAGCTTATGGAGTACATAGCTCCGCTGGGAACACCCGTTATTTTCATAACTGCCAAGAATTCCCTTGATGATCGAGTGAAGGGGCTGAGAATGGGTGCCGAGGATTATATAGTTAAGCCCTTTGAAGTTATGGAACTTCTGGCAAGGGTAGAAGTGGTACTCAGACGCTACCAAAAGACGGATGAAATCTTCAAAGTGGGTGAACTCACTGTTGATACACGGTCACTTCAGGTGCTGCGTGGGGATGAACTTGTAGACCTGACGAAAAAGGAATGGGATCTTATGATGCTCTTTATACATAATCCCAATGTGGCCTTATACAGAGAAACCATATACGAAAGAGTGTGGGGAGGAGAATATCCGGTTGGAAGCCGGGTAGTTGATCTGCACATACAGCGCCTGCGAAAGAAAATCGGCTGGGAGGAAACGCTCCAGACAGTAAACAGAGTAGGTTACAGGCTTGAAATCTGAGAAGCTTTTGAAAGGGAGACTGCGGCGTGAAGTTCAGACTTAAAATCACCATATTTATGCTGTGGCTTCTGGCTATTGCCTTCGGCATAGGCGGCAGTCTGCTGATTACGCTCGGATTTACAGGCAACTTTCAGCATGAGATGCAGTCTGCACTGAACTCGTACAGAATGGTTCTCAATACTCTTCATGTGGTATATGAGGCAGGCCCTGTGCCGGATCATTCCAACCTGTCAAATGCACTTATACAGATGTACAATCAGGACGGAGGCGGCTGGTCGGCTATAAGGCTCGGAGATAACGAGTCGGTTCTGTATGAGGATAACCCCATAGGCGCAGATCTGAATACGCCGCTTGAAACAGAAAACGGTGTGGCAGAGGTTAGCGTAATAAAGGACGCTGACGGCAGAAGGCACATAAGAATAAGCGCCGGACTGACTGCCGCAAATGATGAGCTCAGGCTGGATCAGTGCTACGATATAAGCGGCATATACGCCCAGAGAAGCGAACAGATCCTTATATACAGACGGGTTTTTCTGGTGGTTGTAATTATAAGCGCAATTCTGTGCTGGGTGCTGGCGTACTGGCTTACAAAACCGCTGAGTTCACTTTCAAAGGCGTCAAAGCGCTTCGCTTCAGGAGAGCTGTCATATCGTGCAGAGGTACGGTCCAATGATGAGGTAGGTATGCTGACAAGGGATTTCAATGCAATGGCGGAGAAATTACAGCAGAATATTGCCACCATTCAGGAGTCTGCTGCACAGCAGGAGATATTTATGGGCAACTTTGCCCATGAGATGAAAAACCCGATGACGTCTATTATCGGATATGCAGAGCTTATAAGAGCGCAGATGCTGGATGAAAAAGAACAGATGGACGCCGCAAATTATATTTTCTCAGAGGGCAAACGACTGGAAAGCCTTTCGCTTAAGCTTCTGAATATGCTTGACTTAAAGAAAAATGAGATAAAGTTACAGCCTGCAAAGCCTGCACAAGTTGTGGGCAGCATGGTTCAGCATCTTGAGCGGGTGTATCTGGAGCAGGGAATAGTGCTTCGCTGCCGCTGTGAAGATGGCTGGTGTATGCTGGAGCCTGACCTTGTAAGAAGCCTTCTTGTAAACCTTATTGATAATGCGAGAAAAGCTATGGACAAAGGCGGTAACATCTATCTTATGTCCCAGATGACAGATGAGGGATGCAGAATAAAAATTCTGGATACCGGCAGAGGTATTCCCGACGAGGAAATCGAAAAAATCACACAGGCCTTTTACAGAGTAGATAAATCCAGATCCAGAGCGCAGGGCGGCGTTGGTCTGGGACTTGCGCTGTGCAATGAAATTGTGCAGCTGCACCATGGTAGCATGAAGTTTGAAAGCAGAATTGGTAACGGAACCTGCGTAACAGTGGAGCTGAAAGGTGGTCGCATATGAAGAAAAAAGCACAAAAGCATCTTAAAGAGCCTGCTCCCAAAGTTAAAAAACGACATTACGGAGACTCGGTTCTGATGGCGGTTCTTGTTGTTCTGCTTGCTGTGGCTGCCATTGCAACGGGAATTGCGCTTCCCGGACTTGCATCTGAGCTGCAAAGCCGAAAAGTTGACAGCTTTCATATGCAGGAGGAGCTTGGGGCAGGTATGCTGTGCCTTACCGGAGATGACAGAAAGCTTGAAAAACTAAAGGCAGTTTCCAGAATGAATGAAAACAGCATGATAGAAATTGAGGAAGGCAGGTTCAGCTCTGCACAGAATGCGGATGCTGCAATAAATGAACTTCTGAGAGTTCTCAATGAGGCGGGTATACCGCTGGGGGAAGGCCGGCACTGGGAGATATTGGACACGCAGGCCTATCTGCTTCTGCCTGACGAGGAAAATCCCGAATCAAACTTAGTGTGGAGAGTAGAGGCAGAGGACGGAAAAAATAATCGTCTGATTTACTGCACGGATGATGCCACGGGCTTTATACTTGGTGTTTACGCAGAGGGGCTTGAGTACAGACTCGATGAACAGCAGACTGCGGAACGCTTCTGCGATGGTATAAGAGAATACTATGATTTCACAGATGTTGATGTAAGCAGTCACATTGTGATCAGAGATGCAAATACAGACTTTCTGGATTTGCAGCTGGTATTTGAACTTGCGGAAGAGGAGCTTATGAGAATAAACGTGCATATGTCAGATGTTTTTATATTTAATAGCTGAAAATTGTCAAGTATACAATTTCGATACAAATAATATGCAGAAGTGATACAAGCAAAGTCTATAATGTGCCTGCAAACAAAAGAGAGAAGGCGAGTGTATGCAGGCATATGACGCAGATTTTTATCCCGTAGATGAAGAAAACCGAAAACAGAACATCTGGAAAACCGCAGGGATAATTGCGTGTGTACTGCTGATTGGCCTGTTATGCCTGAGAGTATACGGCTGGAACAGAGACAGACATGAAACACGGCTGCTTGTGCTGATAAATGAATGGAACAGCTATGAAAGAGCCGATTTTAAACCTGAATTGGAAGAAATTGACGGCGGATTCAAGCTGGACAGGCAGTGCGTAAAAGACTTTAGGCATATGATGTGCGACTGCCGTGATGCGGGCTGCTCACCGAAGCTTGTGTCTGCTTACAGGGACAGGCAGGAGCAGGAAAGACTGTATGCTGAAAAAACTCTGGAGCTTGAGGTGCAGGGACAGGTAAAAGAGCTTACGGTTCAGAATCCGGCGCATCCGGGCAGAAGCGAGCATGAACTGGGACTTGCGGCAGATATAGTTGATGAGGCGTATCCCTATATGGATTCTAAGCAGGCAGATACCAAAACCTGCAAATGGCTCAGGGAAAACTCCTGGCAGTATGGATTTATTTTAAGATATCCTGAGGGTCAGGAGGAAAGCACCGGCTTTTCGTATCAGCCGTGGCATTACCGTTATGTAGGTATAGAGGCTGCAAGGCAGATACATGATATGGATATATGTCTGGAAAAATATATAGAGATGTTTTACAGTGAAAATGCTGTTGTTAAGATTAAAGATTAAAAAGGAGGTCGAAAGACCTCCTTTTTATGTTAAATATAGAAAAATTGCAAAACCTGCTGCAAATACAATGAGAGCAGTAATAATGATTATGATTCCGGTGTGCTTTTTTACCGGCGGAACCTGTTCGTTTACAAAACCCGTGGCTGCATCCTGCGCCTGCGCCAGCAGCTCGGCTCTGCTTATGTCAGAGGACAGAAAATAATCATCACGGAGGAAAAATACAGCCTGTCTGAACATCGGGTTCGGCGGCTTTACCACAATTATGTTCTGCATCCTGCCTTTTAAGCTGCAACTGCGGCAGCGTGATTTATGCCTTGCACGGGAGTAACTGAAAAGTCCGAGTCTGGGCTTTGCACTCATGCTCGTTCCTCCACCCGAACGGTTACGACTGTCATGTCATCTTCGGCACCGTAAAAGCTTTCAGCTTTGCTGATAACTTCTTTTGCTAGGCTCTTCATGTCGTCGCAATCGTCTGAAAGAATTTCCTTTAACCAGGCGTCGTCTGAATCGGCTATCACACCGTCTGAGGCAATGACCGCCGTGCAGCCGGGACGAAGCTTCATGCGGACAATATCAGGCGCAATGCCTTCTGCAGCGGAAAGCCCGACGGCGAGAGTTTCGCCCTTGATTCGGCGGATATTTTTACCGTTTTTTACATATGATGGAGCTGCGCCGTATTTATAAAAACAGGTTTCTCCACTGAAAAGATCCACACACATAAGGTCTACTGTGGCAAAGCCCCAGCTGTCAGTGCTGCGGAGAAGCATAACAGAGTTCAGAATCTTCATGGCAACAGCGGGATCTACACCTGAACGCAGAAACTTTTCGAGAATGGAAACAACCTGCGCACTGTCTTTCGCTGCGTCGTCACCGCAGCCCATACCGTCAGATAAAAGAACGCACAGCACTCCGGCATCGGTCTTGAAGTAGCTGCCCTTATCGCCGCTTACTTTTTCGCCTTTCTTTTTTAATGCCGCAATACCCACTGATACAGCCAAAGGCTCAGCTTCAAGCAAAGTCAGCCTTGATTCTCCGTCCTGAGCTTCATAGGGCCTGCAAAGGCGAACACCGACAATGGATGAAAGCTTTTCAAGATAATTTTCGTTTTTGGTAATAGCGTTTAAACCGCTGCTTTCGATTACTGCATGAAGCCTGCCGCCGCCATCACGATATACTGCGGCTTCTCCGTCAATCTCAAGCTCTTTGAGATAGCGAATAAGTCTGCGCTCGGCGAGAGGATCGGAGCCGTTGATGCTTCCAAGCTCCAAAGCAAGCTTGTTTAATACCTGAGATATATCGGCGTACTGCCCCCATGCCACGCTGCGGTTTTCGGAGAGCTTTACACGAAGCTGGCGGCGGTAGGAAAGACCACGCAGCTCTCCGTTTACCGCAGTTACAAAGGCAGGGAGACTTATGCAGCGGCTTCTGAAAAAGTCAGGAAGGTCTGTCGCTAAAAGACTGCCGTTTTTAATCATGGCCTGAGTTGCGTCATTCATGGCAGACAGTGTATCAACATATTCAGCGTTCCAGCACAGATTTTTGTTCTTGCAGCCTACACATACCTCGTCTGCTGCTCTGTCAAATACTCTGGCTATATTTTCGTCATTGTACGGTTCGGTGATGTTTTTGCGGAGAATCTCAAAAAGCTCGCCGTAAGCATCGCTCAGGCTTTGGACACGCTTTGAAACAAAACGTCGCAGGCCGGATTCACCCTTTCCACGTTCCATATATGCAAGCATAAGCCCAAGATGGTTGAGAAACTGTGCGGGAAGCAGCATGAAAACTACCGAGGCACAGAAAACCTCAAAAAGTGCGCTTATATATATTTCGGTGTTCCATGCAGCTACCACGGACAGAGCACCGGATAAAATAAAGCTGAGTATGAAAATAAGTCTGCCGTTTTTACCGAATACGCCGGACAGAAGTCCGCAGAAAGCATAAGACATGGTGTAAAACGGTGTGCCCGCATGACCTATATCCATTGCAAGGCCCAGAACGGTGCCTACGGCGGCTCCGGTAAGGGGCCCGCCCTTCATGGCAGAAGTCATCACAAGCAGAAGCGCCATAAAGCGACCCAGTGATACAACTCCGAAAAGCTCAATTCTTGCAAAGGCCATAAGTGCGCAAGACGCCATTATTATGCAGGAAATGCTGTGCAGCAGCTCGGCACTTTCTGTGTTCTGCGGCTTCAAAAGGAGAGCTTCCTTAAAAAAGTAACAGCCTCCGAAGGCAAGTGCGGTTTCAAGAAACAGCTCCGCCGCCAATGGTATGCTGCGCTGCGGAATATAAAAGCTTCCGAGAAAACCTGTCAGCGCCATTACGGCAGCCGATGCCGAGGGCATAAAAAAACGCTGCTTGTAGATGCTCAGCTCGTGAAAAACAAAGGCAATGGTATAGATCAGAACCGAGGCCGCAATATAGCGTATTCCCCATTCCATGCCGCCGCTTATAAGATAGCCAAGCGAGGCGCCGAGCAGAGAAAATACGCCTGACAGTCCCGGACCGGAGCAGGCTACCATTGCCATTCCGAAAGGTGCTCCTGTTTCTAAAATGCGGGCACAGGACATGGTAAATCCAAGCCCCATATAGATCCCGCAGCGACCCGCCATTAAGAAGCGTCTGTCGACTTTCCCAGCTGCCAGAGCTTTAAGCCCGGGCAGTCTCCCCTGTGATGCTAAAGACATCCTCATTCCTCCCCAGAGTTTACATAAGATGAATTTATTATAGTTAGGGAAGATGAAAAAGAGGGTCACTTGGTGCTGTAAAAGAAGCCGTTATTTAAGAGGAAAATAAACGGAAATATCTCTAACAATAAAATGCGGTATTCAGAAGTTCTGAATACCGCATTTTGAAAATTTACATGAGTTGAATTACTTTCTGTCAGTCCATTTCCAGTTTGCAACCTCAGGCATATCCACACCGTAGGTGGAGATATACTGACGATGCTCAACCAGCTTATCCTTCATCTGCTGGATGAGGTAAGCGCCTCTGTTACCGAGCTGAGGCAGGTTATAAACAGCGGACTGTACAAGGTTGAAGCGGTCCAGTCTGTTTAAAACACGCATATCGAAAGGTGTGGTAATTGTACCTTCCTCGATATAGCCTCTTACATGGATGTTCTTGTTGTGGCGCTTATAGGTCAGCTCGTGAATAAGTGAGGGATAACCGTGGAAAGCGAAGATAATGGGCTTGTCCTTGGTGAAAATGGAGTCGTATTCATGCTGGCTCAGACCGTGAGGATGCTGTTCCTCAGACTGGAGACGCATAAGGTCAACTACATTTACTACTCTGATCTTGAGCTCGGGGAATGCATCACGGAGAATGGTTACTGCAGCCAGAGTTTCAAGGGTGGGAGTATCACCGCAGCAGGCCATAACGATATCGGGCTCTTCGCCCTCGTCAGTGGATGCCCACTGCCAGATGCCGATACCCTGAGTGCAGTGCTTAACAGCCTGTTCCATTGTGAGCCACTGGGGTCTGGGGTGCTTGGAGGCTACAATGACGTTGACATAGTTGCGGCTGCGGATGCAGTGATCAAAGCAGCTGAGCAGGCAGTTTGCATCGGGAGGCAGGTACAGGCGGACAACGTCTGCTTTCTTGTTTGCCACATGGTCTAAGAAACCGGGGTCCTGATGAGTAAAGCCGTTGTGGTCCTGCTGCCATACGTTTGAAGCAAGTACATAGTTAAGGGATGCAATCTTTGCACGCCAGGGCAGCTGGTTGCAGACCTTCAGCCATTTTGCGTGCTGAGAGAACATGGAGTCAACGATTCTTATGAAAGCTTCATAGGAGTTGAAGAAGCCGTGACGGCCGGTAAGCAGGTAGCCTTCAAGCAGGCCCTGGCATACGTGCTCGGAAAGCATGGAGTCCATAACTCTGCCGTTTTCCGAAAGGTGGTCGTCCTCGGGAATTGTATCTGCATTCCATACTCTGTCGGTGTTTTCAAAAACAGCAGACAGACGGTTGGAAGCGGTTTCATCGGGGCCGAAGGAGCGGAAATTGCGGGAGGCCTCGTTTAGCTTGTAGATGTCTCTTACAAATGCGCCCAGTTCAGACATATCCTGAGATTCAACAGAGCCGGGGAAGGGAACCTCTACTCCGTACTCACGGAAGTCGGGCATACGAAGGTCACGGAGCAGCAGACCGCCGTTTGCGTTGGGGTTTGCGCCCATTCTCTGCTTGCCCTTGGGAGGCAGCTCCAGAAGTTCAGGTACAGGAACACCGTTGGAGTCGAAAAGCTCTTCGGGCTTGTAGCTGCGGAGCCAGGATTCAATCTGTCTGATATGCTCTTCACTGTCGGGCTGAATGGGAACCTGATGAGCTCTCCAGTAGCCTTCTACTTTAAGACCGTCTACATAGTCAGGGCCTGTCCAGCCTTTAGGTGTGCGAAGCACGATCATGGGCCAGCGGGGACGCTCGGTCTTTGCATTCTCTCTTGCCTCTCTCTGGTAGTTGAGAATGGACTCAATGCACTCATCCAGAACGTCAGCCATCTTTCTGTGCATCTCCATAGGCTCGTCACCCTCTACAAAATAGGGAGTCCAGCCGTTGCCACGGAGGAAGCTTTCAAGCTCTTCGTGGGAAATGCGGGAGAGAATGGTGGGGTTTGCAATCTTGTAACCGTTGAGGTGCAGAATGGGAAGTACAGCACCGTCGGTTGCGGGAGAAAGGAACTTGTTTAACTGCCATGAAGTTGCAAGAGGGCCTGTCTCAGCTTCACCGTCACCTACAACGCAGGCGGCAATCAGGCCGGGGTTATCGGTAACTGCGCCGAAAGCATGGGCAAGGCTGTATCCCAGCTCACCGCCTTCGTTAATGGAACCGGGGGTTTCGGGGGCAACGTGAGAGGGAATACCGCCGGGGAAGGAGAACTGCTTGAACAGTCTCTGCATACCTTCCTTATCACGGCTTATGTTGGGGTAAACCTCCTGATAGCTTCCGTCCAGCCAGTCCTGTGCAACCATTGCGTTGCCGCCGTGACCGGGGCCGGAGAGGTAAATCATATTGAGGTCAAATTCTTTTATAACACGATTTAAGTGAGTGTAGATAAAGTTCTGGCCTGGGCAGGTTCCCCAGTGACCGACGATTTTCTTTTTAATTATGTCTTGAGTAAGAGGTTTTTCCAGAAGAGGGTCATCCAGAAGATAGAGCTGGCAGGCAGTCAGATAGTTGGAAGCACGCCAGTATTTATTCATTGTCAGAAGCTCTTCTTCGGTTGCGGGGGTTCTTTTAGAGTATGACATTTAATATCCTCCTTAGAATCATTGCTGAGGTTTTAATATTCAGCTTAGTTATATTATTAACATATTATTGGAAATAGTCTATGCACATTTTTTACAAATATGCCAAAACAGGTGAATTATTTACTATTTGTACAAAATCATCCGTCAAAATGGGATTAAATCCCTTTATACTTGTAAATATAGTAAGAGCGTGTTAAAATATTTGCTATCCAATATGGGAGGTGATTTCATTGGAGGATACAGACAGAACTGAAGCTTTTGATTTTGATGCTTTCCACGACCAAAAAACCGACGAATTGACGGAACTTCTGGACAGGCGTGATATGAAAAAGCTGAAATCCCAGATGGAAGAGCTTAACGACTATGACGTAGCTGAGTTCCTTACTGAAATAGAAGACAACCGAATGCCGATGGTGTTCAGACTTCTTAATAAAGAAACAGCCGCCGCTGTTTTTGCAAACTTTGAAGCTCCGGAACAGGAGCGTATAATAAACTCCATTACAGACTCCGAGCTTGCCGGAATAGTTGAAGAGCTGTATCTGGATGATGCTGTTGATATGCTGGAGGAAATGCCTGCCAATGTTGTAAAGCGTGTTATGCGCACAGCAAGACCTGACACCAGAAAGCTTATAAACCAGTATCTCAGGTATCCTGATAACTCCGCCGGAAGCATTATGACGGCTGAGTTTGTAGACCTTAAAAAGTACATGAACGTGCGGGAATCCTTTGCCAGAATCCGACGTATAGGCGAGGATAAGGAGACTATCTATGTCTGCTTTGTAATTTCTTCTGACAGAAAGCTTGAAGGCATAGTCACGGTAAAGGATCTGCTCCTTGCCGATGATGACACTAAGATAGAAGACCTGATGGAGTCAAATGTAATTTTTGCCTCCACGACGGAAGATCAGGAGAGCGTTTCCGAAAAGTTCTCAAATTACGACCTTATGGCACTGCCGGTAGTTGATAATGAAGGACGACTTGTGGGAATTGTTACTGTCGATGATATTATCGACGTTATGGAACAGGAAACCACAGAGGACTTCGAAATCATGGCAGGTATGACGCCGTCCGATAAGCCCTACTCACGAATGAGCACAGTGGAGATGTGGAAGAACAGAATTCCATGGCTTATGTTCCTGATGCTGTCGGCCACGTTTACAAGTATGATACTCACATCTTTTGAAAATATGCTGGCAGCACAGGCGGGACTTGTAGCCTTCATACCTATGCTTATGGGCACGGGAGGAAACTCCGGTGCGCAGGCTTCCACGGCTGTAATACGAAGCCTTTCTCTGGGCGATACAGAGCCTAAGGATGCGCTAAAGGTGATGTGGAAGGAGTGGAGAGTCGCAATTCTGTGCGGCATTACACTTGCTGTTATCAACTTCATTAAAATGATTATCCTTGATGGATGGATACTTAAAAATGACTGCGTTACCGTTCTGGTTGCGGCAACCGTCAGCCTTTCTATTTTGTTTATAGTTATGTTCGCAAAAGTTGTTGGATGCACTCTGCCTATAATTGCAGAAAAAATAGGCGTTGACCCGGCAGTTATGGCAAACCCTCTTATATCAACAGTTACAGATGCAGTATCCCTCCTGATTTATATTTACGTTGCAAAACTGATTCTACACATTTAATTTTTGGAGGACTGTATGGATTTCTCGGGACTGATGGTGAAAATGCTGATTTTTGTTATACTGATTTTCACCGGTTATTATTTCGCAAAAAAAGGTTTTGCAGGCCCTGAATTTACTAAAACTGCAAGTAAACTTGTAATCGACGTATTTATGCCGGCTACTATTCTGAATTCTGTTTTAAAGACAGACCCTGATCTTATAGAGGTCAATTTTACGGAAATATTTGTCGTAATTATAATCTCTATGGTTATGGGATATATAGTGGCGGCGGTTTTACAGAAAATGATAAAGCCGCTGAGAGACGGGGGAGGAGTTGTTCAGCTCCTTATGGCGGTTCCCAATACCATGTTTGTTGCACTCCCTATTCTTGATCAGCTTTTCGGACCGGTAGCGGTTTTCTACTGCTCACTTTCAAATATTCCGTTCAATATACTTCTCTTTACCTACGGTATTTGGAGACTTAAAAAGGATAACGGCGAAAGCGGCATTAAGATAAAGGAGATTTTCAGCATACCTCTGGTTGCGACCATTATAGGCGTAATTATATTCTTTGCGAAAATCAAAGTACCGAGAGTTGTTACCGAGCTTGTAAGCAATCTTTCCGGCGCCACAGTTTCTATGTCTATGATAGTTATAGGCGCATCACTGGGTGCAGTCAGCATTGCAGATTCATTTAAAAGTGCCAAGCTGTACGTTCTGAATTTCATAAAGCTTGTTGTGATACCATTCCTTGTATGGCTTGTATGCGGAATGATTACAGATGATCCCATACTTCTGACATCTGCGGTTCTTCTTGCAGCCGCACCCACCGGTATTATTGTTTCCATTCTTGCTATACGCTATAACGGCGAAGGAATTTTTGCTTCTGAAGGAATTCTGCACAGCACAATTTTTTCACTTATAACCATGCCGGTGATAGCATACATTTTAGCCTGAGGAGGGAACAATGCATATACCAGTCTGCGAAAGCTGCAATATTGATATTCTGCGCTTTGATGAAGCGATGGAGCTGTCAGGTAAAAGCGGGGGATATGATGCGGATAAATGGCTGTATGTTCCGGATTTCTATACTGAATACCGTTATATCCTCGGTACAAGAGGTAAAAATCCGCTTATCTGCATAGGCATTAACCCCTCTACCGCTGAGCCTGATAATCTTGATAACACCCTTAAATCAGTGGAACGGATAGCTGCCGGAAATGGATTTGACAGCTTTATAATGTTTAATGTTTATGCCCAGAGGGCAACCCGTCCTGACGATATGGACAGTGAGCTCAATGAAAAGCTTCATCGTGAAAACATGAATGCCTTTGAATACATACTTAAAACCGTTTCCGACGGAGGCGTGTCTCCGGCAATCTGGGCTGCATGGGGAACTATTGTTGAAAAAAGAAAATATCTGCCCTATTGCCTGCGGGAAATGGCGGATCTTGGCATAAAATACGGAGGTCACTGGCTTAGAGCGGGAAAGTGCTCAAAGAAAGGCCATCCACACCATCCGTTGTATCTGAGAAAAGATGAAAAGACAGTCCCGTTTGATATCGAGGAGTATCTGACTTCACTATGAGTAAAATTAAAATCGCTGTTTTACAGGTGAAAACCGAGCTGGAATGGGAAAAAACCATGGATAAGGTTCATTCCATGCTGACCGAGGCAAAGAGCAGCGGAGCGGATATTGCCGTACTGCCGGAAATGTTCAGCTGTCCATATGACGGCAGGTATTTTAGGACCTTTGCCGCTATGGGACATGAAAAAACTGTTGAGCGCCTGTCTCAGTGGGCCGCAGAATTGCGCCTGATCGTCGTAGGAGGCTCTGTACCGGAAGCTGATGCAGGGAAGCTATACAATAGCTGCTTTGTGTTCAATGAGAACGGAGAGCAGATAGCACGCCACAGAAAGGTACATCTTTTCGATGTTGATCTGCCCGGAATGCGCTTTAAGGAATCAAATAATTTTACACCCGGAAACGAAATTACCACATTTGAAACCCGCTTCGGCACAATGGGCTGCGCCGTGTGCTTTGATTTACGTTTTCCTGAGCTGTTCAGAGCTATGGCTGTGCGGGGGGCGAAGGTGGTTTTCCTGCCTGCGCAGTTTAATATGACGACAGGCCCGAAGCACTGGGAAATGTCGCTTAGAATGAGAGCCGTGGACAATGAAATGTTCGTGGTGGGAGCAGCTGCTGCAAGATATGAGGGCTTCAGCTATGAATGCTGGGGACACTCGGCAGTAGTTGATCCTTTCGGCATGGTTGTTTCTGACTGCGATGAAAAAGAGCAGATTCTCTATGCAGACATTGATTTGGACAGAGTTGAGCAGGTACGTCAGGAACTGCCCACCTTCCTGAAGCTCAGGCGGGATGTATATACGGTGGCAGAATGAAGATTTACGACGATATTCAGAGCTACTCTCCGTGGAACGAACAGGAAAAACGTGATAAAGCGCTGATTCTTGGCTTTCTTAGGGATAACAGTGATGCATTTTTGAGGTCGAACCTGCTTGCACATATGACAGCATCCGCATGGGCTGTAAATAAGAACATGGACAAGGTGCTGATGGTATATCACAATATTTATAATTCATGGTCATGGACAGGCGGTCATGCAGATGGGGATGAAAACCTGCTGAGAGTTGCAATGAAAGAGCTTAAAGAGGAGACAGGTACGCAGAATATCCGGCCTGTCAGCGAGGATATATACTCTCTTGAAGTGCTTACTGTTGACGGTCATGAAAAAAGAGGCGAGTATGTATCGGGTCATCTGCATTTGAATGTTACCTACCTTATCGAAGCAGATGAAAACGACTGCCTTAAAATCTGCGAGGATGAAAACTCCGGTGTTAAGTGGTTTACGCTTGAGGATGCAGTTAAGGCTTCAAGCGAACCGTGGTTTGCGGAAAGAATTTATAAAAAACTCAATATGAAGCTTGAGCAAATCAAAAATCAGCGATACTGAGCGTGTTCCTGTGAAAACAGGAGAAATGCTTTAGCTTTTATTAAAAGTACAGCTTTATAAAATTACAGGACGTCGGTCTGCATATTGCAAATCGACGTCCTGTTTTTACGCCTTGATTCATTTCAAAATACTCCAAAAGAAAAACCTGTCAGACAGCGTTCTGTCTGACAGGTTTTGTTTGTTATACGATTCTTCTGACTTCGTAGCCACGGCTTTCGTAATAACCGGAAAGCTCGGTTGTAACGACGCCGGTTCTGGAGTTTGCTGCGTGGACGAACATATTGTTGCCTATGTAGATACCAACGTGACCGATGTAGTCACCGCTGGAGTAGAAGCAGATAAGATCGCCGGGCTGCATATCGGAGTGCTCAACGTGAACACCGTTTCTGGCCTGATCGCAGGCAACTCTGTTAAGCTGATAACCGAAGTGGCCGAAAACATAAGAGGTGAAGCCGGAGCAGTCAAAGCCGGTATCGGGAGACATACCGCCCCAGGTGTAGTTATAACCTACATACTGTAAGGCGTAATCTGCAATCTGACGTCCAAGTTCAGTACCGCCTGAAGCCTCAGGTCTGGAAAGCTCACCCTTCTGAACATACTGAGAGTAAACATATCCGGACTGACCGTTTGCGCTTACAGCGGTCCAGTCACCGCTTGTGCCGGTGATAGTAACTGCGTTGCCGTAATTGAACTCGCCCAGAATCTCAGAGGAGGTAGAGGGGCCGGAACGGAAACGGACACAGTTTGCGGTGATGTAGCCGGGCTCACTGGTGGAGGGAGTTTCGGGAACAGCAGGAGCCTCAGGCTCGGCTGTCTTTTCAGCTACATACTTTGAATATACAAAACCGTCCTGACCGTTAACAGTGCAGGCGGTCCAGTCGCCGCTGGTACCGGTGATGGTCAGTTCCTGACCTTTGTTTAAGGTATCAATAATGCTGTGACTGGTTGAAGGACCGGTACGGAAACGGACATACTCGCCGCAGATGTAACCGGATTTATGCTCGGTAGGAGTGACGCTGGGTGAGGGGGTAGGCTCGGGAGTAACCTCAGGTGAGGGTTCGGGCTTTACCTCGGGAGTTGGTGCGGGGACAACTTCAGGAGTGACCTCGGGAGCAGCTTCCGGTGTGGGCTGAGGACTTACCTCAGGCTGCTCAGGTACGATGTTATTGTCGGAACCGTTATCCTGAGGAGTCTCAGGCATAGGAGTAATGATAATAACATCATCGTTTATCTCAGGGGTATTTCCGGAATTGCTGTTTTCTTCAGGAGTGACAGGTGCATCCGGTATGTAAGTGTCATCGGGGACATAAGTTGCTTCGTAACCTGCTTCAAGATCACTGTCAGAGTAATTGAAGTTGGGGCTGGAGCTTACATAATCGGAATAAACATATCCGGACTGACCGTTAATGATGCAGGCGGTCCAGCTGCCGCTGGTGCCGGTAATCTTAATCTCTTTTCCTCTGCTGTACTCAGCCAGAATGGATGAATCAGTGGAGGGGCCGGAGCGGAAACGGACATATTCACCGTCTATGTAACCGATGCCTTCGGAACCGACAATCTCGGCGTTCTGGTAATCATTGTTTATGTTGAGGTAACGGGAGGACATAAAGCCTTCTGAACCGTTATAGTTAATTGCATACCATTCGCCGTTGGAACGGTTGGTAACTGTAACCTCCGTTCCCTTGTCGAGACAATCCACAACTCTGTAGTTCAGACCGGGGCCTGAACGCATATTGACTTTACTGCCTGTTACTGTTGCAGAGTCTGCATAGGCGGAAACCACCAATAAACAGCTTATAACAAGAACGGCAGCAAAAATCTTTAATATCTTTCTGCGCATTTAAAACATATCCTTTTTCTAAGTTTATCTGGAGGAAAGCGCACGTTCAAGCCAGACAGCTGCAACGTCAATTGCAGTATAAAGACTGTCCTTTTCGGTTTTCTTAACGATTCTGTCTCTTGACTTTATTGTGGAATCGGTAAGCTGAAGCTGAACGGAAACCTTTGTGGCAACGTCCATATCGTCCACTTTCTTAGTATCCAGTATCTGCAGCATAATGATGTATTCATCATTAAAGCTTCCGTAATAAATGATGTTGTCTTTCCTTTGGAGAGGATGACCCTTATACTCCAGTGTCTTTGCCAATAGAAGCACCTCCAATATTGTAACTAAAATGTAACACAATGAATTTGAAATGTCAACGGGAAAAAGCAGGGAAAAATGTTAAATAATATAAGTTCAGAGGGTCAAGTGGGGGAAAAGAGCCGTTTTAGACCCTTTTCCCGTTAAAACTAACCGAAAACAATGATTCCGTCGTTACCGCCGTCTTCGTAACCGCTTCCGCTTCCAAACTCATCGCTTCCGCTTCCGCTGTTACTGCTGTTGCCGCTGTTGCTGTTGTTATTGGTGGTTCCGCCACCGCCGCCGATAATAATATCGCCTTCGTAACTGCCTTCGTATCCGGAGTTGCTTCCGCCATCATAGGAGTTATCGCTATGAGAGCTGTTGTTTTCGATTATCAGGTCATCATCAGAATGATGAATGATGTTGCCGTTTTCATCGAACTCCAGATCTTCCTCGTAACCTTCAAGGTCATCGTCATCAAGACCGAATATTCCTGTATTGGGTTCAAGATACGGTGTAGCAAAGTTCCTCCATTCAAGGCCGGTATGCAGAGGCATCATGACCTTCTGGAAAAGCTGAGCCGCAGGGTTGCCGTAAACAGAGATAGGTGCGGGTGTATCATAACCTGTCCAGACTGCTGCAACATAATAAGGAGTTACACCGCAGAAGTAGCGGTCCTTCTTCTCACCTGAGGTACCGGTTTTACCGGCAACAGGCATATTCCAGAGTCTTGCTTCGCCTGCGATACCGTTTTCAACATTGTTCTGCATCATGTATGTCATGCAGTTTGCTGTATTAGGCTCGAAGGCTGCAATGGTTTCGGGAGTATTATCTATAATGACGTTGCCCTGAGAATCTGTAACCATTGAGTAGGTTCGTGAATAGGTGAATACACCGTTGTTTACAAAGGGACAATAGGCCTGAGCCATTTCACGCACGGTTGCGCCGATAGTGAGCTGTCCCAGAGCCATAGGAGCATAGGAAATATCATCCGGTACCAGATGCTCAAAGCCCAGACGCTGAGTGAGGTAGTCATAGCAGGTCTGAGGTGTTACAACGTCAACTATCTGAGCTGCAACTGTGTTAAGTGAGCGTCTGAGTGCTTCCTGAATTGTGATTTTACCGCATACCTCATAGCTTACGTTGTGAGGATACCAGTCGGTTCCTTTAAGCTTGATATGAGGGGAGTCGTTTACAACGGTATCAGGAGTGATAAGACCTTCGTTCATAGCCGGGCCGTAACTGGCAATAGGCTTGAAGGAAGAACCGGGTGAACGGTATGCCTGAGTTGCACGGTTAAGGCCGAAGTTTATATTCTTTGTGCCTACACCGCCGGAAAGACCGAGAATTCTGCCGTCATAGGGGTCCATTACCACGATGGCACTCTGGAACTGCTCGTTAGAGCCGGTGGCCTTGGGGATTGCGTTAAGGTCAGTATATACAGAGTCAATGGTGGACTGTACATTCATGTCTATGCAGCTGTATATTTTATAACCGCCGTTGTAGAGAAGAATTCGGGCAGCGTCACGGCTGATGCCCTTGAGTTCCATAAGGTCATCAAGTACATCGGCGATAACAGTCTCTTCATAATAAGAATATATATGCTGAGAATATTCCTCATCCGGGGAGCGGGTAAAGACAAGCTCCTCAGCCACGGCAGCTTTATAGGTGTCGTAGTCTATATATTCCTGCTCATACATTTCACGCAGGATAGTTTCCTGACGTTCTTTGTTGTTCTGCTCACTGTAAAACGGGTCGTAATATGTGGGCTTATTGGTGATGCCGATAATGGATGCACATTCTGCAAGGCTGAGTTCAGAAACATCTTTGCCGAAGTATGTTTCGGCTGCGGCCTGAACACCATAGCAGCTTTCACCGAAGTAAACAGCATTGAGATACCATTCCATAATCTCCTGCTTATCGTACTTCTTTTCCAGTTCCAAAGCACCGAAAATTTCACTTAGCTTACGGGAGATTGTGACATCGTCCTGACCTGTCAGGTTTTTAATAAGCTGCTGAGTGATGGTGGAACCGCCGAAGCTGTTCTGCATCTGAACACCCATCTTAACAAAAGCGCCGGCTGTACGATACCAGTCAACACCCTTGTGCTCATAAAAGCGCTTATCTTCAATAGCCACAAGAGCTTTTTCCATATAGGGCGGAATATCTTCATAGTCTACCCATTTACGCTTATACTTGCCGGCCAGAGTAACAAGCTCGTTCCATTGGCCTTCTGCATCCTGATAATAAATGGTACTGGACTCGTCGAGCTGGTAGTCCTCCAGAGAAAGATCCAGATCAGGCACAAGACAGGTTTTGACGTAATATGCAAAAACTGTTGTAAAAAGCAGACCTGAAAGAACAAGGATAAGCAGCAGTGTGCAGAAAATCTTTCCTATAATGCCTAAAACAGAGACTACACTCTCAACACCGGCATCGGCTGTTTTGAAAAGAATCCGTCCCACATGATGTTCCTTTTTGGGCTTTTCTTCCTTTGGAATTTCATCTTTTTCAGGAGTGTTATTCATCTGAAAGCAAGCACCTCCTTCAAATAAAATTTCTAAATTCAATTTTAATAAATGGGTACAATAAACTCATCATACCAATTCTGAACCAATATTATAACACAGCTTGTCAATTTCTTGTAGAGTAAATGTAAATATTTAAGAATTAGATTTTGAAGCCGGCAGGCTGCGGATAAATCTGTATGTATATTATATCCTGAACAGGGGATACTTATCGGGTAAAGAAAAACAGGAGAAAAGACAATGATTAAATTAAAAATCACTCTTTTGTGTCTGCTGCTTTCCGGAGCTTTATATTCCGGAGCCATGGCGATAGAGAAGGTAAACGGCCTCAGAAACAGTGCGCTGCCGAAGGAAGTTTATTCATCCTATTCAGCTCAGAGCGAGACTGCGGAATACTATCTTAAAAGCAGCAGCGGCTTTGTAACCGTATTTAAAGACCGCAATTTCAAGACTGCTCTAAGAGTTACCGAAATAGAAAGTGACAGCCTCAGAAAAGCTGACAGAGCTATGCTGGAAAAAGGAATACCCGTCAGAGACAGAAAGCAGCTTCTGCAGCTTCTTGAAGATTTGGGTTCGTAAAAAAGTATTGATTTTCTCGGCCTTTTGTTATAATATATAAGCGAACAAAAGATGGAGGCTGAATTTATGAGCGAAGATTTCGGCAGAGATTTTATTACTATTGAAGATGAAGAGGGTCAGGAATTTGAACTTGAAGTTCTGGACTCTATGGATTATAAAGGTGAAACCTATAAAGCTTTTCTTCCCGCTGATATGGATGAGGATGACCCCGATTACGGTATAATTATTCTCCGCTCTGTTTTCGATGAAAACGGTGATGAGGTCTTCGATACTATTGATGATGACGATCAGCTTCAGGATGTTTATGAGAACTTCATGAAAATCCTGTATGATGATGACGAAGAAGAGGAAAACTGATTTTTAAGACGCTGCGGGGGAGACTTTGTTCCGGAATAAATTCCGGACTGAGTACATATAGTATATAGCTCCCGCAATTAAAAGAATAATAAGTTCCTGCTGTGTGCGTGTCGTCTTTCCAGACCTCATGGCCCATTAAACCCACATTTCTAATAAGGGATGCTGACTTGAATCTGCGGATTGCAGGCCTCCCGGCCGGACTTGAGCCGGTTGGAAGTTGGAAGCAAAGAAACAGAGCTTAGGCGACCCACCTGCCTTATGTGCAGGTTATAATTGGGCCAACACGGCATTTGCGGGGCACTTCCCCGGGATTTTCCCGGGGAAGTTTTTTTATAATTAAAATTGCGGTGCTGCAAAATATATCGGTTCAGCACACAGCACTGCAGATATTTTAAAAGTGCAGACAGAAAAAAACAGGCGTGGAATATTCCACGCCTGTTTTTATTTATGCAGTGAATTGCGGAATCTGCAATCAGACGATGCCCTGAGCCATCATTGCATCGGCAACCTTCAGGAAGCCTGCGACGTTTGCACCGACCATCATGTCGCCGGGTCTGCCGCACTCAACGGATGCGTCATAGCAGGACTTGAATATGTTCTTCATGATGCCGTGAAGCTTTTCGTCAACCTCTTCAAATGTCCAGGACATACGGATGGAGTTCTGGCTCATTTCAAGACCGGAAGTGGCAACACCGCCGGCGTTGGATGCCTTACCGGGAGTGTAGAGCAGACCGGCAGAGCGGACAGCTTCAATAGCTTCGGGAGTAAGAGGCATATTTGCACCTTCAAATACTGCCATTGCGCCGTTTGCGATAAGAGCCTTTGCACCCTCAACATCCATTTCGTTCTGAGAAGCGCAGGGCATTGCGATGTCGCACTTAATGTTCCAGATGTTCTTGCAGCCCTCGTGATACTCGGAACCGGGAACCTCGTCGGCGTAAACGCTGATTCTCTCTCTGCGTTTCTGCTTGATGTCAAACAGAACTTCGAGATTGATGCCGTTGGGGTCGTAGATATAGCCCTTGGAGTCGCTCATTGCGATTACCTTACCGCCGAGCTCAGTGCATTTTTCAGCAGTGTACTGGGCGACGTTGCCGGAACCGGAAACAATTACGTTCTTGCCCTGGAAGCTGTCGTGAGCAATATGCTCAAGAACCTCAGCGGAGAAGTAGCAGATACCATAGCCGGTGGCCTGAGTACGTGCAAGGCTGCCGCCATAGCTGAGACCCTTACCGGTTAAGACACCGCCGTCAAAACGGTCTACAATTCTCTTGTACTGACCGAAGAGGTAACCGATTTCTCTTGCACCTACACCGATATCGCCTGCGGGAGTATCAGTGAACTGTCCGATGTGGCGATAAAGCTCAGTCATAAAGCTCTGGCAGAAACGCATGATTTCATTGTCAGACTTGCCCTTGGGGTCGAAGTCTGAACCGCCTTTGCCGCCGCCCATGGGAAGGCTGGTAAGGGAGTTTTTGAGAATCTGCTCGAAGCCGAGGAATTTAACCACGGAAAGATTTACAGAGGGGTGGAAGCGCAGACCGCCTTTGTACGGGCCGATAGCAGAGTTGAACTGTACACGGTAGCCACGGTTTACATGAACATTGCCGTTATCATCGGTCCAGGGGACTCTGAATTCAACAACACGCTCAGGCTCAACAAAGCGCTCTATAAGACCTGCTTTTTCCCATTCAGGGTGTTTATCAATCACAAGCTCCAGAGATTCAAAAACCTCTCCGACTGCCTGCAGAAATTCTTTTTCATGGCCATCACGGGCCTCTACTTCACTATATACTCTTTTAAGATATTCATTAGTAAGCATGTTTAACCTCCTAGACGTCATACGCTAATGATTTAAAGCTTTGCATAGCTGTTTTGCAATTCCATATTATAACACCACAATTTATACAGTACAAGAGAAAAATGAAAGGAGCTGTCAACGACAGCTCCTTTCGGGATGAATATAGAGAGAAGGAATATAAAATTACTTTACTTCGACACCCAGAACGCCACGCTCGGCACGGCTGTCTGTACGGTGTTTAAGGCATTCAAGAGCCTTTTCGATGTATTCGATGGCGCACTGGTTCTCTTCGCAGGGGAAGGGACCGGACTGGAAGCCTTTGAGTCTGTCTCTTACGATTTCCAGAAGGTCATCATCACGGAGACCGTTAGCAGGCTCTCTTCTGCTTCTTGCACCCTGCTGGAAACGGATATAACCCATAATCAGAGTGTCGGTAGAATCCAGAATGGTGTAGAAGTGGTTTGCACCGCTGTGGTCTGCGTTGTCGGTAGCATAGGCGTGGTTAAGTAAATATTTCTGCTGAATAGTTTCAAGTTTACGCATAATAATTGTTCCTTTCTGAAATGAGTTTTATAAATCCGAATTAAGGACGAAGGCCCATGCCGCCCTCAAGGGTCAGGGTCTCTCCGTTCATATATTTAAAGTCAGGACCGGCAAGCTGTACGCAGGCTCTGCCGATTTCAGTCTCAGTGTCGGCATAGTGACCGGCTGGGGGCATATGTACGTTTGCGGCAAATGCTTCGGGGAAGTCACGCTTGAAGTTTTCAAGCTGTACAGTCCATGCCAGAGGGCAGATAACATTGACGTTTATGCCATATTTGCCCCATTCGGTAGCAGCAACACGGGAAAGACCTCTGATGCCTTCCTTGGCGGCTGCATAGGCACACTGACCGAAGTTACCGAAAAGTCCTGCGCCGGATGCAAAGTTTATAACTGTACCCTTACTCATGGTGAGGAACGGGTAACAGGCTTTCATATAATAGAATGCTGCGTAAAGACCGGAATAAATCGCCAGATCAAACTGCTCTGTGGAGTGAGACTCCAGAGGAACACCGGAGGCGGATGCCTGAGCGTTGTTGATAAGCACCTGAATGTTGCCGAAACGCTCGTGTGCTTTCATAACTGCCTTGAAAATATTTTCCTCGTTGTCAGCACCTGCGGTTACATCAACCTGAAGAGGCAGAACTTCGATTCCGTATAATCTTTCCAGCTCTTCCTGTGCTGCTTCGAGCTTATTCATGTTGCGTCCTGTCAAAACCAGGTTGCATCCCTCTTTAGCATAAGCAGTTGCAATACCGTAACCAATGGAGCCGCACTTGCCGTTAGACAGAACCGAGCGGCCGCCGCCGGTTATAATAGCGGTCTTTCCTTGTAAAAAGCCCATATAATTTTTACCTACCTTCCTGAATGATTTTTCGTTAAAACATTTTGTGATTTAACTATACCACCATATATATAAAATGTAAATTAGATTTATATTTTAACAATAAAAACCCATAAAACGGCACTTATGTGTTAAAAAAATTACATAAATCAGGAATATTGTAGAAAATTAAACAGGGAATTTACCATAAAATGTCATTTTTAGACCGATTTTCGGCTATTATTTAACAATATTTCAAAAGTCATCTTTTTAACAGAAAAAAAGGAAGCTGTCA
>JAHHRR010000021.1 GCA_020025655.1 Oscillospiraceae bacterium
ATTCTTCTTTGAGAATGAGGTCAGGAAGCATCTCAACGATTGTTACAGTGCAGCCACGCTCCAGAAGCTCCAGTGCAGTTTCAACACCTACCTGACCGCCGCCGCAGATTACTACATGACCGTGTACATCACGCTTTTTGAGAAGAACATCCTGAGCTGTTGCTATATTATCTGAGTGTATACCGGGGATATTGGGAATAAGAGGTTCGGCACCGGTACATACCATAACAGTATCGGCATCAATGTCCTTAACATTTTCAGCTGTTACAGGAGTGTTGAGGTGAATGGAAACATTATTAAGGCGTGAAAGCTGTACACGGAAGAAATCGGGAATATGATTAAGAATATCCTTACAGGGAGAACTTGAAGCAATTCTAAGCTGTCCGCCGCCGAGTCTGTCGCTTGCTTCATACAAGTCAACCTTGTGGCCTCGCTGTGCTGCAATATAGGCAGCTTCCATACCGGCGGGACCTGCGCCGATTATGGCAATCTTTCTGGGATCGTCGGATTTGCCGACCTTACCGTTGGGGAAACGGCTTTCACGGCCGGCAATGGGGTTAAAGGTGCAGCGCAGAGGCATCTGACCGAATACACGTTTACCGATACAATAGTTGCAGTTAATGCAAAGACGAAGACCTTCTTCATCTCCGCGTTCGAGTTTCTTGACATATTCAGGCTCGACAATCCACTCACGGGATTCAGAAATAAAGTCTGCCTTGCCTTCGGCCAGAACCTTTTCGGCAACATTGGGGTCAAACATACGACCCTGTGCGAAAACAGGGATATTAACTACTGACTTGATTGCAGCTGAGAGGTGGGCAAGTGTTGCCTCGGGCTGATATATAGTAGGAATCATCCATTCAACAGTCTCAAATACTGCGGCTTCGCAGTCGATAGCTGCAACACCGTCACGCTCCATCCACTGACAGAGAGTCTTTGATTCTTCTATGCCACGGCCTGCGTCACCTAAATATTCATCTATTGACATACGGACTATAATGGGGAAGTCCTTGCCGCACTTTGCCTGAATATTCTGAATAATCTCACGCAGCAGGCGGTAGCGGTTTTCAAGACTGCCGCCATACTCATCAGTACGGTTATTAAACCAGGGAGTAAGGAATTCTGATATCAGATAGCCGCCGATAGCGTGAATTGTAACAGCATCAAAACCTGCACGCTTAGCGTTCAGACAGCTGTAACCCATACAGTCTACTATGGTGTGAATCTCGTCTACGGTAAGCGGTCTTACAGGAGCACCTACAAAACGGGATTTAAGAGTACCGGGAGCTACACGGGTTTCGTTATATACGCCCTGACTTCCTTTGTCATAGGGGAATCCCAGAGACTGTGCTCCGCCGCCGGCGCTGATATTTATGGTGCACTTTGCACCATAGCGGTGGATGGCTTCGGTAAGGTCTGACATCATGGGAATGTACATATTGTCATCAACACGAATAGAGCCGGGATAGGGGTCAATCTTATCAACCTTTGTTGCTCCCTGAGCGGAGTGAACTGTGATAAGACCGCAGCCGCCTTTGGCACGGGCTACATAAAAGTCGATTATCTTATCGGTTATTTCGCCGTCTGAGGTAGCATAGAGAGTTTCCGTGGGGCCCATAACAATACGGTTTTTTATTTCCAGATTGCCGATTTTACCGGGTTCAAGAAGATGGGAAAACTTTTCAGACTTAGTATTCATTACAATTCCTCCTGTTTTTTTGTTTTATCCAGTTTTTGTATTGTAAAGTTTCTTTACTATCAACTAAGCTGATTATCATATATTTTAATGAAAATTGCAATATGGCAACTGATACAAATTTAACACACTGAATTTAGTTAATTTTTTAATAAAGTCCTGTTCTACTTTTGTTTTAGGGCAGGATTTTACATGAATTACCATATTGCAGCAGTATAACCACGTATTTATACTTTACATTTTAAGGTAAATCGTATAGTTCGTATGCTGTTTTTGGGATTGCAATTTCGTCACAATCGTTTATAATAAAGAAAGTTGATTATTAAATAATATAATCATCCTACACAAAACTGCCTGGGGGAGCATATTATATGAATTCACAGATACAGAAATTACCTTCCAGTGTATCTTACACAATGCAGGAGTCCATGCTTCTGGATTTTCTTTTTTTAAGTGAAGAGAAGCTGGCATCCACCTTTACAGAGTATTTCAAAGAGAATTATGGCTGGACAGTAGCCCAGACACGGGCTATGTGCTATCTTAAGCTTGAGGGCTATATGCCTATTTCTCAGTTGGCAGAAAAGGTTAATTCAAGCCGGCAGCATATGACATATCTAATGGACTCACTTGTTGAAAAGGGTCTTGCTGTCCGCTCGAATGATCCCAACAACAGAAGAAACGTCATCGTTGAAGGCACAGAAGAGGGACTGAAAATGCTGGATACCGGCGAGCGCCGGATCATAAGCCATATGCTTCACAGTATTTATAATAATCCGAATTTAGAGCCAAACGAACTTATGGATGCAATCAGCAAAGTCTGCACCTTTCTTACCGATTTCGATATTAACATTAAACGAATTCCTGAAATTGAAAGATAAATTACACAAACTCCCTCGACTTTTTAAAAGTCCGGGGGAGTTTCTTGCAATATCAGTTTGTGTAAGATAACTTCATAATTTTTATGTTCTTGTAAAATCAGTAAAAATATTGTATTATAAAGAATAAATCAGTTAGCTTTAAGGATATGGTTATGGATAGCTCTAAACACAAAAAACTGCTTATTACATACGGTGTGATTACATTTGCAATAATGCTTGTAATCTTCCTCATGTCGGCTCAGGACGGAAACAAGTCCGGTAATCTGAGCGACGGTTTTTTGAAGAGTCTTGTAGGCGCAGTATTGAGCAAAGTTCTTCCCCATCTGACAGATAAAGGCTTTGACTACGATATTAGGAAATACGCCCACATGACTGAATATTTCTGTCTTGGAATCAGTTCATTTCTGTTCTTTTCAGAACTTCTTAGGTTCAAAAAGCACAGAGCAGTTTTTTCTGCACTGACTTCATGGCTGTTCAGCTTTCTGTATGCGTGCAGTGATGAATTTCATCAGCTTTTTGTACCCGGCAGAGCAGGCAGATTTATGGATGTAATAATTGATTCCATAGGTCTGAGCTGTGCAGTGGTGCTGATGTTTATTGTGTTTTATATTTACAGCTGCATTAAAAAGCGAAAATCTGCTTAAAGCAATATTTTAGACAAAACAGGAGACAGCAAATGGCTAATCATCTTCCTCCACCCAAAAGTAAACATCTAGGTCCCAGCTCCACTAAGCATAAGCCTAAAAGGGAGCCTATACTAAGCGCCCACGAAAGGGATATTTTAAGTGAGCATCATTTAAGCATACGCTCCATTGTTGCTTGTGTTGCAGCGCTTGTACTGCTGATAGGCTTTAAATATCTTCCTTTTGAAGGTATTGTAAGGTCTTTGCTGTACCTTATTCCTTTGCTCTGCGCCTCAATAGGTGTAATTGCAAGACTTATAATAAAGCTTTCCGAGCGGGATTATTATGAAGAGGATATCATTATCCTCATAGCCGCATTTGCTACCTATTTTCTCGGACACCCTGTGGCAGCAACAGTCGTTATGCTTCTTTACCGTCTGGGTGAAATGACCTGCGATTTTGCTGTAACACGCTGTCGCAACAAAATGAGCGAGATTCTGGATTTTAATGTACGCAAGGTAAACGTCCTTAAAAACGGAAGAGTTTATACTGTAAGACCTGAACAGCTCAGACCCGGAAATATACTCATAGTTTCCCCCGGTGAAATGATACCCTTTGACGGCGAAGTTGTAGAGGGTGTCAGCGAAATTGATACATCTTTGATTTCAGGCAGCGATAAGCCTGTAACCGTCAGTGTCGGAAGTACCATTCTGTCGGGATGTATGAACCTGAGCCACGATCTCAAGCTGCGTATTCGCAGAGAATATGATAAATCTGCATATGCCATTATAGTTGATAAACTGATGGACAAGAACCGCAAGAAGTCAAAGCCTGAGATTTTCGTTTCAAGATTTACAAGGATATATACTCCCGCAGCAATTATTCTTGCGTTCATTCTGTCTGTAATACCTCCGCTTTTTAACGGTGAGTGGACTGAATGGATAAGCAGGGGAGTCGTTGTTCTTCTGCTCTCATGCCCCTGCGCTATGAATATATCTGTTCCGCTTACTTTCCTGAGCGGTCTGCTTCAAGCATCTTTTTCCGGAATACACATAAAGGATGACAATGTATTTGAAGCCATTTCCCGTTCAGAAACAATGGTTTTCGATAAAACAGGCACGATTACAGACGGAAGATTTGCAGTGGCAGGAGTATTTCCCGACGGAGTAACCGAAGGAGAGCTTATACAGGCCGCAGCCGAAGCGGAGCGAAATTCAAAGCACCCCGTTGCAAAAACCATAAGGCAGCTTTATCCGCTGAAGCCTCTCGGTGATAACGATATGTTTGAGGCAGAGGAAATTCACGGCAAGGGTATAAGCGCATTTTTAAATAAGCATCATATATATGTAGGCAACGCTTCACTGCTTGAGGAGCATGGCATACACTATAAAGTTCCCGCAAGATCCGGTGCGGCAATCCATGTTGCCGTTGACGGCATTTACTGGGGATATATACTTGTGGTTGATAAAGTCAAAAACGGTGCTTTTGACGCTCTGGAAGCAATGCGCAGAGAGGGCGTCAGAAACATGGTTCTTCTTACCGGTGATGTTCGCTCGGTTTCAAGAACTCTCGCTTCTTCACTGAACTTTGACATGGTAAAATCCGAGCTTGTACCTGAGAGCAAGGTTTCTGCTGTTGAGTACCTCATGGCTACAAAAGGCGATCGCTGCACACTGGGCTTTGTCGGTGATGCGGAAAACGACAGGGAAGCTCTTTCAAGAGCGGATGTAGGCATTGCCCTCGGCGCACTCACTTCCCGCAAGCCGTTTGATAATGCTGACGTTGTTATTATGAGCGAGGATCTGGGTAAGCTCCCCGAAATGCTTAAGATTTCCAGAACCGGCAATCACATTGTCACAATGAATATTCTTGTTTCGATTGTTGCAAAGCTCAGCCTGATTGTACTCGGCGGCTTCGGTCTGATTCCGATATGGCTCGCAGCGGCTGTGGAATCCGGAACAATGGTATTCTCAATGCTTAACACAAGCCGTGTTATTAAAAATGATAAAAAGGAGAACAAGGAATGATTACTACCGTTGAAGATTTGAAAAACAGACGCAGTATCAGAAAATACAAGGCTGAATGTCCAACTGCCGCTGAAATTAACGCAGTAATAGAGGCCGGTGTATGCGCTCCCAGCGGCATGAATCAGCAGTCCGCTATTATCATTGCTATTACAAACAAAGCTGAAATTGAGTATCTTTCCAAGCTTAATGCTCAGGTAAGAGGTCACGAAGGTGACCCGTTCTACGGCGCACCTGCTGCACTGCTTGTTATGGTCCGCTCTGACAGTCCCTATGGTGTGCAGGACGGCAGCCTTGTAATGGGCAACCTTATGAATGCCGCCTATGCAGTCGGTCTCGGTTCATGCTGGATAAACAGACAGAAAGAGGTTTTTGAACTCCCCGAAGGTAAAGCTCTGCTTAAAAAATGGGGTATAGAAGGGGAGTACACCGGCGTCGGTGCCTGCATTCTCGGTTATCCCGCTGAGGAGAGAAAGATGAGTCCCAGAAAGGAAAACTACGTTTATTACGTTAAATAATCCATGAACAGTTACGATTTTGATAAGACCATTTTTAATCCCGACAGCTCATACCTCTTTACCGTTTACAGTATTACGCATCATCCCGTTGCTGTAATCCGTGCACTGCCGAAGCTCATATGCCAGGCCGTAAAGTACATTTTTAAGAAAACTGATTTTAAAACGCTTAAAGAGAGTTCTTTTGGTTTTTTAAAGTATCTCAGGGATGTCGATGCTGACGTTGACCGGTTCTGGAGTAAAAGGTTTTCACGCATTGAGCCGTGGTATTTAAAACAGAAGCAGGACGATGATATAATCATCTCTGCATCACCGGAGTTCCTTCTGCGGCCTGTTGCAGACAAGCTTGGAGTTAGACTTCTTGCCACCAGAATGGACAGTAAAACAGGGCTGATTGAAGGCAAAAACTGCCATGACGAAGAGAAGGTAAAAAGGCTCAGAGAGGCTTACCCTGATGCAGTAGTGGATAAGTTTTACTCAGACTCTCTCGCCGATACTCCTATGGCAGAGATTGCAAAATCCGCTTATATTGTAAAAAAAGACGTTTTAAAGCCCTGGCCCGGAAAGGATCAGGCATAAGCTTATATAAAAATCTCCGGCAGTACGCAGAAGTACAGCCGGAGATTTTTCATTTTAAATACCAGTAAATACAGTAAAAAAGAGTTCGTATGCATAGCAGCATCCGAACTCTTATATTTTTATTTAGCTTCTTTGAATTCAGGAACAAAGGTATCATTAAAGCCCATGGCTTTCAGTCTGGACTTTATCTGACCGTACTTTTTGTTGTAGATAGCAGTACGGAGCTCATCATCGGGAACAAAGCGGTAGTATGCATTGCAGAAAGCCTCAAACATAGGCTTATTTTTGTAGCTCAGCTTTGTAATGAACATTATAAGTGCGACAATGACACCGACTATAAAGCCTATATGAATATGTATTTTACCGAAATGATATACAAGATAGGCAATTAAAGCAGCTATGCCGCCGGTAACTATAAGAGAAACGGTGGTATATCTTGTAGCACCGATTGCAATAAGGTCTTTGTCAATTTTCTTCATCTTATTTATAACGGGGTAGGCAGTCAATATATCGAATATAAACTGTCTCAGCAGCATATAAAACCAGAGCCAGCCCCCAAGGAAAGCCGCTCCCCCGAATAAGATTTTAACTTCCATTGTGTTTTTCCTCCAAAAAAGTCTGTCTTTATTGTATTACAGTATAGCACGTTGCAATATAACTTTCAAGAATAATTCTGAACCCAACGCATAGATTAGTTACGGGAAGTGAGAAAATGAACGGATTTGAAAAAGCAATGTATATGCTCCCTGAGAAAATACAGCTGTCGGCAGCCAACCTGTCGGAGCTTCCGGTGGAAGAAATACGGCTGAGGGTCGGGAGAAAACCGACTGCACTTTATAACGGAGCGGAGCATGAGTTAAACTGTGACAAGCTCAGCAAGCAAGACTTAGGCAGAATAATAGAGCGCATAACCGGTGCATCACTGCATACTGCGGCACCTTCCATATGTGAGGGTTATGTAAACTTCATGGGACTGCGTGTAGGCCTTTGCGGGAAAGCCGTATTGCAAAGCGGCGGGCTTATAGGGCTCACGGATTTCAGTTCTGTAAATATCAGGATTCCCCGTGAATGCAGGGGGATCTGTGACGGTCTTATTAACGATATCTACATAAAAGGTTTTAAAAATACTCTTTTTATATCCTCTCCGGGTCTTGGAAAAACCACTGCATTAAGGGAAGTTATCCGTGTTTTATCAGAAAGGGGAGTGCGAATCGGGGTAGTGGACGAGCGCAACGAGCTGTCTGCTACCGAAGGCGGAATTGCCCAGTTTAATCTGGGTTCACACTCCGATGTTCTTGTGAATGTACCCAAGGCCAAATCTGCAATAATGCTTTTAAAGGCCATGAACGAGGATGTTATCGCCATGGATGAAATAAGCTCAGAGGCTGACATTGATGCAGTTTCTCAGATTTTCGGCTGCGGTGTAGGCATTCTTGCCACTGCACACGCTTCATGCAGGGACGAGCTGTATCGGCGTCCTCTGTATCGCAGACTTCTGGACATGAAAGTTTTCACATATCTTGTAAGCATAAATATAAACGGTACAAGCCGAAGCTACAAGGCAGAAAGGCTGTAAATGCGCTGGCTTGGAGGATTTTTTATATTTTTTTCCTGTCTTACCCTTGGTTTTACTTATTCAAATTCAAAGCGCAGTCATCTCAAAAGCTTAGCTGACGTTTGCGACGCTCTGGAGCTTATTAAAGGGGAACTGAGTACAAATCTCAGCTCTCTGCCTGAGATTTGTGAGGCACTGGACGGCAGAGCAAAGGGTTCAGCTGCCGATTTTCTGTTAAAGCTGAGGATTTCATTTGAAAATCTCGGGACAGAGGATTTCTCAATGCTTTGGACAAGGGCCGTTGAAAGTGCATTTAAGGATTTATCCTGTGAGGAGCTTAAATCTGTTGCTTCGCTGGGGAATATCCTCGGTAAATTCAGATTGGAAGATCAGCTTTCAGCACTGGACGGTACCACAGCATATCTTAAAGATACTTTAAACAGAGCAAAACTTGATTATCCGAATGAAAGAAAGCTCAGTCTGGGAGTAAGCGCCGCCGGTGCAATGCTTATTCTCCTCACGCTGATTTAGGAGATTATATGGACATTGACCTTATATTTAAAATAGCTGCGGTTGGAATTCTGGTTGCAGTTCTGAATATTCTGCTCCAACGGGCTGGACGGGACGAGCAGGCACTTATGACTACAATAACAGCATTGGTTGTGGTTTTGATGATTGTCGTGCAGAAAATCAGTGAGCTGTTCAGCATCATCAAAGGCCTGTTTGATCTTTAGCTATGGAGCTTGTAATTAAAACTTCTGCCGCTGCTCTGGCAGCAGCCGCTCTGGCACTGCTTATACGAAAATCCAATCCTGAGCTTTCGCTTCTTGTAGGCATCAGTGTAACAGTGTTGATAATTACAGCTTCGTTGGGCTTTTTAAGCGGTCTTATGGAGCTTGTGGAGCGGGTCAGAACGATGGTGCTGGGAAGTGAAACTCTGCTTTCCCCGGTTTTAAAGTGCCTTGCAGTGGCAATCGTTACGAAAATGAGCGCTGACCTATGCAGAGATTCATCACAGTCAGCGGCAGCATCTGCGCTCGAATTTGCAGGATGTATATGCGCAATGAGCATATCTATACCTCTCATACTAAGCGTCATAAATATGATAGGTGGTTTTCTTTGAAAAAGCTTATTATCATAATTATGCTTATTCCATTTTTTGTTATCTCAGCCCATGCGGAAAACATATCCGCTGAGCTTATAGACGAAACGGATATATACAAAATACAGGACGCTCTTCCGCAGCAGGAGCAGGAGATAAGCGGGGAGCTTAAACTTGACGGAAGTTACGACTCAAACGGAGCATTAAACCGTCTCGGCGGCAGATTTTCAGCTAAGCTGCGAGAAACCGCAAAATCTGAACTGAGCTTTGTGGTTTCAATTCTATCTATTAGCTTTCTGTGTTCTCTTGCATCCTCCGTCTGCCCGAACGGAAATATTGCCGGCTACATTGATACCGCAGGCTGCTGCACAATAGCTTATATGCTATCGGCTTCGGTTGAAGGCATAATATCTCAATCGATCTCAGCTATCAACCAGCTCTCGGACTATTCAAGAGCTGCTATGCCTGCTATATTTACCGCTGCGGCAGCCTGCGGAGCAGTTGGATCAGCTTCTGTAAAATACGCCGCTGCCTGTTTTGCGATAGAAATTTTCATGAGTATCGCACGGGATATAATAATACCGCTCATTTATGCATATCTTGCAGTATCGCTGAGTGCCTCAATATTTGATAATTCGGTATTAAAATCAGCCTCTTCTCTCTGCAAAAATCTGGCAGTATATCTTATGACCGGAATATGTATTGTTTTCAGTGGCTACATCGGCATAAGCGGCCTTATAGCCGGCAGCACAGATGCAATGGCAGTCAAAACTGCAAAAACCGTTATATCCAATTCTCTGCCTGTGGTGGGCGGAATAATTTCCGATGCTGCATCGGTTGTACTTGCATCAGCCTCAATCATCAAAAACACTGCCGGCGTATTCTGCCTTATAGCAGTCTGCGCATTATGTATAGGCCCTTTTGCCGTATTGAGTGTTAAAGCCTTTTTATATAAGGCAGTATCCTCCGCCACGGAAATGCTGCCCGGAAACAAGATGTCGGCACTTTTAAAAAGCATTGGAAGCACCATGTCAATGCTGCTTGGGCTTATAGGGAGCTGCGGAATCATGCTGTTCATATCAATAATGTCCGGAATAAAGGTGATAAATCTATGATAAAATCTTCTCTAAGACAGCTCTGCCTCATGTCGATTTTCTGCGGTGCAGCACTGAGCATAAGTCCTGAGGGAAGTGTGAAAAAGCTCATGAATGTACTTGTAACTGCTGTATTGATTACAGCAGTTCTGGGGCCTCTAAGGGGATTCGATTTTTCCGAATACGCTCTGCAAAAGTCAAAGCTTAATCAGCAGGAGCATCAGCTTATGGAAAGCGGAGCTGATCTTTCCCGGAGACTTAACCGCCTTGTCATAGAAGATGAGTATGAAGCATATATTATGGACAAAGCCGCCGAGCTTGAGATAGAGATTTCAAGTCTGAAAATTGGGGTAATCTGGAGTACTGAGGGACTTTGGGTGCCGGAATCCGTGGAGATAACTTCAACGGCAGATACTGAAAAGAAAAGCAGGTTAGGCAGGATAATTACAGCAGATCTAGGCATTGCGCCGGAAAGGCAGTACTGGAAAGAATATGAGTGAGCTGAAAAAGAAACTTGAGGGTCTGGAAAAATTCAAATATCCGCTCCTTATACTCATAATCGGTATTCTTCTCATGCTGCTGCCCTCAGGTTCCGGTAAATCTGTAAATACGCAGGATAAAGATATTGCGTTCCAGCAGCTTCTTGAAAGCACTGCCGGAGTAGGGGAGGCAAAGGTAATCGTTTCCGACAGCGGCGTAGTTGTAGTCTGTAAAGGCGCAGAGAATGCTAAGGTACGTCTTGACATTATCAGGGCGATAGGTTCATATACCGGTTACAGTGCAGATAAGATTACTGTACTTAAAATGGCTGATTAAATGGGAGGAAAGTCTAAAATGAAGAACAAAAAACGTAACATAACCATGATTGCAGTTCTGCTTTTTGTATGCGGGGCAGTAGCTCTGAACTGGTCATACAACAATCGCTGGGGTGAACCGGATGCGGAAATGGTATCTGCTGAGGATGCAGCTATGATGGCTGATGATGCAAAGTTCACGGGAGCCGCAGCGGCATCTGTTTCAGGATACTTTGATGAAGCAAGACTAACCCGTCAGGTATCACGAGATGAAGCTCTGGAGCTTTTGCAGACAGCCGCCACCGCTGAAACAGCATCTCAGGAAACCATTGACAGTGCCATGGATGCAATCGCCGCAATGGCAACCTGCTCAATGCAGGAAAGCCAGATTGAGAATCTGCTCATTGCAAAGGATTTTGATGATTGTGTTGTATACATAGGAAACGAAGCCGTAACAGTTGCAGTACCCGCTCCTGCCGAAGGTCTCAGCGAAGAGGCAGTTGCAAAAATCACAGATATCATCTGCAATGAAACCGAATACGAAGCTGCACAGCTGAGTATAATTGAAGTCCGCAGCTAAAGCAAAAGCCTGACTTACAGTCAGGCTTTTATTTCTGCTATTCATTTTCTGAGAAAAGGTAAAATTGCAAAAAGCCCTGCAAACAGTATTCCGCTGTGTGCAGAGCTTTTATTTTAATAAATCAGGTTTTTATTAAGTTCTCAGGCTCTCTTTTTAGCTTCCTTTTCCAGAATCTCCATTACATCTGCCTGAGTTTCAGCGTTGCAGGCCATGGCGGCAATCTGCTCGCACTGCTCAATGGTATATTTGGAAAGAGTGTACTTCACCTTACCTAAAGAAGAAGGTGCCATACTGAACTTTCTCAGGCCAAGGCCTGCCAAAAGTGCAGTTGCGGTATGAGCACCGGCCATCTCACCGCAGACGGAAACTTCCTTGCCTGCAAGTGTAAACTGCTTGATGATATGGCCCAGAACTCTGACAAAAGCAGGGGAGTAGGTCTGATAATAATCCTTAACCGAAGGTTCAAGGCGGTCTGCTGCGCAGAGATACTGACACAGGTCATTTGTTCCTATAGAAGCAAAATCTGCTTCTCTGGCAAGCTTGTCAGCAATTATAGCAGCCGAGGGAATTTCTATCATAACGCCGAGTTTAAGCTCTCTGTCAAAGTCTATATGCTCATTTTCAAGCTCTTTGCGTACAGCTAATGCAAAGTCACGGGCCTTTCTCCAGTCATCAATAGAGCCGACCATCGGGAACATAATCTGGAGTTTTCCGTATGCAGAGGCTCTGTAAGCTGCTCTGAGCTGAGTTCGAAATATTTCGGGCTCGTCAAAGCAAAGTCTTAATGCTCTGCGGCCAAGGAACGGATTAGCTTCCTTTGGCAGTTCTTTATACTTAAGGGTTTTATCGCCGCCTATATCGAGAGTACGGAGAGTTACAGGCTTACCCTTCATGTTCTGAAGGATAGTCTTGTAGATGTTGAACTGCTCCTCCTCAGTAGGCAGATGATTGGAATCCATGTAAAGAAATTCAGTTCTCAAAAGTCCTGCATAATCGCAGTTTTCGTAACCATCGGTGTTCTTATGGCTTCCGATGTTTATACCTGCGCATATAGGAACACCGTCAGCAGTATATGCAGGCTTTCCGGCCCAGCTCTCTGCAATCTCTGCATCCCTGTCAGCCACAGTTTTTCTTTCCTTGTAATTTTCAAGCAGAGAAGCCTCGGGGGAAATTTCTACAATACCCTCGTCAGCATCTACTACAAGCAGATTTTCATCTTCAACCTGAGACATTGCGCCTACCGCACCCAATACAGCAGGAATACGGTAGCTCTTTGCGATAATAGCAGAATGTGAAGTGCTTCCACCTTCTTCTGTTACGATAGCAGCCACATTTTCTCTGTCCATCTCAGCTGTGTCACTGGGGAGCAGATCCTTTGCAACAATAACTGAATTCTCAGGAAGATGTTTAAGATCTTTTTTCTTCTTTCCCGTTAAGAAGCAGAGAAGACGAAGCTTAACATCCCTCAGATCTGCTGCACGCTCAGCAATGAGAGCATTCTTTGATTTTGAAATTATTTTGATGAACTGATCGTACGTGCTTTCGATTGCCCATTCTGCGGAATAATGCTCATAATACACGGCATCATGGATCATTTCATCAATCTCTTCATCCTCTAAAAACTCCTGCTGTGCAGCAAAAATCTTAGCCTTATCAGGCTGATTTTTCATTTCCTCAGTGAGAGCTGCAAGCTGTTCTTTGGCTGCCTTTTTAGCAAGATCGCAGCGCAGCTGCTGTTCATCCTCACAGCCCTCTTCACAGCATTTATGCTCTACAACAATTTCAAGAGGCTGAAACTTATATGCTTTTCCTATTGCAATACCGCCGGATATGCCGACACCTTTAATCTGCATAATATCACCCCCGGAATCGAGCCGCAGCCGATTATTCGCCGAAGCCGGAGTCTATAAGTGCAATAAGCTCCTCAACGGCTTCTTTTTCATCGCTGCCATCAGCAGCGACTTCTACATGGGTATCTTTGGCAATGCCTTCTGCAAGTATCATTACCATGCTTTTAGCGTTTGCTGCCTCTGCCTCGGCATCGTCCAGATTCTTGATTGTAATTTTAGAGCTGTATTTCTTTGCAGCATTTACAAAGTCATGAGCAGGGCGGGCGTGAAGTCCGGTTTCGTTTTTTATGGTTGTAGTTTTTGAATACATATTTATTTCCTCCGCTGATTTTAAATCATTTGAGCAGTATAACTGCTGCTCTGTCTTTATAAACTTCCACGTTAAGCTTTACAAGGCCGTTATCGTCCTGTGTAAAGTCAATTTCTTTTTCACCGATGACGTCTGACGCTGAGCTGATTTTTCTGTTTAGCATTACATTTACAGGGATAATTTCGCTGTCAGGTCCTTTTTCGGAACGCTTCGGGAGAGCTACGGCAATTATCAGAGTATTATCCTTGTTTTCGACGAGGTGGAAATCAAAGCCGTGTTTTTTCAGTGCGCCGCCGGTTTCAAGTGAACCGAAAAGATTTTTCTGCTCTGCAATGTCATTGATCAAGGTTTCCAGAAGCTTAGACTTGTTGTCTACAAGCGCCATATCACTATGAGTTCCGATATAATATGCAGCGCCTTTACCATAGCTGCGGCAGACTATTGCAGGACTTTCGTCATCAAATTTTGCAAGTACCTTTACATCATCCTCAAAAGGCTCGATGTATTCTCTGTGCCAGCGTCCCAGAAACTTTTCACCGTTGTAGGTAATTTCGGGATCTACATTTGACTCTGCCTCAAAGCTGCTTATGCCAAAGACATTTTTCAGGCTATGGCAGGGAATAGTGTGGTTAAGCCAGCCACGCTCACCCAGCATACCCAGTCGGGCAGAACCTACGAGAGTACCTCCGGCTTTCACAAACTCCTCAAGCCTTGCGGCTACGCTTTCAGTTACCTGCGCCATAAGCGGCGTGTAGATAAGCTTGTAGTCAAAAGCCTTGCCCTGTTCAATGAGCTGTGGAGTGATGAAATCAACAGGTATCTCATTATTCCAGAATGCAGTGTAGGCACCGGTTACTGCTTTGCGCAGGAATTCTTCCTGTCCGATACCTTGCATAATGATTGCGTTTTCACGGGAAATCATAATTGCCGCTTTTGCTCTCTGAGAGCTGCCGGTGCGGACAATATCGTCGATTTTACCCAGGGTTTTACCAATTTCAGCCGCTTCATAGTAGCGCTTAGTGGGCTGTCCGTCCAGATCAACCAGACCGCCCCAGTGTATAGGCTGATAATCCCATTCTCTGAAGCCCTGATAGAGATTCAGTTTGCATCCGTGACCGATTGCATCGAAATTATTTCGCCAGAGGTCAGAGCCGGTAACATTTCTGTCAGGTCCCATGACCCAGCCGTTTATAGGACCGCTTTCTGTCTCCAGAAGCCAGAAATCCTTACCACGGGCATTGGCAGCGCTTCTGCTCATATCCAGACACATAGAGGAAAACTCCGGCTTCTTATCAGCCTTGTTTCCGCTGCCGGGATAAATATCAAATCCTATTACATCAACATTTTCTGCTATTTTAAAGGGATCCAGACCCATTAAAACGCCAAAGGGGTCCTGAGATTTCATGAAGAACGTATTTGTAGTTGTAAGATGTTCTTTGTCAGACTCTTTAATAATATCGTTCTGCCATTTTACAAAATCTGCGACACCTTCCATCCAGAATGTGCGCCAGTCAATCCAGCGGGTCAGACTTGACCATGCGCTGGGAGCTGCCTCAGGAGGTTCAACCTGATTAAAATTCTGGTAACGTGTATGGGTGGCATTCCATGAATATGCATAGTTAAGTTTTTCAATATCGCCTGCATATCTGTCGGAAAGCCATTTTTTATATCTGGCTTTGCAGTGATCACAGTAGCAGTATACCGACATTGAACCGCCCTGATGGGGCATAAACGGGAATCCTATTTCGTTATGTATCTGATAAGCATACAGTGCCGGATGGCTTTTATATCTGTTTACAATAGTATTGAGATATCTTTCTGCCTCTTTGCGGTAACCGGGGTGATTCAGACACGCCCAGGAATAAGAGACATTATTGGGATAAGCTTTACCTGAGTTATCAACGATGTTCACGTCATGGTAAAGCTCATGGAGCCAGTACGGCGGTGTCGCCGTACCGGTTCCAAGCAATATATGCATCTCGTTTTTACCGCATAAATCGAAAAACTTATCAAGCCAGTCAAATTCATACTTACCTTTTACAGGTTCAATCTGATCCCAGCCGCAGAATATTTCTGCGGTACGTATCAGGCTTATACCGGCATCCTTCATATTTTTCAGATCTCGTTCCCATTCAGAAGGATCATGGGCGAGTGGGTAGTACCCAGCTGCGTATATTGGCTTATGCATTATGCTGCTCCTTAAATAAATTATGCAAAGAGTCCTGCAACGAGGGATGCGATGGTGGAGAAAATAGAGAAGTCGTTTCCACCGTAGAGCTGGTTAAATCCGGCAACAGTGCTGAGAGTTACACCGATAGAAACCATTGCCAGAAGAACCATAACGATACCGCTTATGACGGAAGAAATGATAACGGCCAGACGTCCGCCTTCTTTGTTTGCAAAAACTGCTGCAGGGGCGCAGTCAAAGAAGCAGGCAACGGTAAGAGGAATAACAGCGTACATCATAGTACCGGTCTTAGCCATAACAATGATTGTAACGATACTTGCTATCATGCTGCCGACAAAGCCTAAAAGCATTGCATTGGGAGCAAATGAGAAGATCATGGGAACGTCCAGAGCAGGGATTGCGTTGGGGATAACCTTATCGCTGATGCCCTTGAATGCAGGGATGATCTCACCGAGCATCATACGAACACCTGTCAGCAGAATGGTTATACCTGCGCCGAAGTCAAGACCGGCCATAACGCTGAAGGTAACAAGGTCATACTGCATACCGCCGATGGTACCGATAGAACCCATTGCAGCGCCGAAGATTTCGGTAGCGGTTTCCTTGCCGATAATAAGACCTACGATAAGGTAGGTGATGATGACAGTGATTGCAGAAGCAATGGTGGTATCTCTGAAGAACTCAAATGCCTTAGGCAGCTTCATATCTTCAGTGGATTTGCTGTTTGCCTTCTTGCACAGCTTACCGACGCCGGCACCGATAAAACAGAAGATACTTGCGGTGTGGCCGATGGTAAAGTCATCACTGCCGGTAACATTGCGAACCAGAGGACGCATAAGTGCAGGAACAAAGATTATGTAGATGGAAAGTGCAATGGAAGAGAAAGCAATAAGTCCCACACCGTGAAGACCAGCCTGAACGGCTGCACCGACTGCCAGATAGGACATCCAGAAGAAGATATGTCCGGTAAGGAAGATGTTCTTGATGGGGGTGAACTTTGCAACGAGAAGGTTAATGATGAATGCAATAAGCAGGGTCAGGCCAATCTCAGAACCATACTGACCGAGAACATTCCAACAGAGACTTCCGTCGAAGGTTGAAGCTTCGGGAAGGTTGTAGAGAGTTCCGAAAGCAGTTGCAAGAGGACTTGCTGCGGTGGTAATAAAGTTAACACCGACAAACAGAATAATGGTACCCATAATGGTTTTCGCAGTACCTTTTACTACTGAGCCAAAATCCTTTTTAAGAAGGATAAGGCCTACCATTGCTAAAAAGCCCATAAACAGAGGGGGCTGCTTAAAGAAGTTTGATCCTAAGTAATTGAAAAAGCTCATTTCTTTTCTCCCTTCAAAGTGTCTTACTTGTTTTAGATGCCGAGCTGTTTCTGGATTTTTTCTTTGATTTCGCTAAGGCTCATGAAGTTGTTGACGACAATGACAGGTGCATCAATTTTGCCTTCAATGTCGCCTGCGAGTTCTGCTGAGGTCATGATCATGTCGGCACGGGAGCCGGTCAGGGAAGTAACGTCTACGTTCTCAACGTCAGCGTCAACTCCAAGCTCCTTAGTTACACGTTCGATGTTCATTCTAAGCATAAGGCTTGTACCTACACCGAATCCACAGACTGCAAGAATTTTAATTTTACCCATTTTTATTTCTCCTTTCTTAATATGAGGCTAATAACTTACGGATTTTATCTTTATCCGTACCGTTTATTAAAAGTTCTACATTTTCGGGCTCTACCAGCATCTTTGCAATGCTGCGCATTACAGTAAGATGACCGCCGGAGCTTTCAGATGCGAACATAAATACTATACGTACAGGATCGTTGTACTCGCTGCCGAAATTAACAGGCTCATCGAGACGGATCATGTGAAGGCACTGCTCATGCACGCTCTCATCAGGTCTTGCATGACCGAATGCAACGCCGGGCATTATTACAATATAAGGTCCGCGCTCAACACAGGCATCGATTGCGTTTTCAACGTACTGCTGATCAATCTTGCCCTGCTCTACCAGATAGCGTCCTGCTTTTCTGAGAGCATCTTTCCAGTCCTCAGCATGAACATCAAACTCAATCTTTTCGATATCAAGTAGGTCTTTTATCATTTTTTAATCTCCGCTTTCTATTTTTATTTCTCTTATTCCAAAAATTCTGCAATACTGTCTAAGACTCTCAAAGTCAGTATTGTATGCAAGACAATAGTGGTGTTCGATGCCCTCACGCATGATAGTGTCAAGCATGGCTTCTGCTGAGAAATCAAATTTAAGATCACCCTGATTTCCTCTTACCTGCCTGTCAGGCTCAATACATTCGCCGTCCATGATGAGTATTCTGTACTGCGTATCCTCACTGAGCTTGCAGAGTGAAATATGGCCGGTTTTCAGTGCAAACGAAGTTGCAAGACCGGGACATGAAGTCATAGTGGGATGGCTTTCAAACTTAGGCTCGGTGCCTGCAAGAGCAGGTGAACCGCATCCGCAATGCCAGACCTTAACGATGCCTTCTTTGGAAACATTCACGAGATCAACCAGCATAACCGGATTTTCGGAGAACTCCGACAGAATCATCATAGTGGCAAGACCGGGCACATCACCTTCACATGAAACATAAAGGCCGTTCTGGTTCATTCTTGCAATAATTCCGCAGGCTGAAATGTTATACAGTTCCTGAAGCTCAGGCCAGCAGCGAAGTGCAAAACCGTTTATTTTGTTTGCCTCTGCGAAGTTTTTAAGCGCAAGATAAATTCTGCTGGAACGCTCAACGCAGTCCTCATCGGCAGTTATGGTGCAGCAGCCGGCAAAGCCTTTCATGTCTTCCCGAACCTCTTCATCTGAGAGTTTGTCTGCATCTGCGATGAGAGATGCAAGAGAATAATTTATAATCTCAGGGCCGATAAGAGAGCGAAACCGAAGCTCATCCACATTGGAAAGATAAAATCCCGGAACCCTGCCGCCTACAACAGCTATACGGCCGGAATGGAGCTTCTTACCAAGGTTAAGAGCTTTGATAATGGCTCTCAGTCTGGAGACCGTTTCTTCTTCATCAGCATCGCCGTAGCAATAGCTGTAATCTGTAAAGTTAATACGCTTAAAAAAGCTGCCGTACATATTTAAAGCGCAAAGTGAGTTAAGAGGGATTGCCTTATCTGGATCGGCAATGGGCTCACGCACACCCCAGAGTATAATATGAACGCCTTTCAGTCGCTCTAAAACACCCTGAATAACGGAGCCAAAGCTGTATGTACCTATCTCTATAAGCAGAGCATCGATGCAGCTGGCTCTCATTCTATCGGCTGCTGCGATGATTTCATCCTCGCTTATAAGAACTTTCTCTTCAACAACACGCTCTACATCCAGATCATCAAAGAGGGAAAGTGAATTGTCAAAATTCTTTTGTGCAATGTCCACTCGAAAGTTTGGAAATCCGATGGACATTATTCCTAATTTCAGCATATGATTTTGCCCTCCGTACATAATTCAATGAGTTCTGCAGCCTTTTCGGTCATTGCAGTTTGTGCAGCATTTGCAGCAAACATCATGTAAACGCCTTTTCTGCCTTCTTCAAGAAATGCGGACATAAACGCTTTGTCTAATTCGGTGAAGAAGTTAATCTTTCTGATACCCTTTGAAATTGCACAGCGAATATCCTCATCAGGAATACCTGATGCTCCGTGCAGCACAAGAGGAACACTGCACAGCTCGTGAATCTTATCGAGAATATCGAAACGGAGTTTAGGCTTGCGTTTATATATGCCGTGGGCATTTCCTATGGAAACCGCCAGAGAATCTGCCTTTGTACGCTCAATAAATTCTGGTACAAGCTCAGGCTTTGTATAGGCGCTGTCATCAATCTTTCCCTGTTCGCCGCATTCTGCCGAGAGCACGCCCAGTTCGGCTTCAAGGAAAAAGTCATTTCCGATAGCACGAACCTTTTCAGTATTAGCTATATTTTCATCATAGCTCAATGCAGCTCCGTCATACATAATGGAGGCAAAACCATCGTTCAGAGCAGATACACAGTCCTCATAGCTTCCGCCGTGGTCCTGATGGAGAGTGTAGGCACCATGCTCAAAGCGTTCAGCAATAAGCTCTGTAATATCTGCAATCTGCTTATAACTAATATTCTGCGCATTGCACTGAAGAGGGGAGAGCTGTAGAATTACCGGAGCTTTGCAGCGGTCAGCCGCAGTAAGAACTGCGGTAATTGTTTCCATATTGCTCACGTTAATTGCTGCTATGGCGCAGTTATTCTTTTCAGCTTCCGCCAGAAGCTGTGACATAGTAAGTTTCTTCACATTTTCCTCCGATCAAATCCAGCGGGGGAAAGCAGGTGCATCAGTATCGCTTGTCCAGAGAACCTTCTGCTCCTCAGTGGCTCTTGTAAACGCAAGAGATATTCCGCCCATTTCCTGAGTTGTAATGAAGGTACCGACAGCAGGCTTGAATACAGAAATACCACGGCTGTTAAGGTACTTCTCAACTTCACCATAGAATATCATAAGCTCACCGTAAGTCGTCTGACCACAGCCGTTTACAAGTACAATCAGCTCTTCACCGGCTTTATATTCACCGTCTTCCAGCAGGATGTCGCACATTTTAGGTGCAAGTTCGCTGGCAGGGCAGACCTTTATACTGCTTGCAGATGCTTCGCCGTGGACGCCGATGCCCAGATCATATTCATCATCGGCAATCTCAAAAGTAGGCTCACCGCTGATAGGGGAGGTGCCGGGAACACTTGCAACCATGACAGTTCTGGTGTTATCTCTGATTTCCTCAGCCTTTTTAGCAACTTCCTCTATTGTGTGTCCCTGCTCTGCATAAGCACCGACCATTCTGTATGAGAAGAATGTGCCGGCGGTACCACGTCTTTCCTGGGGCTTGTCTTTGGGAGCAGAAAGAACATCGTCATAAAGAGGCACGCTTATTACACGGTGACCGTCTTCTGCTGCCCAGGATTCTGCAACCTTTGCATTCAGGATATCACCGGCATGGTTGGAAATGAGAAGTACAACACCTGCGCCGGTATCGGTTTCTTTTATAGCTGAGAGAATGGTGTTAGGACCGGCTGCAGCAAAAATATTGCCATAGGCATTGGCGGTAAGAGCATTTTTGCCAACAAAACCAATGCAAGCAGGCTCATGGCCGGAGCCGTTTCCGATTATTACGCCGACCTTGCCGGGATTTAGTTTGCGGCGGACAACAACAGATTCGCCCGGAACTTTTCTTACACGGTCTGAATACACAGAGCAAAAGGCAGAAACAGTATCTTCTACTATTGTCTCTGTGCTGTTATAAAACTTTTTACTGCGGAAGGTCTTTTTGCCTTCTTTTTTGCTTTCAAGAACTTCGGCGTTCTTTTCTGCAAACTTGTCTCCATCCCAGATCAATGGCTTTTCGCAAATAAAGCTGCGGAGGCATTTCATAACATACATGAAGGAGCTTGCGCCTGCATCCTGATGGCCGATTGCTTTTTCCTGCAGATATTTGGAGCGGCCACGCTTTGCAATAAGAGGTATGGTGCTGAGTACACCTTCTTCGCAGGCAGCAACTGCATCAATAATCGCCAGCTCAAGGGACTTTCCCTCAGCCTCAGAGGCTTTAAGGGAGTTAACAGTGGGAACGATTGCATCAACCATTGTTTTATCACCGGGCTTTGCTCCGCCCAGCTCTGTTATCATGCGTCCGGCTTCGGAAATACCGGATGTAAGCATACTAAGGCTCATCTCGCTGCTGTCTTTAAGTGCCTTACCCAGCTGAGTGAAAACACTTCCGAACAGGGGACCTATTGCACCGCCGATAGTCTTGGTAAGCTCACGTCCGAAAAGGGAAATAAGAGTACTTGCGCTGCATCCGCTTTCGGCATTTTCGACTGCCAGCATACCGCCATTGCAGCCTCTTGCCACAGAAAAACCGTGGTCACCATCGCCGATAACAGCATCGTAGCTTGAAAGCTCATACTTGCGGTCTTCAAATGTATCACATATAAGCTTTAAAAAGCTTTTAGCATTTTCGTTAGTTATTGTCATTTTTATCTACCTCACATCAGATTCCTGATGAATTTGCAGCCTTCTTCTGCATTTTTATATCTGTCCCTGCCACCCTGCCAGATACATACAGCATCACCGATTTCGCAGTTGGGAAGGACAAAATTTTCTACTGTAATCCATCTGTTGTAATTTATTTCTTTGAGAGCCTGCATTGTGCCGACCCAGTCAACATTACCGGTACCGGGAGCTGCTCTGTTGTTATCGCAGAGGTGAACATGACCGATCAGCGAGCCTGCATCTCTTATTGCCTGTATCGGGTCACTCTCCTCGATGTAGGAGTGAAATGTGTCATAGTGAAGCTTTACGTTTTCATGGTCTATGGATTTGAGGAATTGTTTGCCATCCTCAACTGTGTTTATCATATAACCTTCATATCTATTGAGCATCTCCAGGGATATTGTTACACCGTGAGATTTTCCATACTCTCCGGCCTGATAAAGGCTGTCTGCTGCCCATTTATAATTCTCCGAAGCAGCCTTACGGTTTTTTAGCTGCATCCACGGAGCGTAAAGAACACCGCCCAGACCGTCGCTTTCAAGATAGTTGCATATCTCAATACATTTTTTCAGTCTATGCAGACCTTTTGCTCTTATCTCCGGATCTTCGGAAGACGGATCTTCGTCAGGGTTTGCGCCTGTGCCGCAGCTGCACTGCAGGCCGTACTGTCTGAGAAGGGATTTTGCAAGCTGCATATCATAGCTGTCAGGGAACATAATCGGCAGCTCAACACCATCGTATCCAGCCTCTGCTGCGTGAGATATGTAATCAAGACCTGTGTCTTCCCATATTTCGGTATAACTGGAAAGGTGAATTCCTAATTTCATCAAATGCTCATATCCTTTCTGGTTCAGCTTTGTTCGTTGCTTATTAAAACAGTGTGTTCGTAAACTATCGGAACATCGTTTGTATCTCTATAAAGAGATGCTTTAGTACGCAGGGCGAAGTAGTCGCTTTGCAGCAGTTCGCTGTCATGCGCATCTATCTTTTCGGGCGGCTTTACCTCTTTGTACTTGTTGAACTCTATACCGAAGTCAGTATGAAGAACAAAGAAAATGGACTGTGCAGAACCTTTCTTTGAAAAATAATCCTGAGTCAGTCCCGGAGCACGACTGCTGAGTATATATGACGTTGTAACCCAGAAAGGAGCTTCGTCGATGTATCTCAGTCTCTTCAGCGCATACACCTCGGTGCCTTCTTCCACCTCAAGCATATCCGCAACGAACCTGTCCGCCTTTATATTTTTGAAATGAATCATCCTCGTAGAAGGAATATGTCCCTGAGCAATAACATCCCGAGAAAAACTACGCATTAAGCTCCAGTCCTTGGTGTAAAGTTCGTTTACATATGTGCCTTTACCCTGAACACTGCGCAGAACACCTTCCTCGCAAAGAAGCTTTAGTGCCCGTCGAACTGTTATTCTGCTGACACCAAAGTACTGCTGAAAATCAGCCTCACTGGGAAGAAGTTCCCCAGGTTTATATTCTCCAGACTGTATCGATTCTCTGACATAGCAGGTAATCTGTTCGTACAGTGGAGTTGCACTTCCTTTTCCTATTTCCATTGGGCATTCTCCTTTTCTCGTATGACAATACAATACAATACAAGTTATAACAAATCAAGATGCACAAGTAGGCTAAACGAATTTTCGTTATAGTTATATAATCTTGCTATAATTGTTTTGTTGATTATTGACAGACCCTTGCAATTAAATTGTTGTGCTTTTTTGACATAAATAGTGAGAAAAAATATCACATGATAAAATGGTGAAGGCATTACCAATCCTTTAATAACACATACATACAAGTTTTCTGTTATGTGAGCTGATTTGTCATGCCCTTATTTTAAGTAAAATTTTGATCTGTTTTTGGTAAATATGCATCAGTTTAAGTGCAGAGCAGAAAGCAGATCTGTAAAAGAATTTTACGAAAAAATGTAAAAAATTACTCCAAACATGGAAGTAGCTCGGCATATTGCCATAAATTTGACAATAGCTTTGCTGCGATTTGTAACATTATTCAAAACCAAACACCCTTTCTGCATTTTGACTCGTACAGGCTGTTTTCAGCATTACCGCTCCATAAAGCGGTGTCAGCACAGTTTATTTGATGTTGTAAACAAGCTCTTGATGCTTCTGTGTAACCACGAAAAAGCAGGCATTATATTGGTGTTCCACTGCATTTTACTGTTTATTTTTTCAAGTCATAATTGTGCAATATAGTCATGTGATATTGTATTTTTGCTTCCATATGCTGTATAAAGAAATGTAAAGTTTAATATCAGCCAGTTTTAGTTTACAAACGCTGCTCTCCAGCAGCAACAATGCAGCGGGATACCATAATTTTCATGGGGACAGAATCAATGTAAAAATGGCAATGGCTATCCCTGCAAGCATTAAATAAAGCTGAAGCATGACACTTTATATAGGCAAATCGCACACTTAAGCCGTTTTCTGTACGTCCCCCCGCAGATAAGCGGATATGTAAAAGGGCAGCACCGGAAAATTTCCGATGCTGCCCTTTTAATTTTATTATCGGGTATTATAACTAAGTTTTGCTTTCTCCGCCGATTTCTTCCGCTATCCAGCGGTCTTTCTCCTTATGATAAAACACTTTAGCGGTACAGCTATATTCATCGATATTAAAGTTACTGCTTCTGAAGAAGTTATCTGCATCCTCAAATCGGTGAATATATTCATAATATACGGCCCTGTCATAAACTGAAACAAGGTAATAATTCGTATTTTTCTTAAGTTTTACGCCCATATAGTCTTCATTTTCACTATAATTAAGCTTGTAAATATTTATACAGTGCTGGACAAGGTCGCCTGTGTACCATAGATCCTCATTAAGTCCTTCTCTGTATTTTTCTTTTGGAACATCTTCCAGCCAGTAATCCTTGTAGTCATTATAATCAGCTTCATCAATGTAGAAATTGTACTGATCATAGTAATTGGGTGTTTCCATACCCCAGCTGCAACATTCACCTGTACTCACCCAGTCATCTTCACCGTGTTCTTTCAGTGCCAGAGCCAAAACCTCTTGGTAAGCCTGCCTATCTTCTTCATCCATACCACAGGCCGACAGAGTAAGAACCCCTGTTAAAGCTGCCGTCACTGCAAGAAGTGCAGCAAATATCCGTTTTACCTTCTTAATAATTTTCACCTTGCCTTTCTGTTTTAAATATTGTCTCTTATATTTGTTTTTCCAAAATATATCATATCAAGAAACATAAGTCTATATAAAAAATGAATATTCATACGCAGCTTGCAGCTTTTAGCTCTAAGCAAAGGCTTTACAATTTTTTTATTGTTGTATCTGAAACCCATGGTATAATGTAATTAAATTTATGTAATTTTAAAGGTACACCGTTACTATAATAAAGGAGTAATTTCAAGATGAGTATTTTGGGAAACATTCTCTGGTTTATCTTCGGCGGTTTATGGCAGGGTCTATCATGGACACTTGCAGGCGTTTTATGGAGCATCACCATTGTCGGAATTCCAATCGGACGACAGTGCTTTAAAATGGCCTCTCTTGCATTTTTCCCGTTTGGAAAAGAAATTCAGTATGGCGGCGGCACGCTTTCAGTAATTGCTAATATTTTCTGGGTGATTTTCAGCGGCATTCCGCTGGCATTGTCCGCACTGGTAAACGGCTTATTACTGTGTATTACCATTGTCGGAATTCCATTTGGTAAGCAGTGTTTCAAAATGGCAAAACTTGCGCTAACCCCGTTTGGTGCTGTTATCGTGAAAACTTAATTAGTATGACAGGCAAATGCTTTATCAGCAAGACTTCTGTATGGTATAATAAATATAATTAACAAAGTTATGGAGGCGACCGCAAATCATCCGGTCGAGGAAACTATGGCATATAAAATTCTAAAGCCTGAACTTAAACGGCAGATAAAAGGCGTTTTATTCGATATGGACGGTCTGGTGCTTAACAGTGAAATTCTGTATAAGCGATTCTGGATAGAAGCATTTGAGGTCATGGGTTATCACATGAGCAATGAGCAGGCATTGGGAATGAGAAGCCTTAGCAAAGCCTGCGCTCAGGTCTACCTTGATGAACTTTTCGGGCCGGGAATAGATTACGATACAGCTCGTGATATTAGAATACAGCGTATGGATGCATATGTTGAGAAAAACGGTGTAGAGCCGAAACAGGGCATATATGAGCTACTCGATTATATACACACCCGCCGCATTCCCTGTGCAATAGCCACATCATCGCCGCTTGGCAGAGTTAAGGCACATCTGAGCCCCTTGGGGCTGTATGACAGATTTGATGCTATATGCAGCAGTAAAGAAGTTGCACACGGAAAGCCCGAACCTGACATTTATTTGTACGGAGCATCAAAAATCGACGTTCCGCCTGCCCAGTGCCTTGCTCTGGAGGATTCTCCGGCAGGCATAGAGTCTGCTTTCAGAGCGGGCTGTCTGCCGATTATAATTCCAGATCTGGACAAGCCTGACGCTGAGACACTTTCACGCTGTTTTGCAGCAGCGGATTCACTGAATGACATCTGCGATATATTAGATGAGCTTAACAGCCCTCAGCTATAAACGAAGATGATTCCGAGTTTCAGTTCAGCTTTTATATTGTAGCGGCAGTATATACCGGGGTATTTCAGCGCAGCATCTCGCTGTTCCTACTATTATAATATAATAACAGCAAACGGGAGACTGATACAAGAAGTATCAGTCTCCCGTTTTATTTCACTACAAATCAAACCACCAGTTTAATTGGCAGTTAGGATTTAATCTTTTGAAAAGAAGCGCACAGCATTATTGTAGCATACATCGGAAACTATGCCTCCGAGTGTCTTAATATCAGTAGGATACAGACCATCCTCTACCAGCTCGCCGAGCTTTGCGCAAAGTATGCGGCGGAAATATTCATGCCGCACAAATGAAGTAAAGGAGCGTGAGTCTGTAAGCATACCCACAGAAGCAGAAAGAGCGTTTGTCTCCATGAGCTCATCTATCTGTGCTCTCATGCCACGGAGCTGGTCATTAAACCACCATGCAGCTCCGTACTGCACTTTAGGTGCAAAGTTGCCCGCCATAGTCGAAAGCACCATATTGTCGTTGGGGTTCAGGTTATAGAGAATTGTCTTTGGAAGAG